>NZ_JAOTNT010000008.1:0-136062 GCF_025630755.1 Acutalibacter sp. LFL-21 | reverse complement strand
CTGCTCTCGATTTTCTGCGTTCTTTACCAGCATTTTTATCACCCTACACCATTATACCGCATTTTCTCTCTCAATACGAGAAAAAAGGCCACCAAAAGGTGACCTTTTTCGACAGGCTGTCGGTATAAGAAAGAGGCACCCATTTGGGTGCCTCTTTCTTATACCGTATTACTTTTTAAGGGGTATAATTACCGTACTACTGTCTCGTCACATCGGCGTTCTCTGCCAAAATGTAAAGGACAAGTTGCAAAGGCTCAAGTACAGTTTCTACTACGGCGGCTTGCGGGAGATAGAATGGAGAGAACACGTTCTTTGCTATCTCCGTAGCTGTGCTCAGTTTACACGTGGCGAGGTCTTTCCCTGGGAGGAGATGGAGCACACTACTGTGGGCTGTTTGGAGCAAAAGAAAATGACCGCCCCGGCCAAGGTGTGCGGTCATTTTCAGTGACTCAATCTGAGGGCTAACCGTCTATCGGCAGGCTCTCTTTCTATGTCTATTATAGCGTTTGCACAGCGCTTTGTCAACGCCAAGTGGTGGGTTGGGTATGAAAAAGCTGCCAGTGGAAAAGACTTATTCCTCATACCCCAAAAGTTGGTCGAGTTCGGCAATCCTGCATTCGATATCTTCCGCCTCTTTTACTTTACCAGCAAAGAGCAGGTCATCCCTCTGACGAGATAACCTTGCAACTTCTTCCTCCCACATTTCCATGGCCTGTTCCTCTATTTCCTCATCCGAAACCTCAAAGCCATTTACATACGGTTCTTCCTTTTTTGCAGGTGTCATATTCCAGTCCTCCCACATAGAATAGAGTACGTTCATGCTTTATTATGGCGCAAATGGTCGGATAAGTCAATATAGAACCGGAACCAGTTCCGGTTCTATTCTTTCAACTGCGGCCACGCCTGTTCAGCGTAGATAACGCCGCCAGAGGATGGGCTTGAATTGTAGTAGATGGCAAGATGGAGATGAGCGCCATAGGAATTGCCTGTGTTGCCTACATACCCAAGCAGTTGGCCTTCTTGTACATAGGTGCCAGAAGTAACGACAACGCTTGACATGTGGGCATAACGTGACTCCCATCCACCACCATGATTGATGAAGACGCAGTTACCATAGGAGTCCAGGTTTTCGCTGCCCTGCAGGTTGCCATATCCGGTTTGCACATAGGTAACTGTGCCAGAGGCGGCAGCATAGACCGGCTGACCTTCGATGCCCTCAAAGGAAATGTCGATTCCCTCATGTCCCTCATAGGTAGTCCAGGTATGGCCGGGGAACGGGTAAGCAAATAGTCCGTTGGCAATGGCGCTGCGGTCACCCATACCTCCTGCATTCACCTGGTAGTAGCGAAGTACATGATCCACATATTCTGGGTCGCCATATCCACTCCACCCCATAGCTGCTGCTTGTTGCTGAGAGTATTCCAACGCATTTTCCTTTGAGTAGCCTCCGTATTTGTTCACAGCCCAGGTAAGATATCCACCACCGTAATTGTACGACTGTAGCGCAAGGCTTATATGGACTATATCAGTAGGTCCGGTTGATCCCGCCTGGGTGAGTAGATCTGCTAACAGTTCCACCCCAAAGTCCAGAGACTCCTCTACAGATATGGGAGTCCCCACGGGATAGCCCATACCTTCAGCACATTGCATCACATCACCATGGACCAATTCTACGTTACCCCCGGACTCTTGCATGACTACAGCAGCCACCAGAGGGGCGTATTCGGGGATACCATGCTCTTGACATGCCTCATTGATCTGGGGCATGAGAGCAATAACGGCATCGGAAAGATTGACATTAGATGCTGACCCATTACTGACAGAGCTACTAAGCGCCCAAGCAAACGCTAACATGAGGGGGAAGAGTAGTAATGCCGTCCCGGCCCCCCAGGTTTTTGCGGATGACCGGGCGCTTGTTACTGCGTTTTGGATCGCCTGTTTGATTTGTTCGATGACTTTTTCGCCCACTTTAACGCCAGCTTGAACAGCGATTCCCACGCCGGCCGTTGCAGCTCCGCTGGCCGCTGTGGCCGCCCCTTGCCCCATCTGGACCATGGCTGTTTGGCCATAATTCACGACAGCTTGCACGGCTGTCCCACTCTGTGCTCCACTGGTGACTAGCGCTGGGGCTTGATTATGGAGCTGGTTTACCATTACGTCACGCTGCCAGGTATTCAAAGTCACCTTGCCGCTGATATTGAGACCACTACTGTTGACTTCCCTGGCGTTCACTCCCTTTTTCAACTTGTCGCCAGCGGATGCGCCTTTGCTGGAAGTGCTGTTGGCAGCTCGGCTCTCCTGTTTCGGCGAAGGCATTTTGGTGCTAAAGGGGGCAGGAGCGCCAGCGGTGGGATGGGTAGATATTGCAGAAGACTGCGCCTGGTATCCCGGCTGCTGTTTGTCCGGGTGGCCCATAGTGCGTGATGTGGTCTCTTTAGGAACCGGAGACTCATACCTGCCTTCCCTATAACTGGGCTGGTAGGGCCGCCCTGACTCAACTGTGGTAAGGGGTTCTGCTTCTGTGTGGTCTGGGTTAAGCTCTACCTGTAGCCTCTCTTCTTGTACGGGGTTCACGGAGGGGTAATAGTCATAGGCGTTCTTTACCGGCTCGGGATAGAGGTCCTGTCTTGCAGCCTGGTCGTGTACGCTAGTACCGGCTGTCTGAATCTCATTTTCTCCCTGTGCTATCCCGTTTTGATACACGTTACCAGAGGCGACAACTTTGTTCATACCATCTTCTTCCCGTTCCAGCGAACGTAAATCAGAACGGGCTGAGGCGATCCCGGAAGAAAGGGTTTCGCTGTGCGTTTCGTTGAGAATATGAAGCCCGTTTCCGCTGTCAGAATTTGAAGGTGCACTGGGGCGGTTGGGACGGGTCGGTACGGCTATTCTGGGACTACCTGACCCTGTGTCCGTGGTCCCGCTGGTACGTTTATTTTTTATGCCGTGTTCCTTGATGATGTTTGGGCTGGAAAGCTCCTCCTGATTTGTCTGTACTTCTTCATTATAGACGTTTGGAGCTTCCTCGTCTGGGTCGGCCATTTGTGGTTTAGATGGGTCTTCCTGTTTGCCTTTTTCTGATTCGGCAGGCTTTTCTTTATCTTTTTTCTGAGGTTCCTCTACCTTCTTCTTCTTTCCGGAGTCTGTGCCCTGATCGGTTTCTTCTGCTTTATTGGAGTCTTTTTCCGTATCTTTCTTTTGACTCTGGGGCGGGACCGCCTCGGTTTTTTTGCCTTTTTGTTCAAGAGCCTTTTTTACAGCTTGTTTGCCTTCGGTAAGAGCTATGCGTCCAATTTTTTTGGCCTTGCCTCCCATCTGGTCGATGGCATACTGTTCCGGGGATTCTCCCGAGCCTTCGGCCTGTGGCTCCTCTCCGGCAAGCGACTTTCCCTCCTGAACCAGACGCTTCGCTGTGTTAAATCCGTCCTTTGTAACCTCCTTGGAGAGGAGGGGAGCTTGTTTCAATATTGGACTTTCGTCTTTATTGACCTCCGGGGACTTGTGCGGTGGGGCTTTGTCTGCTTTCCGAGCTTTCCCTCTGGCATAATTGCCGGCAGCCCTATGTACAAAACGGCGTTCCTTTCTCCGGGCAGGTTTCTTATAACGCTTTTTCACCTTGCCTTTGAATAGACCCTCATTCTTCTTTCCTGCCTCCTCTGCTTTTTCAGCAAGGGAGGGCGTCTTTTTTTCTCCCATTTTGGCCCTGGCCTGTTCAGGGGTTTCTTGGGCGGTGGAGGCATTTTCCTTTGTGGTGTCAGAGTTTCTTCCTGCCTGCTGCTTTTTCTCGTTGGTATCTTCGGGATGAGTGATATGTTCCTTTGCCATTTTATACCTCCTGTTGGAAAACCGGAACTGGTTCCGGTTCTGGTTGCAGTCCTTCCTTTTACCCCTGGGGTCACCAGGGGCAAAAGGAAAGACTGCGGCGATAGCCACAGCCTTCCAGTTTCATTGTTCTTTCACGGCCACCACTGCAAGCCGCCCGTTTTTCTGGGAATACTCGCAGGTGGCAAGGGTCAATAGACGGTCTCCGTACACGGGGGTGACACCGGTGGTGTAGAGGGTCTGTGCTTCCAGCTCATGTACCATCTCGGCAAAGGCCCGCTCATCCATGTAGATGGAGTTGAAAATACTCCATCGGGTGGAAGTGGCCGTCCCGGACACTTTAAGGACAGCGGCGATCTTGTACTCGCTGATGCCGTCCTCCGTTTCCAGCGTTATTGTCGGGTGGTCCTCATAGAAGCTGTAACTGGTGTATTTGTGGAGGGTGGAGAACATCTCACCCTCCACAAAGTGATGGCCGTAGACCAAAAGATTGTCGCAGGTCTTCACATTACACCGGGCGTCCAAAAATGGTACACCGTGCCGGTTTTGGGTCTTCTCAAAGCTGTGATCCAGGTAATAATCTGGATCATCCGGCGAGTACATCACGGGGTAGTCGATGTCGGTCCCCTCGATGGATACCCACCCCACACAGTCCGGGTTCTCATCGTGGAGAACGGAAATGTTATGGCCCTGGCTTTCCTCCGCTGGTGCAGCGTTGCTATAGACTTCCGGCTCCGACGCAGAAACATCGTTTTGCTCTGTGTAAGATGGGTCATCGCTGGCAGTCGATGAGGTGCCAAGGTCCGTAGGTGTATCCTCCGTGGAGATCTTCCGCAGGCGTTCAAATATGGCGTTCTGCTCCGCACGGTCCTGGGTCGAAGTGACAAGACCCCATATCGCCCAGGCCGCAGCTCCGAGAAGCACCGCAGCGGCGAGTACCAGCAGCACTTTTTGGCGCATTACTGGTACCCTCCAGACCGCATACGGTTTTCTTTCCAGCGCTTCATCCCAAAGTAGCCCAAAACACCAAGGCTTACTATAGCTACAAGGCTGGCGAAGATTGCCAACCCCAAAAAGGCATAGTCCTTTTCGGGTTCTTCCGGCGTAACTGAGCCGGTAAGGTAGGTCTGTAAGTCTACCACTTGGGTGGTGGTATCGTTTGTCACTTCAAAATGCAGCGTTTCTGTTTGCCCTTCATAACTCAGCTCCAGCTCATATTCAGCGGCAGGAATCCTGATGAGCCTGTGGGGCCGGCCCTCGGTCAACCAGTTGGCAAGCTCTACTCCCTTTGAGGTGCGTAATACAGCCTCGGCATCTACCAGGGGGAGGCCAGTTTTGTCGTTGACGATCTCCACATCCACTTTGAGGTATTCGCAGAGGATTTCAAAATCTGTATCCAGACCCGCCGGGATCGCCGTAGGGATTTGCTCCATGGTGTAGCCATCCGGCACATCAATGGCAACCGCCACAACATCGGTTACAGGCACTTCCTCAAGCAGAACCATGCCATCCGCATCGGTTTTTCCGGTGGTAATGGCGTTGCTGCGATTGTATGGGTCGGCCTGGTACTCCGCATCGGCAACGGCCTGGGTATAGGATTCAATTTCATGGCTCACATCGGTGGTATCCTTTATAGGGACCTCCTCAGCCAGTTGCTCATCTTCCTTTACCGGGAAGATGCCAATGGTCACGTTTTGCATAGGGGTACCATCGTCATCCACCACGGTAAGCTGTAAATTGCGCTGGTTCGCTATGAAATCAAACGACAGGTAAATGGATTCTCCCGCAGCGATGGAAAACTTCTGCTCATCAGGCAGATCATAGCCCTGGTTCGCCGAAGTGGCCACTTTCGGGCCGGCAGTATAGCTTCCTGTTGGGAGATTGACAGATATAAGGCCTTCTTCATTCGACCGGAACTCTCTACTATACTGTTTCCCGTCCTGGGTGTACCCAGTTATATCAATGGTAAAACCCTGCATAGCTCCATTGTCGCCACCGCACTGGATGTTCAGCGCCCCCTCTGTTGGAGTGGGCGTTGCTTCCGGGGAAGGAGATACTGGCGCTGTGATAGGGGCGGGCGTGGCAGAGGGCGTAGCCGTTGAGGCTGGTGCCGGGGTAGAGGTCGCCGTAGTCGGCGGTACCGTGGGTGTAGCCGTAGAAATGGTACCCACATTTGGGGTAACCGGAGACGGCGTTGGAGAAGGTGAGGGAGAGGGTGAGGGAGAGGGTGAGGGGACCGCCAAAGGCGTTACATCCGGCTTTGGTGTCTCAATAGGTACTTGATAAACGCTGGGCCTGCCTACCGGCCCCTCATCCTCCTTTTCGCTTGTCCTTGCCGCCGCTGCCATTGGGACAGTGATTACCAGGAGCAGCGACAGCAGGCAAAGTATAATTTTTCTTTTCAAGTTTTTGTCCCTCCTGGAATTATCGGCTGGTCTTCTTTTTCTTGTAGTAGACTACAAACCCTACACCAAGGGCTACCGCCAAAACCAATACGCCGGCATAAATGAACATGGGAGGCGTAGTCTGGCCAGTCTTGGGAACATCTACGATGTCACGGGGATGGTCCTGCATCTCGATGGTCTGAACCTCACCGGTAGAAGATACGCTGAAGGTAATCCTATCCGCGATCTTGTATCCCGTGGGAGCAGAGACCTCTTTCAGAACGTAGCCATCGCCTACAGCCAGCTTAGTGATTTGGTGAGGCTGCCCGTTGGAGACCCAGGTATCAATCAAGGTTCCATCGGGGTCGTACAGCTCCAGGGTAGCACCTGCCAGCTGCTCTCCGGTGGTGGCGTCTGTCTTGATGATGGAAATTCTCGTGTATTCGTTTACGATCTCGCCCAGGTCGATTTCCTCCGCATCCACGGTGACTTCGATGGGTTCGCTGTCCAGGACGTAACCGGGACGGGCCACCAGCTCCACAATCAGCCACTCGCCAGCAGGGACGTTATCAAACTCAAACTTGCCATCAGCGCCAGTCTGAGCCGTGGCGGCGGCGTTCTTCTCCGTGAAGTCCGTGGTGTCAGCTGTGAATAAACCGAAAACAACGCCCTCTACAGGAGCGCCGTCCGTATCCACCTTGGTGGCGAAGATGCGCCCATTGAGGTCGATGAGGACCGTCTGGTCCTCGTCCTCGATGTCCGTATGGGCAGCAATCTCCTTGTCGTTGTAATAGAGAGTTTCAAAGACCACGATGTGCTTGCCAACCAGGGCAGAGGCGTCCAGGGTGAAGGTCATCTCCACGGTGCCGGATTCCTTCTCGGCCACAAACTCCACTTCGGAGGTGACCTCCTTGTCATCCACCAGCAGCGGCTCCTCTGTCTCCTTGTCCATGAGGACGCCGGAGAGCTTATAAGTCTTGCCGGGGATGAGGCCGCTGTACTCCACCGTGTCGGTGATGGTCAGCTCCTCGCTGGGTTTGGCGGTCTTTTCGCCGTCCACGGTGGCGGTAGTCCCAATGGAGGGAGTATCGCCAAAGGTGATGGTCTGGCACTTGTTGTTGATGTCGGTGTGGGTGGCTACCTCTTTCCCGTCAAGATACAGGTATTCGTACACCACTACTTTCGTGTTCGCCAGCGTGTCTGCGGGGAAGGTGAAAGTGACTTCCACCGTGCCGCTGGACTCGGTAGGCGTAAAGGTGACTTCGGAAGTGACCTGCTTTCCATCAATCGTCAAAGGCTTTTCGGTGGCCTGGTCCATGAGGACACCCTTGAGGGTGTATTCCTTGCCGGGGGTCAACTGGTAGTAGGAAATGATGTCGGTCAAAGTGATGTCGCCCACCGGCATGGCAATCTGCTCATCGTCCACGGTGGCCATGGTGCTAATCATGGGCTTATCCGGCTCCACAAAGGTGACGGTCTGCCCGGCGTCCGTGATGTCGGCATGGGTCGCAACCTTCACGCCATCCAAGTACAGGTCCTCGAAGACCACCACACTCTTACCGGCCAGGGTGCTGGCGTTCAGGGTGTAGGACAGCTCCACCGTACCGGAGGACGCTTCGGGGGTAAACTCGGTCTCGGCGGTAATCTCTTTGCCGTCCACCAGCAGGGGTTCACCGGTGGCCTGGTCCATGAGAACGCCAGAGAGCTTGTAGGTCTTTCCAGGGGTCAAACCGGAATAGGTCACGGTATCCACGATGGTCACCTGCTCGGCGGGTTCCGCCGTGTGTGCACCGTTGACAGTGGCAGTGGTGCCGATTTCCGGTACACCGAAGGTCACGGTTTGCCCCTCGTCCTCGATATCCGCATGAGTGGCGATTTCCAGCTCACCCAGATAGAGGTGCTCAAAGACCACCACGGCTTTACCTGCCATAGAGGTGGCATCAAAGGTATAAGAGAGCTGGACCGTGCCGGACTCGGCTTCGGGGGTGAACTCGACCTCAGCGGTGATCTGGGCTTGTTCCTCGCCAACTAGTAGAGGCTCACCGGTGGCCTTGTCCATCAACACACCGGAAATCTTGTAGGTCTCGCCGGGGGTCAAGCCAGAGTAAGCCACTTCGTCAATGATGGTGACCTCTCCGGTGGGGTCTGCGGTATGCTGGCCATTGACCGTGGCGGTGGTGCCGATTTGCGGCCCCTCGCCAAAGGTCACAGTCTGGTTCTCGTCCTCGATGTCGGCATGGGAGGTGATCTCCACATCATCCAAATACAAGGTCTCGAACACGACTACGCTCTTACCGGCCAGGGCAGAAGCGTCCAGGGTATAGGTCAGCTCCACCGTGCCCTCGGCAGCTTCAGGGGTAAACTCTACCTCAGCGGTGACCTGGGCTTGTTCCTCACCCTCGCCCACCAGTAGGGGTTCGCCGGTTTCCTTGTCCATGAGCACACCGGAAATCTTGTAGGTCTTACCAGGGGTCAGGCCGGAATAGGCCACTTCGTCCACGATGGTTACTTCGCCAACGGGGGAGGCAGTGTGGCTGCCGTCCACGGTAGCGGTAGTGCCAATCTTCGGGCCCTCCACAAAGGTGACGGTCTGGCCCTCGTCCTCGATGTCGGTGTGGGCGGTCACTTCGTTCTCGCCCTGGTACAGGGTCTCAAACACGACCACGCTCTTACCCAGCAGGGCGGAGCTGTCAAAAGTGAACAGCACGTCAATGGTGCCGTTCGGCTCAGAGGGAGTAAAGGTGGCCTCAGAGGTTACCTGGGCCTGTTCTTCACCCTCGCCAATGAGCAGAGGTTCGCCGGTCTCCTTGTCCATCAGAACACCGGTCAGCTTGTATTCCTGGCCAACGGTGAGGCCGCTGTACTCCACGGTGTCGGTGATGGTGATTTGCTCGGCGGGTTCGGCGGTCTTTTCGCCATCGATGGTGGCGGTGGTGCCGATGGAGGGCTTGCCAAAGGTCACGGTCTGGCCCTCATCATTGATGTCCGCATGGGAGGCTACCACATTCTCGCCCTGATACAGGTCCTCAAAGACCACCACGGCCTTACCGGCCAGAGCAGACGCATCAAAGGTGTAGGTCAATTCCACCGTGCCCTGGGCACTGGTGGGGGTAAACTCCACCTCTGCGGTGACCTGGGCTTGTTCTTCGCCCTCGCCCACCAGCAGGGGTTCACCGGTCTCCTTGTCCATGAGCACACCGGAAATCTTATAGGTTTCGCCCACCTTCAGGTTCTTGTACTCCACGGTGTCGGTAATGGTGACTTCCCCGGCAGGGGCAGCAGTGTGCTCCCCGTCCACCAAGGCTGTGGTCCCGATTTCGGGCACACCTTCAAACTGGTCATCCAGGGTGCCCAGGTAAATGGTGGTGTTGTTCCGGGAGATGGTGACGTGCTCCACCCGCACCAGGTCATAGCCCTGGTTGCCGGAGCAGCGCAACTCCTCAATGGTATAGGTGTCATAGGGGAGAGCGCAGAGGCCGTCCTGGGTCTCCACCATCCAGCCCTCGGTTGTAAGACCGAACCAAGTGCCAGCATGGTCATCCCAGGCAGCTTCATCCTCTACACCATCATTGCCGTTGGTGTTCTGAGAGTGAGGATTCCACTCTGTTGTTGTCCTCACTTCCCCGTTTTCATCGGTAACAACAATGTGGGTTTCGCCGGTGGTTTCCGAAATAAGTTTGAAGGCCACATTGGCGAACCGGCCCATATTTGCCTCGCCGCCCTCGCCCACCTTGACAAACTGCAAGTCGCCACGGATGACTTGGTTATAGGCTGCGTCGCCATCCCGGTATTCCACTACTTGCCCATCCTGCCGGATGGTAAAGTGGCGCACCGCCTGGTCAGTATGCAGGTAGCCCTCACCAGGCTTCACTTCCTGCATTTCGTAAGTGCCGTAAGGCAGCGCACGGTTCTCGGTCTGGGCAATGCCATCTTTTACCTCGATGGTAGCGCACACTTCACCAGGGGCGTACAGAGCACCGTTGACGTACACAGCGTTCTTGGATTTATTGGTAATTTCAAAGAGAGTCCCGTCCAGGCTGGCCCCGCCCAAAGGGGTAAGCAACCCGGATTCCAGGTCACGTTTCTCAATGAGCACGTCACCACGAACCACCTCATTGGGGCAGGTGAACTCATAGATGACCCCATCATCCTCAATGAGCACGGTTTGGTCGGGAACAGTGTTCAGCATGGATTCATTGGTAGCAGACTCGTGTAAGATATATTCGCCATAGGGAAGCAGGTCATCCGACGTGCTGGCCTTGCCCTCGGCATCGGTCACCAAAGTCTTAACCACTTCGCCGGGCTGATATTTCTGGCCTTCCACGATAACGGGATTGCGGGAATTGTTGATGATTTGGAAGGTGATGCCTTCAAAATCAGCGTCGCCCTGGGGGGTGGTGCCTGTGATGGTATCCGTCTTCTGCAAGGAAAGACCGCCACGTTCCACATCGTTTACGGCGGTAATTGCCACAGAGTGGCCGTTCTGCCGCACAGTGACCGTTTCCCCGGTCCAGGTGAGCAGCATACTTTCGTTGGTCTGTGACTCCCGGACCTCGTAGGTGCCGTAGGGAAGGGCATCGTTGCCAGTGCTTGCAGTACCGGATTCGTCGGTCGTGATGGTCATTACCACCTCGCCCACAGCGTAAGTCTGGCCGCCCACCACCACGGGGTTGGCGCTGCGGTTGATAACTTCAAAGTCAATCCCTGCAAAGCTGGCGTTGCCCTGGGGAGTGGAGCCGGTCTGACTGTCCTGCTTGGTGACAGTGATACCGCCCCGCACCACATCGTCCTCGGCTTCGTACTCCAGCATCTCCCCATCTTCATCAATGGTGACGGAGATTTCCTCCGTAAATGTCAACAACATGGAGTCGTTGGTGGCGGATTCACGGACAGTGTAATCGCCATAAGGGAGAGCGTTTGCCCCGGTAGTTGCTACGCCGCTGGCGTTGGTCGTAATAGTAGTAGCCACCTGCCCAGGCTGGATGGTCCTCCCACCCACCACAACGGCATTCTGGCTTTCATTCACAATTTCAAAAGAAATCCCCGCTAGGCTTGCGTCGCCTTGCGGGGTTGTTCCTGTCTGGCTGTCTTTCTTTTGAATGGTGAGGCCACCACGCTGCACTTCCTCGGTGATGTCATCGGGGACAAGTTCGTAAGTATCCGTCACCATTTGGCTACCATCTATATAGTAGGTATGAATTTCTGTATCCAACTTGTAACCGGGAGGTGCGGTAACTTCCTGGATGGTTACTGTGCCAAACGGAATATCAGTAATCATCGGAAAAGTCCCGTCGGCATTGGAAGTTATTTCCTTTGTAACAGTTTGTCCTCCAAGTTGGTACGAAACTCTATACACGGCACCCGCTAAACTAGCATTGCCTTGCGCCGTAGTGCCTGTTTCAACATCTTTTTTTACCACTTTGATAGCCATACGGCCAGGGTCATCCTGAACATTGATAGTGGTGTCTGACCCATTGATGGTAATTACATGGGTTTCGGGGTCCAGCTTATATCCGGGAGGAGCTTTCGTTTCCTTAACGGCGTATGTTCCATTTTCCAGGGGTGGGTTAATGGTCGCATGACCGCTGGAATCGGTGGTAAACGTAGCCACCACAGTGCCGCTGGCGGTAGTTCCCTTATACACGTTGTAGGTGGCTCCGGCCAAACTATACGCAGCGTTTCCTTGTGTGACAGTGGCATCAGCGGAGGTCTTGGTCAAAGTGACAGAGTAGGTGGGTTCTTCGTTCTCTGTTTTGATGAGGATAAAGTAGGAGCCAGGGGTCTTGGGAACGATTTCCGAGATTTGATTCCCACTTTGGGGATGGGTGCTGCTGTGCCACATTTTATCCTCACTGGAGGAATCGCCCCAGAAGAAGCCAATGTGGTTGTCGGCCCCATCGTCAAAGGGGCTGAGGGACCACCACATCAGGATAATGTCGCCTTTCTGGGCTAATCCGCTGGCAAGCAATTCGCTCTTATCCCGAAAGGTGTAGGCGGCAATGTCACCGTTCTGCACGGCGTTCAGGTAGTTGCTGGCACCGCTCATCAGGTCGTAGGGCAGGCCAGAACCAGCCCATACGGTGCTGCCAGTGAGACTTAGCTGTTCCAAAAAAGTGCCGGTGTTCAGACCGCAGGCTCGTAAGACATAGGACACGAAACCTGTACAGTTCATACCGGCAGAGCCGTTGTAGGAAGTGTCGCCATTGGGGGATTGCCAGTCGCCGCCTTGGTATGGCGTTCCCAAGTAGAAGTCATCGTGTTCGTGGGACTCCAGGTGCGACACGATTTTAGCCCGTGTCACACCGTACTGTGTCATGTCATTGCTACCGCCTTCCGCACGGTTCTTAATCTCGGAAAAGGGGTCTTGTGCGTACAATACAGGAACATCACCGGACGAATCTGAGATGGTAATGCTGGAGGAAGTATTTTCCTCAGCACCAGTCTCCTCAATACCAGTGTTCTCAGCGGCGAACACAGAGAACGGTAGGGAGGTAAGGACCAGCATTACCGCCAGGAACAACGCCGCAAACCGTTTGCTTTTCATATCGTTATTCTCCTTTCCGTTAATTTTGGGCGTAAGAAAAGGCCCTCTGCTTCCAGAGAGCCTTTTCAGCAGCTATTCATTTATCTTTCTATACCCCCTTCCTATCAAGACATTATATGTGAAACAGCTTTGTTGGAGCTGTGTTTAGCGATATTCCCAGTGGCCGACTTCCTCCACCCAAACTTCTTCGGTAACGGTCTGCCAATGGTATTCGGTGTGACCGGGGACATCAACCACCCAGTAATATTCGCCGGTGTATTCAGGTTCGCTGGAGACCATAGTATAACTCCAACAAGTTCCTGTCATCGTGTTCCAGTCAAAATTAGCGTCTTGGTGAGCGTTAATCTCTTCCGTGGTTTCTGCAATATAACCACACTGATTACACCTATATACCCAATGGGTACGGAACGCTTCTTCCCAGTGTCCTTCCTCACCCACAGTCACCTCCACAAGCTCTTGGCGCTCCACGGTTTCATAGTGACCTGGCACATCCACTACCCACACACGGTCCAAAGTGGGGTCTTCAACCTTGGTAGAAAAAACATTCCGGGAATTGTAGAAGATTTGGGCGGTTTCCGCACGGGTTGCGTATCCTTTCGGATTCAGATAACCGTCGCTGCCTGCCAGCACCCCCTGGGTTACAGCCCACGCCATGGGCACCTGGGCATAGCTGGAAATTTTCCCAGTATCAGGATAATCCAGCAGGTTTGCTTCGTCGTAGCTGGTGTCATACCCATAGGCCCTGGCGTACTTGTACAGCATGGTTGCCATGTCTTCTCTCGTAATAGAGTTGTTGGGAGAGAAGGTGGTGGGGCTGGTGCCGTTCACCACGCCCACCTCCGCTGCCCAGGTCACATAGGGAGCGTAGTAGGCATCGCCGGGTACATCCTTAAACTGGCTCGTACCGTAGGCGCTAGTGTCCATCTTGGCGGCTTTGCCCAGCACAGTCACAAACATCCCACGGGTCATAGAGGCATTAGGTGAAAACTCGTTGGTTCCAGTGCCGTTGAACAAGCCCTGGGTGTTCACATACTCGACGGCTTCATAGTACCAGTCATCGACCGTTACATCTTTGAAGGGGTTGAACCACACGGCCATAGCACCCATGGGAACCACTGCCACCAGCAGTAGGGCGACCATGGCACAAAGCAGCTTCTTTCCAGTGCGTTTCATGTTGTATACCTCCTCTGTTATCTTGTGCTTTCGCCACGAGGGCGAGATATCCTTGTTTTACTCTGTTTGGCAGCGCTAAAACCGGAACCGGTTCCCGTTTTAGCGCTCCAAGTCCTCACCCGGTTCTTCCAGTTCGGCATGGCGTTCGCTCCACTCTTGAAACTCCCGCATCCAGAGGGGCAGGTGTCCCACTTGGGGGATTACCTCACCGTTTTGGTACTCGGCCACCACCTGGAAGCCGTTGTCGTTATCGTAAAACCTCGCCTCATCGCAGTAAGGGAGGATGGCAGCTAAATCCTCAAACCGGGACCGAAACCGCCGCAGGACATCTTCTTCCGGGATGTTGTGTCCGCCTTTGCGGACCCGGTTACGGATGCGCTCTAAGCTGTCCTCGGCAGAGGGGAGACCAACATAGTACAGACGGATGTAATATCCTAAGTCCCTGGCCCGCTGGATGGTCTTCAAGGTGCGGACACCGGATAGGGTGGTCTCCTGGGTAAAGTTGATGCCAGCCTTTAAGCACCGGTTGATTTCAGCCACCGCTGCTTTCCCGCCCTCGATGATACTTCCGTATTGGGCGTTCAGTTTATCCACGTCAATGATGATTCCCAGGTCGGTTCTCTCTCGTTTAAGGCAGCCTGTGAGGCTGGACTTTCCGCTGCCGTTCACCCCGCCGACAATAGTGTATATTTTCACGACTCAGTTCCCCCTTCTGGTTGCAAAACCGGAACCAGTTCCGGTTTTACAGCTCAAAATCATCCTCTTGTTCAGGTTCCACGCTTGGCAAAAGCTCCTCGCAAAGCTCCTGATAGAAGTCCTGTGACACCTGGAATGTACCGACCAAATACCCTGGTGTGTGCTCATACTCATGGAGGCCCCGGTAGTAAAACGCCTTGTCAGCGTTCAAAATAACAAAGGGGGTCAACCTGTTGGCAAGGCACTCCTTGAATAGAATCATCCTTCCAACACGCCCATTCCCGTCTTGGAATGGATGGATTGTTTCAAAACGGAAGTGGAAATCTGCCAAGTCCTCTACAGTGTGGGCAGGCTTTCTTTCCCATTGGGAGAGTAGGGCTTTCATGCGGATGGGGACTTGCTTCGGGGTGGCGGTACGGATGTCTCCGACCATGTTGGCAACACCTTTGTACTCACCCACATGGAACCAGGCGAGGGTTTCGTCCGTAGTCCCAGTTTTAAGGATACGGTGAAACTCCTTAATCATGGCTTCGGTGAGAGGTTCCAGGGCGTGGTCCAGCATATAGTCAAAGAGCCGGAAGTGATTGATGGTCTCCACCACATCATCGACCTTAATGGGACCTTCTCCGTCAGGGAAGAAAGACTTTGTTTCAAAGATATATCGGGTCTGTTCTTCTGTTAAACGGGTGCCCTCAATGTGGTTGCTGTTGTAGGCAAACAGAATCTGAGTGCGATGGTATAGACCGCCTTTATACTTACTGTTCCGCTCCGCAAGAAGTTCTTTCAAGAAATCCATAAGTTACTCCTTTTCGTCCGATGTATCAGCATCGCCTCCAGAAAGAAGGTGCCTTTCAGCGTACTCGGATAACGCCTCTGCAATAACTTTGCTGATGCTGCGGTCCGTAGCAGCGGCTTGGAGAGCCAATACACGGTGGAGGGCAGGGGGAATCCGAACCGTGAGGACGCCCTTGTAAGAGGTTCCTGCTTGCTGCCCGGACTGCTGACAGGCCGCCAGGTACTGATTCACTGCTTGATGAAACAGCCGTTCCATATCGTCCACGGTTTTTGCGGTGAAAGTGGGAATAGCGTTTACACTAAGGACCCGTCCGATTAGGGCGTTGGCCTTGGTGGAGTATTCTATTCTTGCCAGGAAGCCCTGGTATGCCATCGTATTTTCGATTGCCATAACAACACCTCTTACTCTCTAGTCTAAGTATAGCATACCCCCTTGCATGTTGCAATCATTTTTGATTGCAACGATTCACAAATGTTTCCTGGAACATTTGTGCTGATATAACAAGAAGCCGGGGTTCTCCCGGCCTCTCGCTCTATCGCTCAAGATCTTCTTCCAGTTCGTTCTCTCTGGAAAGGTCATCAGTTTTGTAGGCTTCATAGCCCTCATACTTGTAGCTGGCGTCCAAGCCCTTCATATAGACCTGCCGGTCATATATCCGATCTGTCAAGGCTTCTTTTAACAACGCCTTGATTTCCAGGTCCTTTACAGGGCTGCGTTCCATGGCCATCAGGTAATCGGACTTATCGACCTTGCTCCAGTCAACCACCAATCCCAGCTCGTTTTTCAGGATAAGGTCCAGCCAGAGCCGGGTACTGCGTCCATTTCCCTCCCGAAAGGGGTGAGCAATGTTCATTTCCACATATTTCTCTATGATATGGTCATAGGTGTCCTGGGGCATCTTCTCAATCTCCTGGATTGCCTGGCGCAGGTACATCACCGGTGCAAAACGAAAGTTTCCCTTTGCCAGGTTGACCGTCCTGATCTGCCCTGCAAAGTCGTAAATGTCGGAAAATAGGTACTCGTGGATTTTGCGCAGAGCCTCGAAGGAGCCAGGCCGTAAAGATTCCAGCAGGCCATTTTCAAACATCTCTGCTGCTCTGGTCTTGCTGATACGTTCTTCCTCCAAGGCAAGCTCCACGGCATTGGTGAGTCCGAGCTTGTTCTCTAAAGGCATTGTCGGCCTCCTTTCTCAGAAATCACAGCTGTGGTTCATCTTCTTCCAGTTCCGGCTCCTGGCATAGTCCCAGCTTCTCCTCCATCCACTCCTGGGCAGACAGGACAAACTCTATCAAGTAGTCCTCCCGGACCACCTCAGAGGGGAAGGGGGGATCGTTGGAAAGACGGATCACTTTCTGCACCATCTCTGGTGTGGGAGGTGTTAGACCCAAGGCAAGGAAGTCAGATAATGCCTGGGGTTCATCCCGGAGGAGGTCCACAAACAGAGTCGAAAACATTCCGCCACGTTGGGCAGCTTTTGCAGAATACCCACGGGCCACCAGAGCGATATTGTGGTCAAATAGGGGGGCAAGGCCCAACACCTCGCCAGTCTGGCGGTCCCTCAGAAAGCCGTAGTTGTTGGTGTGCCGGTCCATGTTGAACACCAAGGCGTCCAGGTACACCATGCCCACATACTGCATGGCTGCTTTAGGGCACAACGCTCGAATCTTCCGGTAGTTCTCGCCGTAGTCTTCCTCGTCCAGCATAATGGAATAGGCCGGTTCAAAATCGTACCAGCCCTCGGTAAAGTCTCTGCTGCGGATGTAGTCTCCGTCCCGCTCATAATGGGCCATGGAAAGGCCCATCAGCCGACCGAGATGATAGGCGAACAGCTCGGAAAACTGTTCAAGGTCACTGCCGGATTTCAGCATCCACCAGGCCCCATCGTGATACTCCCAGCACTTTTCGTAGCTTCCGGTGTTGGTAAGTTCCGGGGTGACTGCCTGGGAAGTCCCCAACCGAAAAGAATCAGGATCGCCACGGAGGGCCAACCGGGAAAAGGGGTTGTCTTTCTGAAATCTTATTTGGTCGTAGGACAGGTTCTCATTTTCCCCGCGGAACCAGTAAGCATCAGTTATGGTGGCCCCATGCACCCGCAGCACCGCTGCCAAGTCATCGTTGGGAGCTAACCGCAGGGCCTTCCGCAACAGGCGGGAGTTTGTCCGGTGGGCGTCGATAGACCGGCGGGTTAGCCAGCCCTCTACATCATCGTACTTTTGCAGGTACAACGGGCAGTGGGCCTGGTCTACCACCTTTCGGAGGCCATTATGGACACGGGCCACGATTCGGTCTTCTGACAAGATAACACCGTTGAGCATGGGGAACACCTCTTTTCTCATGTTATTATACCCTGCGCATGTTTTTTTCTCAAGGGGTTTTCGAGTGGCTTCACCTCCTATCAGATATTTGTCCAGTGTTTTGCCATCTCCATGGTGGGCATCCGCAACCGGGCTATCTCATTACGCAGCCGGTCACATTCCCTGTTGAGCGCCTGGATTTCCTCGCCTGCAGTGTCTCGAAGATTCTTCATTTCTCGGTTCATGGCATCCCTTTCAATGCCGAGCTGCTGTTGGTATTCTCGCCTGGCACGGGAGGCACCTCTCTTAAATGCTATGTTCCACCCCAGAGCGAAGACCACGGACATTGCTGCCAGCACTAAAACAACACTGAGAATTACCTGAATCATGGGGCCTCCTTTCACTGAACCGGAACCAGTTCCGGTTTTAGTCCCATCTAGCTTCCCTGGGATTGGTAGACAGCAGGGAATATAGCTTGGTATCCTGGGGCATGGAGCTGATGAACGGAACCAGCGCCCCTCCCACCTTGATAAGCCCATGGCCCGGAGCTACGTTGCGAAAGTACACTTCTTGATTTGCGGAAATCTTATAGAGCTCGGACAACTGGGCTGCGTTAGTGGGGCTCTGATTGAGCATCACGACAAAATCGGTGTTGGAGAGCATGGCCCGGCCAGACTCAGAGGCAAGCACCTCCTCAACATTCTGCGTGGCACCTGTGCAGTAGCCGTTATACTTACGGATTCGCCGCCAGAGGTTGGAGAAGAAAATACCGGTGTCTTCATCCTGGAAAAGGAGGGCAAACTCATCGGCGTAAACAAAGGTGATTTTTCCCCGCTTATAGTTCCGCATAACTCGGCTAAGGAGCTGATCCAGGGTAATAAGGGTCCCTAAAGGCTTCATCTGGTCACGAAGGCCTGCAAGGGAGTAACAGATCAAGCTGTTGTTCGTGTTAATGTTGGTAGGGAGAGAGAAGTTATCTAAAGCACCCTCGACAAAGCGTTCCAATGCAAGGGATAGTTCCTGGGCGCGGGCGTTGTGCATCCCCTCCAGAGCTGCCTTAAAGTCGCCCAGCAGGGGAACACGGCTCTGTCCTTTCGTTTTCAGGAATTCTTTATAGACCAGCCGGACCGCACGGTCGATCAGAGACTTAGTCTGAGCATCCAGACCGTCATCTTCCATGACTTTCTCGCAGAATGTGGTGATAAACTCGGTTTTGTAGGCCAGGGGGTTACGTTCGGTAAGGTCCAGCTCCAGGTCGAAGGGGTTGATGCTGTCCACACCAACGTGGAAGACCTCCCCGCCAAGCTCCAACGTCAAGTTGTTGTACTCGCTTTCCGGGTCTAGAATGAGGAAATCAGCCTTCTCGGGCGGGTATTTGAACCGAAGTTCTACCAGTTCCTCTTTGCAGAAGAAGGATTTACCGCCGCCAGTCATACCTAACACGAAGCCATTACCGGAAGATTTCGCCAGCCGGTCCACCACCACCAAGTTCCGGGTGATGGCATTCTGCCCGTAGAGCACACCAGTCTCGTCGCAAATCTCCTGGGCGTTGAAGGGCATGAAAGCCGCCAGGCTCTCGGTAGTAAGGCTGCGGTCCATAGAGATACGGTCCAGGCCGTAGGGGAGACAAGTGTTCAAGGCATCGAGCTGCTGTTCAGTGCAGATGTTAAACTCGCAGTTGACATCCCTGGCCACAGTGCGGATCAGCTCTGTATCAGAGTCGAGCTTTTCCAGGGAGTCGGCCATGTGTGCTATGGTGATGGTTGCCACCACCAGGCCACAGTCGCGCACGGTGATGTCGTTGAGGCTGTCCGTAATAACCTGGCGCTCTTTCTTGATGTTGTACGGCTCTGGAACAGCCAGTTTTGTGCGCTCCATCTGCTTTTGTTGGTATCGCATGGAGTTGGCTTCCACGCTGTCTAGCTTGCTCTGGAAAAACTTGACTGCCTCGTCCGTTGGCACAGGCAAGAAGTTGACGGAGAGAATAATCTCCGTGTCCAGGTTTGTAAGCCGGGAGAGGGTGCCGTCATCGATCCAGCTCGCGTACTCCGTCATTGCCAGCACTCGGACGTAACGGCCTCCGATTTGGAAATGGTCTCTTGCCGGGACCACGCTCATAGGAGCGATACTGTCCTTAAAGCTATGGCCTTTCTTTTTCTTGTCCTTGAAATCAAAATCCCAGTATGACTCATCGCCGGGACGATAGAAATCGTGCAGAATACGCAAGCGATCGCTGAGCCCCATTGGGACGAAATTACTTCCCATCCCCGCAAACCGCAACGCCATTTCAGTTCCCACACGGTCAAAATGGGTTTTGGCCTCTTTAGCACTGTTCTTGGAGACGGACATGGTAAAGTACCGCTCCTGGATGATTCCAGTCCCTCTGCCGATTTGGTTTTCCAACATGGTGTTGAGTTCCTCCCGGAACACATCATATTCGTCTCCAGCCATGGTATAACGCAGGGCATCCAGCAATTCCTGGTTTAGGTGACGGTTGATAATAGTGATCTGAGAAATCTCTGATGCAGTACAGCTTTTGTTGATCGATCGCAGGTCCCGGATCAAACTTTCTTGCTGGGACTGATCGGCAATCGTGTAGTTAATATCGGAAAACTGGAAGCACTTGGAGTAGATGCCCCCATTAGAGAGAAACATCCCGTCATCATAAACAGTGTCTACTGGGATGAGGTCTTGGGTAGACCTTGGCCTAGTGAAATATTTCCGGTCACGGTGTTTTGTTTTTGCCCTTTTTTCGCTTTGCAGCATTGGCTTCCTCACGCTCCTTTTCTTTGAGATACGCTACTATCAACGCTTTGTTGTCGTTTTGCGGACGAAAGTAGACGGTATGCCCAACTACAAACCTTGACCGTATGAACACCTTAATGATGTCTTCCATGTACATCCCATGCCACCGGATAAATCCAAAGGCGGCAAATGGGACAGCAGCTAAAATGCACAGCCAGCTTACCATTTCCATGGGGAGGCGGCCATTGCACAGGAAGAAGATGCACAAGGCGCTTACACCGGCAAGCGCAGAGAAGACGAGCTGACGCACCGTCATTCCGAAGTATATTGAAGTATATTACTTCTTTATAATTTCGCACTTCCTGGTTTGACTTGATTTGCATTTTTTCCTCCTTACATACCAAACATCCGATGGACGATCTGGTCTGCCCCTTTGATGATACCCAGCAGCAGAATCATGTGGAACACCTGGGTGAACATGAAGGTGATCTCCTCTGCCAAATTTCCTACCCACTCAAAAATACCGGTCCCCTCAAATGTAATAACCGGATTTTGGCTATAGGCGGTAAACACAATGAGCGCTAGTCCAATGATTAGTCCCTCGGCACAGATGGCGGTAAAGGACTTGAGGAAGTTACGGCCTACCTCTTGAGTGGACTCCGAGCCAAATGTACTAAGCGGGATAGGGGAGAGGGCGGCAAACATATAGATTTTGAAGAAACGTCCAAAGACAGTTAATATGAGTGTGATAGCTAAAACTATGGCAACGATAAAGCCCACGATCTCCAAGATCAATCCAGCAATGACAGCAGTTGGATTTATGATGGCAGTCCCTACACCGATGAGACCTTGTATGATCTTGTCGATGACATTTTCTCCGAAATCTGGAGCCTGCATATTGATCCAGTAGCCGTCGAACGGGATGTTGCTTATACGGAAGATAGCCTGAATAAGGGCGCCGCACACCCGGAAAATACCGTTTACTAAAGCCCATGCTGCACCAATCACGTACTTTGTAAGGATAAACCTTATTAGGAGTTTAATAAGCACCTCTGGCCTTTTCAGCTCAACGAACGATGTGGTAGTCTTCACCACATTCCACAGAGTAAGAATCACCAACAGAGCATAAGAAAACGCTTGTAGGCCGTTATTCAAGGTCTGCATCGCACTGGCAATAGTCGGTGAAAAACCGGCGAGGTCTTTTGTAAGGAAATCGTAGGCGAGCGACATGGCTGTACCGAACAAGGTAAGTATCGCTTGGGAATAGCTCATTTTTACCCCCCTTTCTTCTTATTCACCTGGAATGGATTAGATGATCGTGCCGCCGCCGGAGGTCTGGAGGAAAGAAATCAGCTCAGGAGCGAAGAAAACGATAACACCGCCGGCGATGAACAGGAAACCCTGTGCCCGCTGGCTGGGGTCATGGTTGGCGATAGACAGACCCAACTGCACAACGCCGAACAAGACGGCCACCACGCCAACGACTTTGACTACGCCGCCGATAAAGTCAATGAGGTTATCAAACATAGTGTCCACTTCCGGGATACCGGTGTTGGAGGTCAACAGCATAGTACCGGGGAGCCCGATCGCCGCTGTTGTGGTTGTGGGGGATGCCGTCAAGACCGGCTGAAGCTCGCTGGCGGAAGCCGTCATTCCAACAGAAATTGTCAAGACGAGGGCAACCATGGCGACCTGCATGAGCTTCATGGCTTTCTTCACGGTTTTCTTCATAGTGTTCTTTGTGTTTTTCATTGTGTGTGCACTCCTTTGAAAATAAATTAAGGGCGGCTTTTCGCCGCCCTTATTGCTGGTAGTACGGGGTTTCATCGTCCCCCACCCATGTAAACTTTATGGGAGGTAGGACAGGTAGTTGAGCAATTTCTTCCTTGGTTAGTCCATGGACCAGCTCTATCATCGAATTGATGTGCGTCAGTTCATCGTGACGGTACGGCTGTCCATGGCCGTATGTGGTGTATTTGATGTTGGGATGAAGGTTAAGGTCATACTTATGGTCATATAGCGGTGGTTCACCTCGAATCAGAAGGATGGAATAATTGTTATCCATCTGCCGTATCTCATCCGGGGTCATCAATTCCCGCCCAAGTTGCTGCTCATTTTTAGAAAAGCTGCCATTTCGACCCTTAGATTGGCCGAAGGTATTGGTGCGTATCGTCTGCTTTCCCAGGAGTTTTGAGAGATATTCGTGTGTCCCACTCTCATTACCACCAAGATACAAAAGAGAATCGCAGTTATTGATGACGCTTTGCCACTGCTTTTCATATATGGCCTTCAGCTGGCTTTGATCCTGCAAGATGATGCTTGCGGAGATCAGATATTTTCGGAACGTAGCCAAACGCTTGTCAAAGTCTTTTGGTAAAGTGATATTTGCAAACTCATCCATGAGAAAGTGCATGGGCACTTTCAGCTGGCCATGGGCGTTGCCATAAGCGTAGAGCAGCTCAAACATCTGGCCGTAGAGCAGGGAGACGAAAAAGTTTAAGGAAGTATCCGCTACCGGGGTAACGGCAAAGATCACCGTCTTGGTCTCTGCCGCAGTGAACAGGCCCAGCTCATCCTGCGTGGTGGTGGAGAGCCGCTCAATGCTGGTCAGGTTAAACTTAGATAGCCGGGATAACAGGGTGATCTGGATACTTTGAAGTGTTTTTGCCGCACCAGAGTGGTATGACCGGTAATGCTTGAGAGCGATATGTTCCTGTTGTACCTGTTCCAGGTCGTTAAACAGCCTGTCCACTGGACTTATTGCTCTTTTATCATCCCCCTCAATGGCCATGTTCCGCACTAGAAACTGTATCATGGGAAAATTCTGTTCTTCGGGGCCAGCAAAGTAGAACAAGTAATATGCCAGGGCCGACAGAAGCTCTTTTGCGGTATCGTCCCAGATTTGTTCGCCTCGCTGTGCTCCCTCTTGGGTGGTCGCTTTCCAGAAGTTTTCAACCATCCGATCCACATCGTCATCGTTTCTCAGGTAGACGAAAGGGTTGTATCGGCTCGAAGTATCGGGGTCCACCAGGTTCAGTACCCGGATGCGGTACCCTTTCTTATCACGCAGAAATCTTCCCGTTGCTCGGAGGATCTCTCCGCTGGGGTCCAAAACGACATAGGAGATTTCCCCTTGCAGGAGGTTGGGGATAACATAGCCTCTGGTTTTACCAGAGCCGCTGCCACCGATCACCACCACATTGTTGTTGCGCTGGTGTCGATGCAGGGCCTGCTCAGAGTTACCCATGGCGACTGCTCTGGAAAGAATCTGGTTCTGAAATGGATGTTTCCTGTCCCGGTATTTACGGTCAATAGCATGGGGACTTCCCCATTGTGCGGAGCCGTATTCCTCGCCACGACGATAGCCCTTACTGGATGTCACCACCACCACGGCAAATATGGCATAGATGCCAAGGCAGACGAGCACAGAGGTAAAAGTATCGGGGACGAATTTGAGGGAAAATGGGTGCTTTATTCCATAAGAGAGGGCAGAGATAAGACCGCGAAGCCCCTCACGAGCGCCGGGGGCGGCAATTATACCGATCCAAGCCGCAATTAAGGCACCAAGGCCCCCCATGATGAGTATAGTTGTCCGGTCTTGGCCTTTTTTCATGGCTCCATATCCTCGTCACGGGAGTCCTGTTGTACAGAGTAAAGACCACCTAGCTCTTTCTCCATCTTGCTGCATATCCTAGTGCTGACGGATAAAGTGGAGGCCAGAATCTCTTTAATTTTCCCTGGGGTATCCACAGTGGGAGGAAATGCTTCCTGCGGAGGCGCTTCCATCTCTAACCCAAAGTGACGGGACAGGAGATAGGCGCTGGTGTAGGCTATGAAGTTGGCTTCCGGTGTTCTGTCATAGTCTTTTGCCTTAGACAACTGGTAATGGCCATATTCAATGAGTAGTGAGGTCCGCATGGCAGCCATGCTTTGCCCGTCTCTCACCCAGACCGTATTGATCCGAGGAATGTAGCAGGCATCCACGCCGTCCGGCAACAGGTCGCTGTAATCAGTGGCAAAGTCCATTATGCTCATAATACATGATACAACTTTCAGGTCCGACAACCCTATCTGCACAGGGCGAAACTGGGCGGTGGTCTGCTCCACATCCCACACCTTTGTGGGGTTGAAAAAAGTAGTCTTTTTCCCATCCTTTTCACCTGTTGATGGGATGAAGATGTCGATACCCCGGCTTCCCTTTTTGATACGCACACCTTTTCTTGACCATTCATCAAAGGTCAGAAGCCTCCTGGCTTCCGGCCTCTGAGCATAGACCAGAGCTGCATTGACAATCCCTTTCCCGTGCGAATCATCCGCTGCCGAAAGGTTCAGATGTTCTACGACTGTCAGAAAACTCTGAAACTCCTTCTCGTTTCCCCAAACCTTGACAAAAACACTGGTGCTGATTTCCGAAAGGCTCTCCCGCAGCTTTTTCATCCGGTCTGCAAAGCTGACCTTTTGGGGAGCATAGCCATACTTTGAAGCATTCTTTTCAGCTTCGCTGATAAACTCACCGAGGCTGTTCTGTGCTGTGAAGTTCCAGTTCATGTTACACCCCCCTATTCATCCCATTCAGATATTCTTGTGCTCTACGCAGCTTTTCGTCCGGGGAAAGGGATTCTTCTGTCATTTCCGCACGGTAGGCAAGGATTTTCGCACGGATGGACGGACGATCAGAATTTCCTGTTTTTCCCGTAATTCCTTTTTCCTGTTCCTTGTTCCCTAAGCTCCCGGATTTTGTCACGGACGCAGATTCTGGGGAGGTCCGTTCCGGGGTCGTAGGGTTTATGACTTCCTCCTTTTCCTGTGATTGCTCTGTGGACTTCTGTGCCTGTTCCTTGGGAGCCTTGTCATTGGATTTCAGGCGCGCTAAAAATAGCTCGTTCTTTTGCTTTTTGATTTCCTCTGGTGTTAAGGGCCTGGAAGGGGCGGCCTGCTCTTTTTCCTGTTCTGCCGCCTTGGCCGCTGCCTCCGCCTCCTTCATAACATCATTATCTTTTACAGAATTAAGGTTGTTCAGCTCAAAGATGTTCTGGACGGTAAACGCATCGCCACGGGCTATAAAGATAGTGAGTACCCGTTCGCCAGGTTGGTGGGTCTGGTCCAGACTTACGGCAGCGTATTTCAGTCCAGCTGCCTTTGCCGCTGCTGAAAAAGTCCCGTAGTCTTTTTCCATGATATTGACCTGTGCCAGGCCTTCACCACGTCGAAGCATTTCTTCGATCTTAACCTGACCCGGTGTGCCCTGTCCCTCGTTTTCCAGGCTATTGAGGTATCGCCACATAACTTCGTTTTTTTCGCGGCTATTCTGGCTTATTCTTTGAGCGCCGTTGATGATCGCTTCCGCAATACGGAACGTATAGGTAATTCCGCTCAAGGTGACACGAAACAGTTCTTCCGTTGCCATAGATGCTTCATTCATAATGACCTTCCCCTTTCTTCCATAATTTCTCTGGCCGCCTCCTCCTTTTCACAGTCTACCTGTGCCCGGACGTTGGTACTTCGTTCTAAAATGTCACGGCAGAGGAATTTTTCCCGGATGAAAGGTTTGGCGGCTTTTTCCAAAGCGTTGATTTGTGCCTCGATTACCTCCTTATCTTCGGGGGCAGCTTTTGAGAGTGCCCGTTTTAGGTACCACTTCTCTTTGTTGATGGAATGGGCCTGACTGTCCAAATTCTCCATGTATTCCTTCAGCTGGTCTTCTGTCTCGATGTGGTTGCGGGCCAGGATCACCGCCTGTTGAGAATACCGGTTGAGCTGCCGCAGGGCCAGGCGCAAGTCTGGGCTGGGGTATTTTGGATAGCGTTCCCGCTGGACACTCCGCAGTACAAATCGGTATTGAATGTAGGTCTGCCATAGGTTGCGCCTGTAATACCGTCTTGCGAAGTATGTATGAAAACGATAAGCGCATTGTTGATAATCTCGATCTGACTGCCATGCTCCATAGTAAACAGTGTTTACGTCATCCCTTCCCAGACGGGCCTGGGAGGAATATTTGGATGGCGGTGGAATCGCCGCGTGGAGCCGTTCATTGATACGGGCTTCGATGTCTTCTTCGGTGTAGCCCTTGGCAAATTTATAGAGACGGAAAAATTTGCGGCCCTCTGGTGCTATGGCCGGGTACTTCCCGTCTCGTTTCACTCGATACCCCATATCTTGGAGATATTCATAGAAGTCATCCAGCGATTTCGCAAATTCGATGGCACGATCGATGTCGGAGTATATGATATTGTGAATGGTGGGGTGGGCGGGGTTGTCCCCATGGTGCTGTTCTGGGTAGGAATGGTAGCGTCCTTTCTTTGGTTCGGTCACCACGGAGAGCTGATACTTTTTGCAGAGCTGGTCAGACAGCTTGCGGATGCGGTCGTAATACTCCGTGTTCGGTTCGTGGTACTTGTGACCATCCACACAGGAGACTGAGTTGATTACCAGGTGGTTATGGATGTGGGACTTGTCCACATGGGTCGTGACCACAACCTCGAAGTCTTTCCCAAAAAGCTCCTGAGCCAACTCCACACCAATCTGATGCGCTTGTTCCGGCGTCACCTCCCCAGGGGCGAAGGACTGTTCCATGTGATATGCTTGACGGCCATCTCTTTTTCCAAACCGCTCCTTCGTCGCAATCATGTCTTGGGTAATTTGTTTTGGGGTGTCCTTCAGCACATTGATCGTGCTGACCAACCGCCCGTCCTCTGTTTTATCCGGGTTCATAATGTAGCGGACTACATAGTCGAGCCGTTTTTTGATCGGCCATATTTTAGTGGTCGCCATCTCGCTCCGGGTCCAGCACCTCCTTTTCAATCTGCCGAATCTTCCGGCGAACCAGTGCGGCCAGAGCATGATACTCGTCCTCATCAATGAGGCCGGTGTTATTTGCAACGTAGGCAAGCTGGTTCAGGTTGTTACCAATTTGTTTTAGCTCACGCATCATGTGGTAGAAGTCCATGGAGGGAGCTTCCTTCGGATGGTAGCCATTGATGATTTGGCGTACATACGAGTACATGGATAAATTGCAATCACGAGCTTTCCGTTCAAGACGCTCGTATTCATGGTCCGTTAACCGGACATTGAACAACCGTTTTGATTGCATTTAACCATCTCCTTATTTGATAGTCACGCTCACTTTTTTATCCACGCTTTGCGTGAACACTATGGGGTATTAGGGGTCTCCCCTAACCGGCTGCGTTTGTAAGCAGAATTGGAAACACTTTGAAAGCAGAATGCTTTACAAAGTGCTTTACAATCTGCTTTACAAATGCGATGCTGGCTCCACACTCGCACTACGTGCGGGTGTGTTGGGAGGAAAGGCCTCCGGCGATAGAAAAAACCGCCTTTCGGCTCAGGGCTGCGGATCAAAAACTTGATCCTCCGGCTCCCGCTCCGCCGCCTGGCTGGTATTTACCAACGTGGTCTGTTCGTACTCTTTGTACTTGCCGGCCAGAAACTTTCGCACGTCTGCGGAGACCTTTTTCTGATAGAGCTTCGCTAGATATTGCTCCAATTCTTCCTCCAGCGACACTCCTTTTTCCTCCAAGGCAAGCGCCAGCGCCTCTAATTTGTACTCGGGAAAGCTGAGGGAAACGGAGATTTTCTTCTCTTTTTTAGGCACAAAAATCATTCCTTTCATGGTGGTTTATAGTTCTAAATCGTCGTCAATTTCTTCCTGGCCCCGCTCATCTTGTAGAGGAAAAAGTTCCTCCGACCGTGCTTTCTCCTGCTCAGGGGCAGGGGAGTCGCGTTCGGTTTCCCTCGGTCGGTGGTAGTTTTTTACAAATACTGTGCGCGATTCTGGCGAGGAAACGGTAGGAGGCGTGTCCGTTTTTACCTCATATTTTGCTTTCGTCCGTTCCTCAAACGCCGCTGCCTGGTTCACCCTGGAGTACGTCTTAATACAGTTATCTGTCACCAGGCGGACCGTTTCATAGGTGTAGGTGCCGTAGTAGATTTTGTAGTCGTGCAGCAAGTCCTTTATCTGCTGATCGATTTTCCGGCTCTGTTCCAGATCGTGGATACGGCCCGCCTGCTCAAAACTCTTTCCTCGTTGGATAAAGACAGAGAAATTGTCATACGCGGCAAACCGCCTGTAGACCTGGTCGGTATATCGCTTCATTTCCTCCGGTGATCCCGTCAAGTAAATGGCATTGAGCATAAGCGGGGAGTCTGTGACGATAAAATCCACCTGGCCTTTAAGTCTTTCCAACCGATGGGCCTGGACCTCCAACAGTTGCTTCTGGTGGTCTAATGTACCGTCCAGCAGGTCAAAATTCTTGTCCCACACCAGCTCTTTTGCATATTCCGGCACATACTCTGTGATGTACCCACGCTTTTTGAGTTCGCTGGCGACCTGCCAGGCGCAGGTGGTCTTACCAGCGCCGGGACCGGCAAACATATTGACTACAATGGTCTTCATTTACTCTCTATCCTCCTTTTATCGTTGCGTTTCCATGTCTCTTTCGCGTTCACGCAAACGGGCAGGACGCAGCGCCGCAGCGATTTCTTCCAGCTCGTCGAGATGGTCTTCCACGAAGATTTTCTTGCTTGCCGGTATGGATTCATCGTTCAGAACCGCCCTGGCTTGCTTTCGGTCACCGCATTCTCCTACACGGATTCGGACTGCCGGGTCATTGTGCGAGAGCAGCTTCTCCTGCTGGGAATGTGGGAGAAGTGGGATAATCTTTTTCAGAAATTCTGGGTCACCCCACGCCCTTTCGACGATTATTTTCTGTGAGGGGATGTCGTATCGCTTCACTATGTTGTAGAGGACAGTTTGGTCAGGTTCGAACGAAGCAAGGTAGCGCAGCACCT
Source organism: Acutalibacter sp. LFL-21 (assembly GCF_025630755.1). Lineage (NCBI taxonomy): Bacteria > Bacillati > Bacillota > Clostridia > Eubacteriales > Acutalibacteraceae > Acutalibacter > Acutalibacter sp. LFL-21. The sequence goes on along the minus strand of NZ_JAOTNT010000008.1, from coordinate 106,803 downwards.
CTGGCGTGGCATAATTCGCAACATATTCCCGCACAAAACTCGACTGGTCCCGGCAGAGAAGCCTTTGTACATCGGCATTTCCGACCATGGCCACTGCTGCCCGAACCATGAAATCAGGGTCTGTTACCAACACTTTCCATTCTGCTGGACCCCCGTGTTCAGCTGCCAGAAGGCGTTTCCGTGGGTCACTGCTGGTCATCCAGGCTTCCCGGAGAGCAGAGTAAAAATCCTCCTCTGCCTCCGGTCCGCCGGCCCAATCGGGAACATTGTCCGGCCACACCCACTGGCCATCTACAAAGAAAGGCTCGATAAAGAAATCTGTAGAAGTACTTTCATAGGATGTGTTGTTGTCCATGATTCCTCCTGATTACAGCTCGATCTCCTCCTCTTTGGCAAGCTCCGGTTCAAAACCTTCTAACTTTTCAAGCAGCAGCCCAGCTTTGGAGATCATTTCTTCCGTTCCTCCGTAAGTCTGAATCTCTTTCAGAACGCTGGCATAGTCCTCAGTGTCACCTTTCTCAATAAGGTCAACCGACAGGTTTATTTCATCTTCCCTGTCATATCCCATCATACCCTGTGGGTCGTACTCGCGGACCAGGTCAAACATTTGCGCTGCGAATTCCTCCAGACTTAACTCCTGCTCTTGTGCCAGAAGCAGTTCTAACTCGCCTTTTTCCTCAATGTAGTCGGAAATTTTATTGGCCGATTTAATTGCCTGGAAAAGCACGGTGGGATCTTTTTTGATGTCTTCCGCCCACCCTTGGATATAGGCCCGGTTATTCGCAGACACCGATTCAGGCACGGGTGCTCCTGTTTCAGACAAGATAAAAGCTCCGGCCATCTCTGCCCGGAGCTCCTCGATAGCGTATTCTTTTTTATCAGCATCTGCTTCGAGCCCTCTGTTTAGCCTCTTTTCTATTCCAGTGGAGTGTGCGCACTCATGGAACAGAGTGTCGTAATAAGCGATCTCGCTGACAAAAGACTCTTTTGGCGGCATGATGATGCTATCACTGCCTGGGGAATAAGCAGCATGGTCTCCTTCCAGCAGAGGGATATTTTCAGCGGCAAGATAATTCTCCGCGAAATTTTTAAGCAAGTCATTCTGAAACGGCTGGCTTACAGTAGCTTGTACAGGCAACTCCGGGATACCGGCGATCTGGCTCCCGTTAAAAACTATGTAGACGCTGCTGCACATCTTAAAGTCGGCCTCTCGCTCCGGTTTTGCCTCGATTTCCCTCTGTGCTTCCGCCCAGGGAATCTTCTTTTTCTCTGCTGTATCAAAGAGGTACCAGTATTCAACCCTGGCTCCATGACTTCCTTTTTTGATCTGCCACCCTTTTTCCGATGCCTGTTTGTAAGTGACCCAGCGGGGATCGGGATAGTTATTGACCAGGGCGGTGGCCCATAATATGACTGCGTTCATACCATGGTAACGGGTGCCGGTAATCGGATTCTTGTGAGCACCGAAGGAAGGTATTTTGTTCACCCATGGCTGATTCCAGGGGAGAGTGTCTTGCTCCAAGCACTTCACGAACATATCAGCAAGGGCTTCTCTGGCCTTATTGATCTTCCCCGCCATACACGGTCACCTCCTCCGGCTCCTCGTCAAACGGCGGCTGGTCATCGGTGAGCACGATTCCGTTTTCCTCAATAAAATCTTGGAAAAGGGGCTTGTTTCCAGAGTTAGGTTTTGGGTCTGTACGATTTTTCATTGATACAACCTCCTTGCATTTTGGCGATGGAAAATGGTCTTCGTCTGAAATTAAAGCTCTTGGTAACCTTCGTCTTTTTCCAGCAGTGCGGGGTCTGGCAGCTGCGCCAGAAGCTGGTCAGCCTGAGAGGCGAGCTCCTGGTTTTCCCCATTGGAAATGTCAACCAGCAGGTAAATAAAGTCCATTGTATCTCCCTCCCGGAGACACTTGGTTGTTAGGCTGATCTGCTCATCCCTGTCACTCCCCTGAGTTAGTTCAGGCATCGCCTTTGCGGCAAGGTCATAGATTTGTGCGGCCAGTTCCTCCACCGGCAGGGGAGTATCTCGTTCTTTTACCACCAGGTAAGGAGAGTCCACACCACTTTCGGGGTCTTGCTTGGCCAGCACTACCGGAATGTTATGGTCCATCAGTTTCTTCAGCACTGACTGCCAGTTGAGTTTACTCCCAGTGGTTTCTGTCTGGCCCAAACCGGGAACATCTGCATTGAGGACTTTGGTTCCTAGAGCTAGTGCTGCTGCGCGGGCATCCTCTCCGTAGAACATCACATAGTCCCCTGTGAGGATACCCGCTACTTTACCAGGATGGCCATCTTTAAGTTCCTGATATGCCGCAGCGTTCAACGGAATGGCGGCTATCTGTTCAGCAGCTTTTTCCCTGGCTTGCTCCCGGAAACGGGAGGTGAACATTTGGACCAAGCCGGGATGGGTCTTCTCGATGACGTATTGCCGCTCAACATCAGGCCCTCCCTCAGCAGTAGGGGCTTCCTGTGCCCAGGTCTTGGTTTCCCTGCCAAACCTTCCGTCCCAGAGGTGCGCCCGGACCGTTACAGCCAGCACATACAGGGGGCGGTCATAGCCGTATATATCCGCAACCTCCTTGACGGCCTCCTCTGTATTGAGCCGGTTATCCTGGTAATTATCGGAAATAGCCTGCTCAATGGCGTTCCGGCACTTTATATTTAGCTCATGGGATGTATGGTAGAGAGACTCTTGCCCAGTGGCATAAGTATGGAGATAGACCGGCGTTTCCCTATACGATTGGAGGATGGTGTTGGCCCGTTCTTCTGTGACCTCCCTGATCGTATTGGAGATGTCAGAGTCCAGCTTGAGATAGTCTTTGAGAATATCTTGCAGAGGGCTTCTTCTTGTAAGAAGCGCATTTACTTGGGCCTGATCCAACTCAAAATCGGCATCTGCGAACGCAATCATAATGTCCTCTCTGACTGCGTACTCATAGGCGTGATCCAAAATGGTCTCTGGACTCTGGTGCAGCAGCCACTCTCGATAATTCTCTTGCTCCTGGGCCATGTTGTCAAAAAGGGTTTGCATCGTGTTCATTACCTTGTTCCTTCCTCCTTATAGTTCAAGGTTGTCTTCCCTGTCCGGTTCAGGGGAGGCCACACTGTTTCACTGATTTCTCGTGCTTCTGGACTTCAGGTAATTGGTGTGAGGGGCAAAGTCATCGTGCTATTTCTTCATCATGTTGGAGGACGGGCAGAGTAGAGATCTTCTCAATCAGAGCAGCTGCCTTATCCTGCTGTTCTGGCCCTCCTTCTTTTCTGATTTCTTGCAGTAAGCTCGTGAAGTCTTTTGTGTCACCCTTTTTCAGCCGGTCAGTGACCAATGAAATCTGATGGTCTCGAAAGTCCTCAAAAAACGCCTTGGTATCGGGGTTATACTCACAGGCCAAATCGAAGATTTCCGTTGCCAATTCCTCTGGATCAATGGTCTCCATATTTGACTGCCACTGATCCATGCTGAGCAGGGTATTCAGCTGGTTAAGTCTGGCAGATTTCTCCTGGTATTCCTGTTCATGGGCAAAAGGTTTTTGAAGTTCAATTTTCAGATTTTCAACCTGGTGCCGCAAGTCCTCCAGGATTCGCTCTTCTTCGTCCAACCGACGGGGTAGCGAACGCAACCCGTTTTCAATCCGTGTTACGTTACCCAAACCATCCGTTCCAAGCTCCATGGTGAAGGGCATCGACCGTTTCAGTGTGAGAAAGAACACTTTGTTTAATTCATCAAAACCGGCCATCATAGTAAAACTACGATATTCTCCGATTGGAAGAGGCTTGCCAGAATAAACCTTAGTTAAGGCATCCTGAATTGCTTTACCTGCCAATGAACGGGTTCTAAATGTTTGGCCATTTACAACCATACCGCTGAAACTATCCTCTGGTACAGGATGTTCATTTAGGTAGGTTATATCAGCTTTTAACGCCTGAATTCTTAACTCTGTGTCATTGATCCGGGCAGGCAGTTCCCTCCCTAATTGATCTTGCATAGAGAATTGCCGGCTTTGATACTCTGATCGAAGCATCTTCAGCCTGGTAACTTCCACATCTAGTTCCATTCGTTCTTTAATCCGAGGATCACCAGCACAAAGTGCCTTGACCTCAGCATAAGAAAGGGCAGTAGCATCAGCGTCCTCACAAGACCGAACCGGGGTTTTGCTAGTCATAATCTGACCAATAAATTTCTGCTTATTTTCGATAGTCTGCCAGAGGTAGGCATCGAAAGTCCCCTCGGTTACATATCGATAGATGTGGACTTTGGCATTCTGATTTCCCTGCCGGGCAATACGGCCCTTCCGCTGTTCTAAGTCGCCGGGCCTCCAGGGACAATCCAGGTCATGCAGAGCAATTAAACGGTCCTGAACATTGGTTCCGGCCCCCATCTTTGCAGTTGAACCCATGAGTATCCGTACTTGGCCTAAACGCACCTTGGCAAAAAGTTCTTTCTTTTGAGCGTCGGTCTTTGCTTCGTGAATAAAAGCAATCTGGTCTAGAGGGACACCCTGGGCCACTAATTTCTGCCGAATATCGTCGTAAACAGTAAAAGCCTTCGGTTCTCCCTTCTTCTCTTTTCTTTCCTGGGGGGTTGAACTATCACAGAAAATAAGCTGAGTCAGTTTGCCATCCTGACCCTCGCTCCAGATTCGCAGAACATTCTCCACACACTGATTGACCTTAGTCCCCAGCTCGTCAGGCAGCAACGGATTTATAAGCCTCTGGTCCAAACCCAACTTGCGGCCATCAGAAGTGATTTTCAGCATATTGTCCTGAGATGGGTCCACACTGTGGTTATGAACCGCAGAAGCACGTTGGGATAACGCCTGAACCATCTCCTTCTGGCGCTCAGTAGGTTTGGCAACCACCGTATGGTACTCTACTTCTGGTTTAGGAAGATGAAGTTGGTCTTCTGTCTTAATATCTGCCACTTCCCGAAAAATCGTCATCAGCTCTGGCAGATTATAAAATTTTGCAAATCGGGTTCTGGCCCGGTAGCCAGTACCTTCCGGTGCAAGCTCCATGGCAGTTACGGTTTCCCCAAACCGGCTGGCCCAACTGTCAAATTGACCCATACCAAGCTCTTGAAGGCGGTTATATTGAAGATACCGCTGCATGGTGTAAAGCTCAGTCATACTGTTGGAGACCGGGGTGCCGGTAGCGAAAATTACTCCACGATTTCCTGTAATCTCGTCAAGGTAGCGGCATTTCGCAAACATGTCACTAGACTTCTGAGCTTCACTCGTAGAAAGACCTGCCACATTCCGCATCTTTGTGTAGAGGAACAAGTTTTTATAGTTGTGAGCCTCATCCACAAAGAGGCGGTCAATCCCCAGTTCTTCAAAAGTGACCACATCATCCTTTCTTTCTGTATTGTTCAACTTTTGTAGCCTAGTTTCTAACCCGCGCTTTACTTTTTCAAGCTGCTTGACAGTAAAATGGCCTCCTTTTTGCGTTTTTGCTTCCTCGATACCCGCAGTAATATCCTCGATCTGACTCCTCAGCATACGTTCCTGTCTTTCAGGACTTATGGGGATTAACTCAGCTTGGGAATGTCCCATAATAATAGCGTCATAGTCCCCAGTAGCGATCCGGCTACAAAACCTCTTTCGATTCTTGGTTTCGAAATCCTTTTTCGTTGTCACCAGGATGTTTGCAGACGGATAGAGACGAAGAAATTCGGAACCCCACTGCTCTAATAAATGGTTGGGAACGACAAACAAAGACTTTTGGCAAAGGCCGAGGCGTTTGCTCTCCATAGCAGCAGCTACCATTTCGTAAGTCTTCCCTGCACCCACTTCGTGAGCCAGCAGAGTGTTACCGCCGTAGATAATGTGAGCAATGGCGTTTTTTTGATGCTCCCGAAGTGTAATTTCCGGGTTCATGCCGGGGAAGATCAGCTTGCTGCCGTCATACTCCCGTACTCGAAAACAATTCATCTCCTCGTTGTACTTCTGTACCAGTGTCCTGCGCCGTTCTGGGTCCCTCCATATCCAGTTTTGGAAATCCGTGCGGATAGCGTGTTGCTTTTCAGCTGCCAGCATGGTCGCTTTGGCGTTTAAAACACGCCGTTTATGTCCGTCCGGGTCTTCTATGGTGTCATATACCTGCACATCACGAAGATTCAGACTTTCCTCTAAGATACGGTAGGCACTCACCCGGCTCGTGCCATAGGTGACGTGCGCCCTCACATTGTGGGTTGGTATTCTGCTTGCGCTGGTGACCTCCCACTCCCCGGTGTATGGGAAATATTGCACTTTGATAGTATCCCGCATATACGTTGGCGGCTGGAAGGTCTCTAGCATAAACTCCTGATAGTATTCTGGCGCTATCCAGGTAGCCCCCAGGCGAACTTCAATCTCAGAGGCATCCAGGTCTTTAGGCTGTGCAGCTTCCAGGTATCGGACATTGATGGCAAACGTAGGGTCTTCTTCCGCTGCGGCCCGCGCTTCCCGAAGTTTCTGGCGGACATTGCCAGAGAGGTATTCATCTGCTGGGACATAGACCGGCTGATCGGTAAACGGAACCCGGAAAATTGTCCCCTCTAGCTCCTGCACCAACTGCGCTTCTGTCTTTCCAGACAGAGCTTCCATATACGCCAGGTCTACCTCAGCTTTCTCAGCTATGGAAACGGCCAGAGCCTCACTGGAAGTGTCCACAGAGGTAACTGGATTGTGGGGGCGGATTGTACGTTTATCAAAGATGTCTGCCTTGCGTTCCAGATTGCCGTCTTCGTCCAAGACTTCTAGTGCACAGAGCAGAGGATAGGAGGAATCCTCAGAGAATACCAATCGGTTTCCCCGGCTGCTGAGCAGTCCGTATTGGGCTGTGTACGCATCATAGAGAAGATTGAGTTGGGCCTGCTGGCTGCGAATAGCCTCATCCATAACCAAGGGGTTCAACTGCATCTCTATAAGCTTTCGCACGCAGTCCCGTATTTCAATCATGCGGCGGATTCTCTCCTCTGCCGTGGCGTTCACTTCGACTGGAGACATCCGCGTATTCTCCCTGAAATATACAGCCCCATTTACCAGGGTATAGGAATAGTTCCGCGCTGCGGGATCGGCAGGGAGACTGCGGTTAAGGTCATCCCCTTCGGCAAGCTCAGAGGACTCAGCCTCTACAAAATGTCCCTCGATATGCCGCACCGCTTCGTGGAGTTGAAGACCAAGGTCAGCATCGGGGATCGGAGCCACCGTGTATTCCTGACGGCCATATGGGGTGCTTTCGCTGGTGGGAATGCCCATCACCATCTCAGGATGATCGATAAAATACTGATTGATAGCGAAACCATCTTCAGTCAGACCGGTCTGCGTCCAATCCGGGTCGAGCTCCACGGCCTGTTCCCGCCGTTGCAGGAAGATAATGTCCGACACCACTTCTGTTCCAGCGGTGGCCTTAAATACGTTGTTGGGGAGCCGGATGGCCCCCAGCAGTTCGGCCCGTTGGGCCAGATACCGGCGCACAGTGGAACTCTTGGCATCCATGGTATACCGGCTAGTAATGAACGCAACTACACCCCCAGGGCGTACTTGGTCAAGCGCTTTGGCAAAGAAATAGTTGTGAATGGAAAAACCCAGCCCGTTATAGGCTGGGTCATTGACCTGATACTGACCGAAAGGCACGTTCCCAACGGCAAGGTCGTAAAAGTTCGGACGATTGGTGGTTTCAAATCCCGCTACTGTGATCTCCGCCCTGGGATAGAGCTGCTGGGCAATGCGCCCACTAATAGAATCCAGCTCCACACCGTACAGACGACTTCCTGCCATACTCTCCGGAAGCACCCCGAAGAAGTTGCCGACACCCATGGCCGGTTCCAGAATATTGCCAGTGTGGAACCCCATGTTTTCCACAGCCTCATAAATAGCCCGGATTACGGTAGGGCTGGTGTAGTGGGCGTTGAGGGTGGAGGCCCTGGCAGCGGCGTATTCCTCCTCCGTTAGTAAACCTTTTAGTTCCTCATACTCGGTATGCCAGTTTGCCTTGGTACTGTCAAAAGCGTCTGCAAGGCCACCCCAGCCAACATACTTTGAAAGAATTTGCTGTTGTTCCGGGATTGCCTGGAAACTATTTTCTTCCAGGTATTTGAGTAGCCGGATGGCGGATATGTTGGCCTGGTACTTCTCTTTTGGTCCGCCCTCTCCCAGGTGGTCATCCGTGATACGGAAGTTGACCGCCTTCCGGCGAAGTTCGTCCTTATATTCCTGGAGAGCAGCTTCCTGAGCTGTGGGAAGATCCGGGAATGTCTGCCATTCTCCATTGACGGGAATTGACACTGTGCCGTTGGTCTTCTCTTGCTCCGGCGGGTCTAGCCGTAGGGTTTGTATCTCAATGTCATAGGGAAGATAGGTCTGTTCCGCAGGATAGAAAGCCTGCTGCTCTGTGGTAAGCACGGGAGCTGGTGCGGGTCCCTCATCAGTAGCTTCCTGCTCCACATTTTTTCTTTCGGGATGGAGAACATTCTGAACCTGTTCTCGCAGGCCAGGTGTGTCCTGCAGCTGCGCCTTGTCAATCTGCTCATAGGCTTCTTCCCAGTCATTAAAGGTGAGGGGATACCCAATGCCATCAGTAAAGACTGGTTTTCCTCCCTGGTTTTGGGAAAAAGTGAAACCGGCAGTCTCCCATGCTTGAACGATGAGTTTTTGCCTCTCGGAGAGCGTATCAAATATTGCTTGCCTTTGGGCGGCCTGCTGGGACTCCCATGCCTCCACCTCCGTCTTCAGGTCGTGCGTTGTAGGAGCAAGCTCCCTGGTTAGAAACTCCGGGACTTCCTCAAAACTGGCGCTGTCACAGTAATAGGCAGTGACGGTCTCCCCGCGTTCCAACACCACAACATCCGAAACTGACAGGGAATGTCCTATAAAGTCCGCTGGCCGGTCAATGTTAAACCTGGTATAGATACCCTCTAAAGTTTCGTTTTCTTCCAGAGGGGCAGAATACTTCTGTTCATAGTTGTCTGGGTCAATGGTCCGCCCGTTGCGCCGCAGCTGTTCCAGTGAGGCAAAAAGGTAGTTTATGGTATCAGGGCCATCTTTGAGCTGATAAATGTGGAAGGTATCCTCTTTTGGGGTCTCTTGTTCAACGCTCTGCGTAAATGCAGTCATACGGAAGACTTGGCGTTCCGAAGCGCCCTCCGGTACAGCGGAGATAACCACGCTGTGCTCTGTACGGAGGATTTCGGTATAGCGCTCAAGGCTGTGTGCCGGGAAACCGCACATGGGGACCCGCCCCACATCGGGAATGTTGCGGGTGGTCAGAGTAAGCTCAGCTAAGGCTGCCGCAGTCCTGGCATCTTCTCCGAACAGCTCAAAGAAATCCCCTACCTGATAGAGTACCAGACTATCAGAGTTTTGTTCTTTCAGTGCATTGTAGTCGGCAGTAAAATCGGAACCAGTTCCGGTTTCCTGGGTTTCCTGCGGTTCCGCTGAGAGAACCTGATAGGTCTCCTCCAATATTTCATGGTGCAGGTCATTGTGGAACTTGGCCATGTCGTAATAAAGCCGTAAGAGCTGAGTGTCGTTGATCTCCAAGACAACTCTCTGAATGGCCGCTCCGCCTTCCACCATGGCGTTTTCCCGGTCAGAGTTCCGGCAGGCATTTTGATAGGGTACATCGGCCATTACCCGTTCCATGACGGCAGGTTTATATTGATCGTACAGTTCCCGCACGGTGGGGGAGCGCCCTGCTCCTGTCTGTTCCGCCTCAATGGTTTTTAGTTCATCATCGGAAACGGCAACAAGTTCATCGAATTCCAGGCCGGTCAACTCGTTATGGATGAGTTCGTCCAGGCTCTCATACTGCCTACGCTCCATAAGCTGTTCGCCCAGGTAACGCTCTATGCGGTAATGGACCAGATCGACATTTACCTGGATGGGGATTTCCTCATCAGTAACGGTGGTGTAGGCTATGCCCACTTTCTCCAAATCGCTGAAATCTGCTGGGCTGTTATATTCCTTCTGACAGAATTGGTCAATTAAGCCCTTTGCCTGCTCCAAGAGGGATTGATTTGGGGTAAGGTCTGGGGTCAGATAACGCCCCTGTTCTATGAGCACCGTAATACGGGCGGCGACCTTGGTCCAGGATAAAATTTCTGTGGGACAGCCTTCCTTTTGCAGCTGCAATCCCTTTGGGTCGTAGTTTTCCCAACTGGTGTTGGAACCAGAGATAGCGTGGGACCTGCCGCCCACACCGTATTCCTCTTTAAGAAAATCTGCTTTCTCTTTTGCGCCGTGATGCTCCTGAAAATAGGCGTAGATTCGCCTTTTTCCATCGGACATCCCGCTCCCGGATGCCAGCACTGCATCTATCTCGTCCTCAGTAATAAACTGGCCGGCAGAGGGGAGACCGTCAATGGTTGTAGTGTAAGTCTCCCTAGGAAGTGCCAATTCCCGCAGTTCCTTTTCCAGCACCTCTACCTTGTGATAGTGGAAGCGCAGCAGTTGATCCGGCGTATCCCGGTACGCTGCCAGGAAAGACTGATATTCTTGGGTAATGGATGCCCGGCTTTTTGGGTCTGCCAGAAGCTCGCTAATCTTCTGTTCGCTGTCAGGATGGTGGAGACCGATTAGGTCGGATATACTGGCGAGGTAGCCCGCACTTCGTGCTTCCTCGGTGAAATCTCCGCAAAGGTAGTCAAGGCGCAGGGCTACACCATCTCTTTCATGGCCCAACGCAGCATCCAGTTCCGATTGCGGGGCGAACGTCCCTGCATGAAGCATGGCCTCAACCCGTTCGGCGGCTGTTTCCCAGGGTACCAGCTGGGCGCTTGGAATATACCTGGCCTGTCTGCCTCTTGCCAAACGGATGCCGTCATCGGTGTACCACACCGCAAAAGATCCGGCTTCCGTAGTAAATCCATTCCCACCCTGGTAGATCGCCCGGAGTTCCTGTGCCGTGTCGGCAAGGTCCTTCTGCTTCGAAAAGAGCGCGACTACGGTCTCTCTAGTCCGCACTGTGTTGCCTCCCATGCGGAGAACCAGGTCGATTTCATTCTGTGTAAAAGAAGAAGCAGAGGGTGCTGTACTAGCACTCTCTGCTTCCTGAATAATCTGTATTTGCTCTTGTTCAGAGGGGAACAGGCTAAACTGTTCCATCCCCTCATGTTGCGTTAGCAGTAGATCAGTTCGTTGAAGACTATTTCCTCCGCCTGGGCTTTGCAGTTGTTCACCAGGCCCACCCACTTCATCATGTTCTCTGTTTTCAGCTTCTCTGTTGCCCCGGCTTCCTTCATTAACTTGGGCATCAAGTCCTCCAATCTCGCTTGGGCTGCGTCTTGGATTTCCAGCAGGTGTTCGTGCAGCTTGAGGCTCATCGCCAGTTCGCTGTACAGAATCGGCCGGTGCTCCTTCAGGTAGGTCAGCCTCATTCTGCCGTACCTGTTCAAGGGCCGGTCCGGCTGCTCGTCCAATTCCAGATTCGGGACCAGATAATCCCCTTCCTGTCGATATGTTAGGTCGATTGCCATGTTCTGCGCTCCTTTCTTCTCGTTCCTGTTGTAGTATGGTGCTAGCGACCTGCCGCAGGATCTGCTGGTCTGATTCACTGACTGCTTTTCCCAATGCGTGGATGGCTCGGGGCGTGGAGAATTCTAGCACCAACTCTGCGTCTTCCCTTTTTATGTGGTCGATAGGGTCTATTCCGCAGCGGGTAAGCAGCGCATAGGTAGAGCTTGCTTTGGCGGCCCTTACAAACGCTACTCGAAGATTATCTTCATCATACCCCTCTAACCGGGAGCCGTCAACTCCCCTGATAATATCTTCTTTGGTTTTTTCCCAGTAGTCCTCGGCCAATCTCTCTGCGGCTCCACCGAGCTGTTCTGCAAGGTCTCCAGACCCGATTTCATATTCCCTGGAAAGCATAAATCTGATCCTATCAGTGTGCCGATCTTCCAGTGTCCATATCCAAGGGCTTCGGGATCTCTGGAGAACTTCAGTGTCCGAAACATCAAAAACATAGTGGAGGTGGGCTTTTCCCTCGGTGTTGTCCACCAGAGCGATACCGGTACTTCCACGCCGGATATATCTTCCCATCCGTTTGTTCCATAACTCATAGCTGGCGCAAGCCGTGGCATCCGGCCTCTGGGAATAGATCATCACCTGCTCGTCAAAGGGATACTTATACAGCCTGGCGGCGGCTGTGAGGAAATCCGCCCAATCTGGCCAGCTTCCACACATATCTGTAAGAGCCTCTTTATACAACCGTGTTACTTTTTCGACTTTGGTTTCCACTATGCCACCTCCCAGATTTCTACAATGTTGTGTATTCGCTCCACCTGCCGCAATGGGGACAGGGTATTGTTCCATTGGTACCTTGCTCTTTCGTTACAAGACCAGGCGTAAGCTCATACCGGCTGCACTCATTTGGTTCGAGGCCACACTGATACTCAATATACCCCCACGCTTCCCGGCCAATTTCTTCGCAGTAGGTAGGACCATCAAAATTGACTACACTTTCTGTTCCATCCTGCCGAGGGAATGTGCCTGGGCCAAGGGGCCTTTGTGTGCTGTAATACCTCATGGATTAGTTCCTCCTCTCTGGAACATTAACTTCGTCCAAGTTATTCTTCAAATTATTATAATCCAAGGTATAATACTGAATTTCTGTTCAGAAAAGGGATGCTGGAAATCGTGTCTTCTAGGCATAAGAAAAACGCCTACTTTTCAGCAGGCGTTTCCATAATGAAAAAGGGGAGCTTCTTATCTTTGAATCATCTCCAAGAAAGTGGCTGCATTGACAATCTGCGGGTCGGATGGAAAATGTTTCAGATTACCTGTGACAAGAACGGCCCCGCAATGCTTTGCGACTTCGTAAAACTTCTTATCGGCTTCATCAATGAACGCATCCTCCAATGGCTCAGGCACAACCGAAAGCCCATAATCTCCAAACCAACCCAAGAGAGCATCTATCTCGCGTTCTGAGAAGCCAAACTTTGGCCGGGACAACACGGCTCGATACTCACTCATTATGCGGCTGTCCACACAGGGGATTACTTTCCCATTGAGCACCAAGCTCAACACTTTAGCAGGAGTTCCGTTCCTGGACCACAGTGCCGACACCAAGATGTTCGTATCTATCACTGCAAGCATAAGCCTTATTCCTCCTGCCGGGCCGCTGCGATTTCAGCCTCGATTTCTTCATCACTCATATAGCCTTTTTCCGCAGCCTTCCCACGCATGGAATTAAAGGCCATCATAGCTTTTGCTTGGCGGACCGCCTTCAGGGTTTCCTCCAAGTCCCCGTCACCAATGTCGAACAATAGGGCCGAGGGCTTCCCATTGTTGGTGATGACAACTTCCCCGTCTTGTTCCAGCTTCTCCCATATTGCCTTTTGCGTTGTTCTCAAATCCCTTACAGAGTAAAAATTCATATACTCACACTCCTATATCACAATCCGTTACAGTAGTTTACCCATGATTATTGTATCAAATCATGGCACGATTGTCAACGAATTGTGATACAACCAAATATTTTTCCCCAGTTCATTCTCTCCCGTTTGGCCTCTTGTGTTTCTGAGGAGCAGCGCCGTTCTGTGTTTGGGCTTGATAATACGCCTTTTTGATTGCGCCTTCGATTTCAGCCCTGGCTTGTGCTGAAATGGGTGTGAAAGCGAAAGTTCGAGGTCTGCCATCTTTATCGTTCTTGGCTACGAAAGGAAACCGGATTTTTACTTTCCCATTCGTCTCTGCTACCATAATCCCATTGACAACATAACCGCCCTCAATGTAAATTGTTGCCGCCGCCTTATAATAGCCATTCCCCGTGTGGAGGGGGTTAATCTCTACACCGGTTACTTCCATTTTCTATGCCTCCTTGGTCAGATTTTGGTGTTGTAGTCCTTGAGCCGGATTTGCAGGGTGATTTTCTCGCGTCCTACGTTCGCATACTCCAATCGGGCTTCTAGGATACCAGGTGAACCGTGAAGTTCTAACCAGCGCAAGCTCTTTGCAGTCCCAAGTTCTTTTAGTCCTTCCTTAACAACAACAGGAATGTCATCGCTGGCGGCTCCTATTTTCGCCAGGAATGTGAGGACTTTCATACTCTTTGCCATATGCCATACTCTCTTTCCGGACAACCGTGCCGCAAATTGCTCCTGCCTATACTACCTGTTCTTAACTCAATTTCTTTTTACAAAAAGCCCAATAGGGCAAATATCCCGGTATTCTGGATTGGAGATGTACCAGCAGCCTGGCCCCTCCACATCCCAGGTGATTTCCAATGTGATGTCATGCCAGCAACCATCCGGGAAAAAAGCCTTAAACGTCTCCCCGCAGTGGATGCTTTCCCCACCACACAACAGACGGGGATGAGGGTCATCATCCTTTGCATCGGGGAGTGTAATCTGGGCTATTTTCTCACGATTCCAGCCCTGCACTTTCTTTCTGGATGTTTTCTTTTCCGACCTACCAGAAAAACCGGAACCAGTTCCGATTTTCTCCGGTTCCTTTTCCTCAGCAGCACGTTCCACGGCAACTTGCTTGGCATCTCCAAAAGACAAGCTGCCAGAGGAAACAGCTTCCTTCTCCTCTTGGGTAAGCTGCTCGGCCATGGTGCGGTAGGTCCGTACCTGCCGGTCAGAGACGTTCAGCAGCTCGGCTACCCCCTTCTGGATGGGGCCGGTAAACTCGCCGGTGGATTTCATCTCCCGCAGGAGGGCATTATATTCTTCGTAAAGCTCCAGTTTTCTGGCTGGGGTGTAGTCCCTGGCACCATTTGCCATATGAAGCATCAACTGCGCTTTGTTCGGGGTAACACCCTGAAATACTTGGCAAGGAATTTTCTCCCAGTGGAGATAGGTGGTGATAGCTTTATAGCGCCTCTCCCCAGAAAATAGTCGATACCGGTTTCCCTCCTTGATAACACCCAGAGGGGTCAGAAGCCCAGCAACCTCAATCTGTTCGGCCAATTCCCGTATTGTTTCATCCGTATCATCCGCAGCATAGGAGTTCTTTTCGGCAAAGTCGATGGTGTTCGCATCCACCAGCTCACTCCAGCCTATCCCGGAGTTCTGCTCCAATGTGTTCTGCAACGTGTTCAACCCATCAGCGATGGTTCCAAAATTCAGCTTTTTCATTTCGCAATCCTCCCCATGATTTCTTCCACCAATGCTTGGTAGTCCTGATTACCGTTACTGCTTTTCGCATACACGTTGATAGGCTGGTGGGCATTGATAGCCCGGCTCAGGGTGATGTTCTTCCGAATGGGTGTGCGGAAAAACGGCACCACGGTCTGACTCAAGAGGGCATCCGTGTACGCCCGTTTGGTAGCGTTGTTTTCCTGCATGACGATAAGCCCTCCCATAATCTGGAGCCGGGGATTTAGAGTCCGGCGCACTTGCAGCAGATTCTCTGCTTTAATCCGCAGGCTGTGCAGAGCAAATTCATCAGGAATCATGGGAACAATCAGGTAGTCAACATAGCTTTGGATGACCTCCAATAGCCGGTAGCTCTGGGGAGGGCAGTCAATCAGGATAGTGTCGTACTGGCCCTCTATGGCAGCAAGAGTATTCTTCAGCAGGTTGGTGTACGGCTCATGGGACAAGTGCATGAGGGTCAACTGGTCTTCTGCCTTTTTTAGTGCCGCCGAGGCCCGCAGTACATCCACTCCATACTCGGTAACGCTGATGGCCACCTTGGGGGAAGTCCCTTCAAAAAGAACATGGTAAAGGGATTGGGCATTGGGTTGGTAAAGGCCATAGTAGGTGGTTGCATAGCTCTGGTAATCAGCGTCCACTAGCAGCACTCGCTGGCCGTGTTCGGCCAGGATCGCCGCAATGTTGACCGTAGTAGTGGTCTTCCCACAGCCGCCTTTTTCGTTGGTGATTGCGATTTTCGTTGCCATTGTTTTTTCCTCCTGGTTTTCATTCCTGGTTTTGGGTATTAAAAAAACCGGAACTAGTTCCGGTTTTTCTCACGTTGATTCTCATTTTGTTCCCATAGAGCTGCCGCCTCAATGTCTGAGCTTCCTACAGCGTTAAACAATAGTGTTTGCAAGTAGGCGGTCTGATTTCGTACTCCTGGGGTTTGATACAGGATATTAAGCGCACGGTCAATATCCATGTACTCTAAACTGCGAAAACGCTGCTTTACAGCCTCTTCCGGGTACTGTCCTTTCTCGAAATAGAAAGGTCCGTCTCGTGCAAGTACCCCTACAATCAAGAAAAGCACACTCTTTGCCACACATTCACCATGGACTTCTTTCAGCACATCGTACTCAATTTGATTTTTCACATCTTCCGTAAGGTCATCAATGTCTATCTTTCGAACATGAGGCGGTCCTAAAGCTCTGGCCTCTCTATCTTTTCTTTCTTCATCCTGGTAGGAAGAAGAGATTCTCAGGTCATTCTTTCTCAGGTCATTCTTACTACAGTCAAGTTTTTTTACTTCTTGAGGTTCAAATTCTTCACTTCTGGAAGTCAAATCATTTAACTTCTCCGAGCTATCCTCAACCGTGCTTTGGTCGCTTTCAGGGCCATTGCTATCCCCTCCGGGCGAAGGAAGCTCCACAGCGGCAGTAAAATCGTTCACATAGAGCAAAGTAGGTTTACCCTGCCCTTGGCGTTTCTTTTCAATCAGACCAGCCTTTTCTAACTGATTGAGAACTTTGACCGCTGTTGGTTTTGAAAGGTGCAACGTACTCTGTAATTCCTCTACCGTGAAGATAACAAAAAGTTGACCCTCTTCATCCGTGTATTCAGCGGGATTTTCAGCAGAAAGAGTCAGCCTATTTAGCAGGATGGCATACGTCAGTTTTGCCGCACAATCTATATCGGCAAAAGCCGGGTCTGTAATCAAAAGTTGGGGGATTACCAAATAACGGTATTGAAGAGCTTGCCGTGGTTTTATTCTGGGTAATTGCCGAGCAGGTTGGAACTTTTGCATGGTGTATCACTCCTGGTGGACTCTTGAAATACACACATTTTGCGACACCTGCTTGACGTGCAGGGGGTCAGCGGTTCAAGTCCGTTAGCGCCCACCACAAAAAAGCCGCTTAAACACTGGGTTTAGGCGGTTTTTCTTTTTGTCTGTAACACACTCTCAGTTTTCCGCGGCCTTTCGGGGCCGCTTTTGCTTTCTTGGAAATTCCATAGGCCACTGTGCACCTGCACGTCAAGCAGGTGCACGCCCCCGCTCACAAGCCGCCCCGCTCTTTCGCAACGCCGCCCCCAAAGCAAAAAGCAATCCCCCTGCCTTTGGCAAGGGGGATTGCAACAGATCGCCGTGATCCTGCGGAGCGCCCGCCTCACTCCCGGGACATCCGCCGGTTGCGGTACTCCGAGGGCAGGCAGCCCACATATTTTTTGAACTGCCGGGAGAAATAGCTGGGGTTCATATACCCCACTGCGTAGCTGACATCATACAGCTTGTTGGAGAGATCCATTAAAAGCTCCTTGGCTTTCTCCATGCGGACATTGGTCAGATAGCGGTTGATGGTGGTGCCCGTCACCTGCCGGAAGAGCAGACACAGGTATGTGGGCGTCAGATAGACCTGAGCGGCCAGCTCGTTGATGGTCAAATTCTCGCTGTACCGCTCCCGAATGGTCTTCTGCACCTGCTGAATCATGCCGATGGTGGCCGAGTCGTTTTTCAGGCGGATCAGGTCGCGCACATTGCCTCCATACTGGAGCAGCAGCTCCCGCATCTGCTCCAAGGTCTCGGAATGGAAGAGCTGGTCCAAAATGGACTGCTGGGAAAGCGTGCCCTCTTCCCCTTCTTCCATCTGTTCTCGCAGCACGCCGTACACCTCGAAGATATAGCGGCTGATCACATTCCGATAACCTCATAGGAATCATTCAAAGGGATCTCTCTGGAAAAAGACAAGTTCATAACTTCTGTTCCTCCTATCAGCCACTGTGTCTGAAACAGTCTTCTGTGCCAGTATAACACAGGAAAAAGCCGTAAAAAAGGAACATTCTTTTCATTTATGCCACAAAATTATAAGGATGGGCGGAAGTGGGCCCGCCAGCGCGAAATTCGTTTTTTATTGACAAAGGCACCGCTGTGTAGGAAAATAAAGACGTATGGGGAAAAATCTGCCGGAGCGCGCTGGTTTTGCGGCGGCCCTGGCCCCCGCACTTTTCATTTTACCATTGTGCATCTGGCACACATTACGCTGCCATCGGGCAAAAGGAGGCAGGCGCGGCGCGCCGAACAGAATGAAATACGATTTTACCAGCATTATTGACCGGCACGGGAGGGACGCCATCGCGGTGGATGGCTTGACAGAAGGGGGCCACGGCCCCCAGCCCCCCAAAGAGGGTTTCGACGTGATCCCCATGTGGGTGGCGGACATGAACTTCCCCACGGTGCCCACCATTACAGAGGCCATCAAGAAGCGGGTGGACCACCCCTTCTTCGGCTACTTTGCCACCAGCGACGACTACTACAACGCCATCATCCGCTGGCAGGAGCGGCGCAACGGCGTCACCGGCCTGACAAAAGAGTGCATCGGCTATGAAAACGGCGTGCTGGGCGGCGTGATCACGGCCCTGAACGTGCTATGCTCCAAGGGGGACAACGTGCTGCTGCACTCCCCCACCTACATCGGCTTCACCGGCTGCCTGACCAACAACGGCTATCACATTGTTCACAGCCCCCTGGTGCAGGATGAGGATGGCGTCTACCGCATGGACTTTGAGGACATGGAAAAGAAAATTGTGGAAAACAAGATTCACGCCACGGTGTTCTGCTCTCCCCACAACCCCTGCGGCCGGGTGTGGGAGCGCTGGGAGCTGGAAAAGGCCATGGAGCTGTTTCAAAAGCACGACGTCATGGTCATCTGCGACGAGATCTGGTCCGACATCATCTTAGAGGGCCACAAGCACATTCCCCTGCAGTCCATCTCTGAGGACGCCCGCCAGCGCACGGTAGCTCTCTACGCCCCCTCCAAGACCTTCAACCTGGCGGGGCTCATCGGCAGCTACCACATTGTCTACAACAAGGCCCTGCGGGAGCGCATCGACAAGGAAAGCTCCCTCTCTCACTACAACTCCATGAACGTGCTGTCCATGCACGCCCTCACCGGCGCCTACACCCAGGAGGGCAGTGACTGGGTGGACGAGCTGCGGCAGACCATCACCGGCAACGTAAATTTCGCCTGCGGCTTTATCGCCCAAAACTTCCCCGGGGTGAAAGTTTCCAAGCCCCAGGGCACCTACATGCTGTTTTTGGACTGCACCGACTGGTGCGCCGCCCACAACACCACCATCGACCAGCTGGAGAAGGCCGGATGGGACGTGGGCGTGGCCTGGCAGGACGGCCGCGCCTTCCACGGGCCCTGCCATATCCGCATGAACCTGGCCCTGCCCCTCTCTCGGGTACAGGAGGCCTTTGACCGGCTGAAAAAGCATGTGTTTACCCTGTAAAGCCGCAAAATGAAGGATTCCCTTCTGTTTCATGCACATTTTTCACATTTTTTCCGCAATTTGCAGGAATCCATCCTGTCGTTCTTCTGTTTTTGCAGCGTCTAGCGCCAAATCTTGCAAACGCACTTGACACGGGCTTCTTTCCGGAGTATAATGTCGTGCGTAAGAGGGAAGTTCCCCGATTCTGCGGCAATGGCGCCCTGAAAGGCTGACGGCTTTTCAGGGCGTTTTTTTATTCCAGCGGCCGCGGGCAGGCCAGAGCTTTCCCCACCAGGCTGGGCAAAGGGGCCCTGAAGGAGCAATCCTTCAGGGCCCCTTTCTCCATGCAATCCGGCGCCGGCAACCCGCGGCAGCGCCGCTTCACATAGATAAATCTCAAGAAAAGAGTTGGTTTCCCTATGATCGTTGATACCTTGTGGGTCTTTCTTGCGGCAATCCTGGTGTTCTTTATGAACCTGGGCTTCGCGTCTTTGGAAGCCGGCATGGCCAGGTCGAAAAACACCGTGAACATCCTTTCCAAAAACTTCATCGTGTTCGCGGTTTCCTCCCTGGGCTTCATGCTGCTTGGATGGGGTTTCATGTTTGGAGGCGACAACCCCTTTATCGGCACAGAGCACCTGTTCATCCTGGGTGAAAAGGATCTGTCGTTCTATGACGGGACCCTGACTTCCAACGTGCCGTTCTGGGGGAAATTCTTCTTCCAGCTGGTGTTCTGCGGGACCGCGGCCACCATTGTCTCCGGCGCTGTGGCGGAACGGATCAAGTATCTCTCCTTCATCATCTTCTCCTTTGTGCTCACCCTGGTCGTCTATCCCATCGTCGGCCACTGGGTATGGGGCGGCGGCTGGCTGGCTGATTTGGGCTTTATGGACTTTGCCGGCGACACGGTGGTCCATTCCCTGGGCGGCTGGTCCGCCCTGGCGGGCGCCCTCATCCTTGGGCCCCGCATTGGGAAGTATGACAAACAGGGCAAGCCCAGGGCCATTCCCGGCCACAACATGTCCCTGGCGGTGATCGGCCTGTTTGTGCTGTGGCTTGGCTGGTTTGGGTTTAACCCCGGCTCTACGATGAGCTTCCAGAACCCCTCGGATGTGATGCACATCCTGATGACCACCAACACCTCCGCGATTGCGGCTGTCGTCACCGCCACGGCCACTTCGTGGATCTTCCTGGGGAAGCCGGACCTGGGCATGACCATCAACGGCTGTCTGGCCGGGCTGGTCGCCATCACCGGCGGGTGCTCTTACATCTCCATTGTGGATTCCCTCATCATTGGCGCCATTGCCGGCGTGATTGTGGTGTTCGCGGTGGTGTTCTTTGACCGCGCAAAGATAGATGACCCGGTGGGGGCCACCTCGGTCCACCTGTGCTGCGGCGTGTTCGGCACCCTGTGTATCGGCCTGTTCGCCCAGGAGGGCGTGACCACCCTCTCCACCAGGAACGGCCTGTTCTACGGCGGCGGGGCAAGCCTGCTGGGCATCCAGCTGGCGGGCATCCTCGCGGTGGGGGCGTTTACCTTTGTCAGTGCCCTTGCGGTCTGGTGGATCTTGAAAAAGACCATTGGGATCCGCGTCTCCAGGGAGGAGGAACTGGCTGGCCTTGATATTGGCGAACACGGGAACCATGCTTACCCGGATTTCGTGCAGGCGGTGGAAAACATCGGCTACTCTCCCGACGGGCCCGCTGTGGAGCCCTTGGGCGAGGTGCCCGTTTCCGAGGCCGTGCCGGTCAAGGACACCACCTCCCCCGGGGACCAAAAGGCCCCCAAGATCACCAAGGTGGAAATCATCTGCAAGGAGCCCCGGCTGGAGGCGCTCAAGTCGGCCATGTCCGCGCTGGGGATCACCGGCATGACCGTGTCCCATGTCCTCGGCTACGGCATCCAGAAGGGCAAGCCGGAGTACTACCGGGGCGCCCCGGTGGAGGCGAACCTGCTGCCCAAGATCCAGGTGGACATCGTGGTCAGCAAGGTGCCTGCGCGGGCGGTGATCGAAACCGCCAAAAAGGTGCTGTACACCGGCCATATTGGCGACGGCAAAATCTTCGTCTACGATGTAGAGAACGTGGTGAAGGTCCGCACCGGCGAAGAGGGGTACGCAGCCCTTCAGGACGTGGAGTGACCTTCTCTATCCCCTCCATACAGGAGAGGCAGCCTTCTTGGCTGCCTCTCTTTTTTGCGTTCCCGCGCCCAATCACACCGACAAGGCCCCATTCTTCCCCACCAGCCGCAGGAACTCCCGCAAGGCAGCACTGGACGGGCGGGGACGGTAATAGGCGCCGAAGGAGACCGGCGCCGCCCCCTCCAAGGGGACCCTGGCAAAGGGCAGCTCTTCCGGCGGGAACAGGTCCGGCAGCAGGGCCGCGCCATATCCCGCCCCCACCAGGGCGGCCACGGCTTCCGTGCTCTCGCAGAAATACAGCTCGGCCGGGGTCCGCTCTCCCACCGTGCGCCCCAACAGGGTGTGAAGGGCCTCCGGCTGGGGTTTGGCAGGGGTAAGGAGCACCAGCCTCTCCCCCCTCAGCCGGCGCAGGTCCAGGCTGCTTTCCCGCGCCATGGGGTGGCGCCGGGGCAACAGGCAGACCAAGGGCGCCTTCCCAGTCTCCCGGTAGAGGATATCCCCCTTTGGGGGGTGAGATACCCGAAAGCTCAAAAGCGCGTCCAGGTCCCCGTCCTCCAGCATGCGGAACAGCCTGGGGATAGGCTCTGTACACAGGCGGGGATGCAGCTGCGGCAGGGCGCTGCGCAGCTGCTCTAGCAACGAGGAGATCCAAAACAGCTGGAAGGGCTCCCCGCACCCCAGGGACAGCACCTGGAACTCTCTCCCCTTGGGGTCCTGCAGGCGGTGCTTGGCCCGCTCTGTCAACGCGACAATCTGCCGGGCATCGCTGAAGAACGCCGCCCCTTCCGGCGTAAGCTTGACGGAACGGGTGGTGCGCCGGAACAGAACGGCGTCCAGCTCCTTTTCCAGGGAATGGATCTGCTGGGTTACGGCGGGCTGGGTGACGTGCAGCTGCTCCGCCGCACGGGCAAAACTCAATGTCTCTGCCACGGCCAAAAAGCTGGAAAGCTGGAAGGTGTTCATATCCTCCCTCCCTATTAATAAGTTTCTCTTATTAATAATAGCATTTTCTAAATTCACTTTCAAGGGGCTTCGCCCTATAATTGTTAGCAGGCGAACAGTTCCAAGCAAAACTGTTTCCCCATTTTCCAAAGAAAAGGAGCGCTCTTATGAACGAATCCATTCTCCTGCTGATCCGGCAGGTGTACGCCTCTGCAGAGCAATACGGCCGAAGGCAGCTGCACGCCTGGGGCCTCTCCCCTGCCCAGGCCTTTGTGCTGGACAGCCTGCTCTCCCGGGAAGGGACCTGCTGTGCCTCTGAGCTGCGAGAGATGCTGGGCATCTCCAAATCCACCCTTTCCGAGCTTCTAACTGCCCTGCAGGCCAAGGGCTTCTTGGAAACGCCCCTGGACCCCCTGGACGACCGGAAAAAACGGCTGATGCCCACGCCAAAGGCCCGCCAACAGGCAAAGGCGCTGCACGCAGCCATCCAAACACAGCTGCAGGTCCTGCTGCAGGGCCTCTTGCCCCAGCAACTGGACTGCGCCAAAGCTGTCCTGTGCCGGATGCGGGAAAATCTCACCCAAGCGGAATAAGGAGGAATCACCATGATACGAACACTGCTCAAACAAGTGAAGGAATACCGGGCGGCCTCCCTGCTTACTCCCCTGTTCACAGGGCTGGAAGTGCTGATGGAGGTGCTCATCCCCTTTGTGACGGCCTCCATCATTGACAAGGGCATCCAGGCCGGGGACATGGGGCAGGTCTATTTTTACGGCGTTGTCATGCTTGTTCTGGCCTTTGTCAGCCTTGCGGCAGGGATTCTGGCCGGGCGGTTTGGGGCCAAGGCTTCCTCGGGCTTTGCCTCAACCTGCGGGACGCCATGTATGAAAACATCCAGACCATCGCCATGCTGGGCGTCATGGTGCTGGCCAGCTCTCAGATCGGCGGGCGTTCCGCCCGGTACTTCACCCAGCAGCAAAAGGATTTGGGGGCCGTTAACGGCTACATTGAGGAGATGATGGACGACCAAAAGGTGGTCAAAGTATTCTGCCATGAGGAAAAGAGCGTGGAGAATTTCCGCAAGCTGAACCAGGCCCTGCGGGACAGCGCCGACAAGGCCAACACCTTTGCCAACATCGCCATGCCGGTCAACGGCAACCTTGGAAACATCAGCTATGTGCTGTGCGCCATTGTGGGGGCGCTGCTGGCCCTCTCCGGCTACACCGGCCTGACGCTGGGCACCCTGGTGGCCTTTCTGAACCTGAACAAAAACGCCACCCAGCCCGTCAGCCAGATCAGCCAGCAGACCAGCAGCGTCGTCATGGCCATGGCGGGCGCCCAGCGGGTCTTCGACCTGATGGACGCCCCGCCGGAACGGGACGAGGGCTATGTGGAGCTGGTCAACGCCAAGGAGGACCGCAATGGCAGCCTGGTGGAGTGCGAAGAGCGCACCAACGTGTGGGCCTGGAAGCACCCTCACAAGGCGGACGGCACCATCACCTATACCCGCCTGCAAGGGGACGTGACCTTCCACGATGTGGACTTCGGCTACGGGGAGGGCAAGATCGTCCTGCACAACATCAAGCTGTACGCCACGCCGGGCCAGAAAATCGCCTTTGTGGGCTCCACCGGCGCGGGCAAGACCACCATCACCAACCTGATCAACCGGTTTTACGACATCGCCGACGGCAAAATCCGCTACGACGGCATCAACATCAACAAGATCAAAAAGGGCGACCTCCGCCGCAGCCTGGGCATGGTGCTCCAGGACGTGCACCTGTTCACCGGCACGGTGATGGAGAACATCCGCTACGGCCGCCTGGACGCCACCGACGAGGAGTGCATTGCCGCGGCCAAGCTGGCCAACGCCGACGGCTTCATCCGCCGCCTGCCCGATGGGTACGACACGGTCCTCACCGGGGACGGCGCCAACCTGAGCCAGGGCCAGCGCCAGCTGCTGTCCATTGCCCGGGCCGCCGTGGCCGACCCTCCGGTGCTGATTTTGGACGAGGCCACCTCCTCCATTGACACCCGCACCGAAGCCCTGGTCCAGCAGGGCATGGACGCCCTGATGACTGGGCGCACCACCTTTGTCATCGCTCACCGGCTCAGCACCGTTAAGGACGCCGACTGCATCATGGTGCTGGAGCAAGGCCGCATTATCGAGCGGGGCACCCACGACCAACTCATCGCTCAGAAAGGGCGCTATTACCAGCTCTACACAGGGAAAAAGCCTCGTAAGGGGCCAAAAAAGGGGCGCGGCACAGTGTGCCGCGCCCCTTTTTGCGAAGGCAGGCGCCGTCTGCCAGCACCCGCCCTTCCCGCAGCCCCGAATCCGTCACAACGCCAGGCTGACGCCAAAACCTGCCAGAACAACCGCTGCCGCCGCAAAGAAGGCAATCGCCCCCGGGGCAGCCGCCAGCTCCCGGCCCTTGCTGCTGTCCCGCAGCTTTTCCATGGCCTTGGCCTCCTCAAAGGCCACCTGGGCGGCAAAGGCCCCTTGGGCATTGCTGTTGCTGGCGCTGGTTGGCGCGCCAGCCTTCACCCGCATCGTGTGAAACAGCATCAGCCCGCCAAAAAGCAAGGTGAAAATGCCCAGAAAAAAGGTGATGTCCTGAAAAGACGCCAGCTTGCCCACGTTCGACAGCAGCCCGGCAGCGCCCAGCTCTGCCGCTCCCAAAATCGCGCCAGCCAGCAGCCTTTTTCCCACGCTCTTCATACCGAAAGCCTCCCTTCTGTCCCGAAACAGGGTTTCCTCCCATCCTCTTGCGGGCGGTACGCCTTTTAGAGGATATAACTTCACAATTATAAAATAGCATGGCGGCCCTCCCCTTGTCAAGGAGGATTTGGCCTTTCCTGCTGGTTTTATTTCATATTTTTGCGGATTATTGGAATAAAACTCTAAAAACCTGAGGAAAACATCTTGTGTTTTCCCTTCTCAGTTGCTATAATTGATAAAAATACCGCGATCCCCTGTTTCCATACAGGCTGCGGCAGGGAGGTTAGAATTTATGGAAAACCGCATCATCAAAATCCTGTCGAAGAATGGCAGCGTGCCGCTGAAGGTGATCCACGGCCATTTTGCCACCAACCACTCCCACATCAACTGCTATCTGGACATGACCACCCTGAAGACCCGCCAAAGCGAGGCCGAGCTGGCTGCCCAGGCTCTGACGCAGCATTATGTGGCCAGCACCATTGTGGACACCATCCTCTGCCTGGACGGCACCCAGATTATCGGTGCCTACCTGGCCAAGGAGCTGAACCGGGCCGGCTTTATCTCCATCAATGCCCACCAGACCATCTATGTGGTCACCCCAGAGTACGACACCACCAGCCAGCTGATCTTCCGTGACAACCTGGTACCCATGATTCGGGACAAGCACGTGCTGATTTTAACGGCCTCCGTCACCACGGGCATCAGCGCCCGCAAGGCCATGGAGTGCGTTCAGTATTATGGCGGTTCCACCGCCGGCATCGCCACAATTTTCAGCGATATCACCCAGGTGGAGGGGGTACCGGTACAGTCCATCTTCACCAAGGAGGACGTCTCCGGCTACGCCACCTATTCCACCCAGGAGTGCCCCTTGTGCAAGCACGGCGCCAAGCTGGACGCCCTGGTAAACGGATATGGCTACTCCAAGCTGTAAAACATCCCCAACGCTGTACGCCCCAGCCGCGTACAGCGTTTTTTCTGGCCCGCCATGGCTTTTCCCCCGCAGATGTGCTACAATAATTTAAAACGATTCCCCCTGCGGGAAAGAGAGGATGTGCGTCCCATGAAATGGATGATCGCTTCGGATATTCACGGCTCTGCCTTATACTGTGAAAAAATGCTGCAAGCCTTTGTGCGGGAGGGCGCCCAGCGGCTGCTGCTGCTGGGAGACCTGCTCTATCACGGCCCCCGCAACGACCTGCCCCAGGGCTACGCCCCCAAGGAGGTCATCGCCCAGCTCAGCGGGGTAAAGGAAAAGGTCTTCTGCGTGCGGGGCAACTGCGAAGCCGAGGTGGACCAGATGGTGCTGCCCTTCCCGGTGCTGGCGGATTATTGCCTGCTGGAACAGAAGGGCCATGTCATCTTCGCCACCCACGGCCACCACTATAACCTGGAGACCCCGCCCCTGCTGCAGCCGGGGGACGTGCTCCTCCACGGCCACACCCATGTGCCCGCCAAGGACAGCCGCCTGGGCTTCTGGTATCTAAACCCGGGCAGCGTCTCCCTTCCCAAGGAAAACAGCCCCCACAGCTATATGACGCTGGAAAACGGCGTCTTTGCCTGGAAGGATTTGGAGGGCGTGGAATATGACCAGCTGGTGCTGTAAACCTTAAACCTTTGGAAAGGAGCTGTCCCCATGGAATTTCAAAAGAGCGAGGGGCGCATTTTCGCCCAAGACGAGAACGGCAAACTGTTGGCAGAGATCACCTTCCCCACCGTGGCGGAGGGTGTGGCGGACATTGACCACACCTTTGTGGATGAAAGCCTGCGGGGCCAGGGCGTGGCAGGAAAGCTGGTGCGGGCCGCCGTGGACCAGCTGCGCTCTCAGGGAAAAAAGGCGAAGACCTCCTGCTGGTACGCGGCCCAGTGGTTTGAAAAGCATCCCGAGGAAAAGGACCTGCTGGCCTCCCGGTAAAACAAATTTTTTAAAAAAGGCTTCAAAAAGTGTTTTATCCTCGTTCACAGCCTGGTCATATCCCGCCGGTATACTGGGACTTGTCAAAAGGGAAAACAAGCCCTTCCCGGCAGGACGCCGGGAGCTTTTTCAATAAACTTCATTCTTCCTCCCTGAAAAGGCTGCCGTTTGGCGGCCTTTTCTTTTTCAGAAAAACGCCCCGGACGCGGGAAAACACGTCCGGGGCGTTTCCTTGCTGGAAGCCGCTTTAAAACAGGGAGAGCTGCTCCGCCGGCCGCTCCTTCAAGGGCACCGTCTCCTGCTGGAGCTGCTGGGAGGGGATATCCCCCAGGAAGGGAGAGGCCTCCCCCCAGGAGAGGAGCACCAGCTCCTCTTTGGCCCGGGTCATGCCCACATAGAAGAGGCGGCGCTCCTCCTGGGGGTCGTTCTCCCGGCCGGGGGATTCCAAGGGGATGACGCCCCGGCTGGCCCCCGCTAGGAACACCACGGGGAACTCCAGGCCCTTGGCGGCGTGGAGGGTCATCACCTGCACGGCCCCGGAGCGGTAGCCCTTGCCCCCGGCCCGGCGCAGGTCCCCCTCCTCCCCCTGGGAGAGGTCCTGTAAAAAATCTCCCAGGCTGGAGTAAAACACCGCCATGTTCTTCAGCTTTTCCAGGGGCTCTCCGCCGCCCTCCTCCTGCTCCCACAGCTTCAGCAGGGAGAGGGGCTTTTCCCGCTGAGCCGGGGCGCAATAGCGTTCCAGCCGTTCCAGCCAGGGCCGCAGCGCGGCCTCCCCTTCCAGCAGGGTGGAAAGCGCCTCCACGCTCTCCGCACGGGAGCAGGCAGCCCGGGCCCGCTCCACAGTCTCTGGGGAACAGCTCCACAGCAGGGTCAGGCAGGCCTTCAGGGAGGCAGTGTCCCGAAAGTCCCAGCAAGTGCCCAGAAATCCCAGCAGCCCCCGGATCTTCTTATCCTGCAGGAAGTCCTCCCGGCCCCACACCACGCAGGGGATGCTGTCGTGGCGCAGGCAGCGCTCCACCATCTCCGCCTGGCGGTGGGTGCGGCACAGCACGGCCATCTCCGAGAAGGAGCGGAGGTTCTCCCGATCCCCCTGGGCCTCCACCATGCCCAGACCTCCCGCCATGCGGCCGATCTCCTTGGCCAGGAACACCCCCTGGGAGAGCTCGTCCGGGGCGTGGACCCACCGCACAGGCAGGCCCGGTTTGCCCATGGCCTCCAAGCGACGGGGCTCCCCAGGGTTCTGCGAGATCACCGGCAGGGCGCAGCCCAGCACTTGCGGGGAGGAACGGTAGTTCCGGGCCAGGCGCAGGGTCACCAGGTCTGGGAAGTCCTCTCCCAGCCGCTGAAAGCAGTCACCCACCGCCCCCCGGAAGCCATAGATAGACTGGTCCGGGTCACCGATGACAAACAGGCTGCCCTCCCGGCTCCACTGGAGCACCAGATCATATTGCAGGGCGTTCACATCCTGGAACTCGTCCACCAGCAGGTGGGAGAACGGACGCCGTGCCTTGGGGGGCAGCTCTTTCACCGCCAGGGCCCGGTTCAACAGGCCGTCGAAGTCTGTGACGCCCAGGTCCTTCAGGCCCTGCTCATAGGCCGCGAACAAGGCTTCCTCCTCCGGGCCCTCCGGGGAAACCACCCCATTTTTCACCTGGGACACCCAGCCCAGCAGCTTTTTGGGGGAAAGGCGGCTGTCCCGCTCTTTTAGAAGGCCCTCCGCCAGGGCCAGCGCCTCCCCCTGAGAGAGCAGGGGCGGGCGGCCCAGCAGCTCCCGGCACAGGGCGTGGAAGGTGCCCACCGCCATTCCCTGCGCGGCACCCTTCCCCACCAGGTCCTCCAGGCGCTCCTTCAGCTCTTGAGCGGCCCGGCGGGTGAAGGTCACCACGGTGACCTCCTCCGGCTTCACGCCGCTATCCAGCAGGTGAGCCACCCGGGCGGTGAGGGTGCGTGTCTTTCCCGCGCCGGGGCCCGCCACCACCGCCACCCGGCGGGCCTGGGTCTCCACCGCCTGGCGCTGGGAATCGTCCAAGCCGGCCTGGGGCACGGGAGGGGCCTCCTCTTCCCGCGGAGGCGCCGCCTTCTCCACGGGCCGTTTCTTGGCCCGGGGAGCGCGGGGCACGGCAACGGGGCCGAACAGGCTCACCTGGCCGTTGAAAGCCTCCACTTCCTCCACTGTGAGCAGCCGCACCTTGCCGTAGACTCCGTCGTAGCCCGCCTCCCGGACCACTTCCCCGGCCCGCAGGCGGCGGACCGCCTCCCCCACCGCCGGGCCCGCGGCGGAGCCGATGGCCTCAATGGGCACCTCCCGCAGGATGGCGAACTCCTGCCCCAGGGCTGCGAGCAGCTCCTCATAGAGGGCCTGGGTGCGCTTGCTGGCCTCGGAGCGGCCGGTGGCGTTGGCGATGACCTCTGGCAGGGGGACCAGGCTCTCAAAGGGGTTGGAATGGGGGCAGGGCATGCCGGGCAGGCGGTCCGCCAGCTCCTCCACCCGGTGCTCCACCCCGATGGTCAGCCGCTTGCCGCACACAGGGCACCGGTCCCCCAGGGCAGCGCTCTCCCCAGGAGACAGCCGCACGCCGCAGCTGCGGTGGCCATCCAAATGGTATTTGCCCTCCTCCGGGAAGAACTCCACCGTGCCCACAAGGCCCTCGCCGGTGTCCAGGGCGTGCTTTAGGGCGGGGTAGGAGAGCTCTGTGTCCAGCATGTCCGCCTCCCGGCCCAGCTTCTGGGGGGAGTGGGCGTCGGAATGGGACACCAGCTGCAGCCCGTCCAGCTGGGACACCCGCCAGTTCATGGGCGGGTCGGAGGAAAGCCCCGTCTCCACCGCGTGGATGTGGGGCGTCAAGTCCCCAAAGCACTCCTCTAGGGTGTCGAACCCGGAAAAGGCCCCGAACAGGGAGAAGTGGGGCGTCCAGATGTGGGCGGGGAGGAACACCGCCTGGGGGCAGGCCTCCAGGGTGATCTCCAGCAGGTCGCGGCTGGAAAGGCCCAGGATGGGGCGGCCGTCGGAGTGGATATTGCCGATCTGCTCCAGCCGGCGGGAGAGCTCCTCCGCCGCCTCCAGGCTGGGGAGCAAGATCACATTGTGCACCTTCCGGGTCCTGTCCCCCTGCTTGTAGATAGAGCTGATCTCCCCGCTGACCACAAACCGGGGCTCCGCCGGCTGGCCGGCCACGCCGCAGGGCAGGCGGAACTCCTCCTTTAACCGGTAGAGCCCCTCTTCCGCAGGCAGAAGCTGTTCCTCCATCTCCTGCCGCCAGGCCGGATGGGTAAAATCCCCGGTGCCCACCAGGGCAATGCCTTTCTTTCTGGCCCACAGGTCCAAGTGGGGCAGGTCCCCCTCTTTGCTGGTGGCGCGGGAATAGCGGGAGTGGATGTGCAGGTCGGCAAAATACATGGCGGGTCCCCTTTCACGACAATTTCTTCCATTATAGGCTGTTTTTCCCCCTGGCGCAACGCAGAGACGCATAACGTGGAAAGAATTTACACGCCCCGCGGGGAAACTCCTTGCAAATCCCTCCCGGTTTGCTATACTGATAGCAGAAAGGAGGGGGAGCGCTTTGGAACACGTCTGGCACATTGGCTCTCCTGTGGGAGACTTGACTTTGACGGAAGAGGAGGGCGCCCTGACCGGTCTGTACTTCGGCCGCCTGTCCCGGCCAGGGGAGGCGGGCCCCACTGCCCTGCTGGAGGAGGCCGCCCGCCAGCTGCGGGAGTACTTTGCCGGGCAGCGCCGGGAATTTGACCTGCCCCTTTGCCTTCGTGGCACGGCGTTCCAAATGCAGGTGTGGCAGGCCCTGCAGGCCATCCCCTACGGGGAAGTGCGCACCTATGGGGAGATCGCCCAGGCCATCGGCAAGCCCAAAGCCTGCCGGGCGGTGGGCATGGCCAACCACAACAACCCCATCTCCATCATCGTGCCCTGCCACCGGGTGGTGGGGGCGGGCGGCAGCCTGACCGGCTATGGCGGCGGCCTGGAGAACAAGCGCTTCCTGCTGGATTTAGAGAAGCGCAACCATTGAGGAAGCTTTTAAGGAGGGGATTTTATGGAGGAAAAACGCACCAAACTGCAGGTGGGTTCGCTTTTAGCGACGGGGGCCCTCTTCGTGATCTTCCTGGGGGTGTACCTTTTTCAATTCACCCGGCCGGGGGCCTTCATCGCCGGGGAGTTCTTCCCCGCCCAACCGGCGGGGGACACTGTCCTCTACCAGGGGGAGCTCCACGGCGTGCCCGGCGTGCTGATCTTCGAGCCCCAGGAGGACGGGGGCGTGTTTCTGCTGCAATTTGGCGGCTTTTCCGAGAAGTACGGCTTTGCCTTTGGGGAGGAGGAGGGTCCCTACGGCCGGCCCCTCGCCATCACCGGCGGGGACGGGGCCCTGGTGCTGGAGTGTTTCTACGCCGGGCCGAACCTGCCCCTGCTGGACGGGACCGGAGCCCCCGCCACCGACGACGGCCTCACCATCACCGCAGAGACGGCAGGAGAGAGCCAGACCACCTTGTTCTCCACCCCCTTTACCAGCTTGGCCCGGCTGGCCGCCGGGGACAATGTCCACTACCGGGGAAGCTGGCAGTGGTTTTTCTTTATCAGCGTGCTGGCGGGGCTGCTGAACTTGACCGTGGCCTTCCCCATGGCCTGGTTTAAGCTGAACCACTTTCTCTCGGTGCGGGACCCGGAACCCAGCGACTTCTACCTGGCCATGATGAAAGTGGAGTGGGTGCTGGTGCCCGTTCTCCTGCTCATCGGCTACCTGTGGGGGATGACGTTGTACACCTGAAAACCTTTCCGCCGGAGGGAGCAAACCCTCCGGCTTTTTTCTGTGCAAAATGCGCCTTGCCAAGGCACTGCGGACATGCTAAAGTAGGGGAAGACCACGCCCTGCGGGGCGGAAAAGAAAGGATGTATCGCTTATGTTAAAAAGATCCGTTTTCCTGACCCATTCCATCACCGGGAGGGAAACCGCTCGTTAAGGGCCGCCCTCCCCACATCGCGAGGAGGAACTCTTTTTGAAGACCCATACAATCAAACAGCTCTTGTCATTCTACAAGCCCTATAAGGGGCTGTTCGCCGCCGACCTGCTGTGCTCCCTCACTGCCGCGGCCATCGGGCTGGTTCTGCCCCTGGGGGCGGGGTACATCACAGAAAACGTCCTCACCGGGGATCTGGGCAGCGCGCCGGGGAAAATCCTGCGGGTGGGGGCCCTGCTGCTGGCGCTGGTGCTCATCCAGGCGCTGTGCAGCTATTTTATGGACTATCAAGGCCACTCCATCGGCGCCAAAATGGAGCGGGACATGCGGGCCCAGCTCTTCCGCCACTGCCAGCGCCTGTCCTTCTCCTATTTTGACACCCACCCCATCGGGGACCTGATGAGCCGCCTGACCAACGATTCCCTCTCCCTGGCGGAGTTTTTCCACCATGTCCCCGAGGACATCCTGGTAAACTCTATCAAGCTTTTGGGAGCCTGCCTCATCCTGTGGAACATCCACTGGCGGATGACTTTGGTTATCCTGGCCTTTCTGCCCTTTATGCTGGCCTACACCCTCTATTTCAACAAGAAGATGGCCAGCGCCCTGCGGCAGGGCCGGGAGGACATGGGGGAGATCAACGCCCAGGCGGAGGACACCCTTTCCGCCATCCGCATGGTGCAGTCCTTCTGCAACGAGGAGATCGAGGCGGCCAAGTTCCACCGCCTCAACGAAAAATTCCTCAAGAGCCGCCGGGCCAGCTACCGGGGCGAGGCCCTCTGCTGGGGCGGCATGGACGCCTTTGCCAGCCTCATCCCCATTGCGGTGGTGGTGTTCGGCGGGCTCTCCATCCTCCAGGGGTCTCTGGCCCTTTCGGAGCTGGTGGTGTTCCTGCTGTATGTCGGCTACTTCACCCAGCCCATCCAAAGCCTGGTAAACACCTCCCGGCTCATCCAAGAGGGGCGTACCGGCTTTCGCCGCTATGTGGAGCTGCTGGAAACCGTGCCGGAGATCCAGAATGCCCCCGGCGCCCGGGACCTGCCCCGGGTGAAGGGAGACATCCGCTTTTCCCATGTGCGGTTCCGTTATGGGGAGGGGAACGCCGTGTTCCAGGACCTGAACCTGACCATCCGCGCGGGGGAATATGTGGCGCTGGTGGGGGCCTCCGGCGTGGGAAAGACCACCCTTTGCTCTCTGATCCCCCGGTTCTACGACGTGGAGGCCGGGGAGGTCGCCATCGACGGCGTGCCTGTCAAACAGGCCACCCTGCGCTCCCTGCGGAGAAACGTGGGGCTGGTCCAGCAGGACGTGGCCCTGTTTACCGGCTCGGTGGCGGAAAATATCGCCTACGGCAGGCCGGGGGCCACGCTGGAAGAGATCAAGGCCGCCGCCCGCCAAGCTGGGGCGGAGGAGTTCATCGAAAAGCTCCCCCAGGGCTATGACACGGACATCGGGCCCCGGGGCGTGAAGCTCTCCGGGGGACAGCGCCAGCGGCTCTCCATTGCCCGGGCCTTTTTGAAGGACCCGCCCATCCTCATTCTGGACGAGGCCACCAGTGCTCTGGACTCTCAAAGCGAACAGGTGGTCCAGCGGTCCCTGGAGGATCTGGCAAAACACCGCACCACCCTGGTCATTGCCCACCGGCTGTCCACCATCCAAGGGGCACAGCGGATCCTGGTGCTGGACGAAAACGGCATCTGCGAGGAGGGCACCCACCAAAGCCTGATGGCTCAGGGCGGGGTGTACGCCAAGCTTTATGAGGCCAGCTTCCAGGTATGAGCCGATGGGAGCGGAAAAATCCACAATCCAAACTTCGGAGGGGGCTTTGCTCCCTCTATTTTTTATGGAAACCCGCGGGAAATCGAAGAAGGTTTCCTAAAAAAACTGTAAAAATCCCCTTTGTATAGTTGCAGCTTCAACTAATTTGTGATATGATAAAGCTCTGAGAGAAGAATGAAAACCACGGCCCGCTGGAGGCCGTCGGCGCGAAAGGATGAACACCCATGCATGTGATCCTGCACTACATCAAACCCTTCATCCCACGGATGAGCCTGGGAATCTTCATTAAATTTGTGGGGGCGGTCATGGAACTGCTGCTGCCCTGGATTCTTTCCTACCTGGTGGACGACATCGTCCCCCTGCGGGACATGGGGCTGATCCTCCTCTGGGGCGGCGCCATGATTCTGGCCGCTGTCATGGCCCTGGTGACCAACATTGTGGCAAACCGTATGGCCGCCTGG
Organism: Acutalibacter sp. LFL-21; assembly: GCF_025630755.1. NCBI lineage: Bacteria > Bacillati > Bacillota > Clostridia > Eubacteriales > Acutalibacteraceae > Acutalibacter > Acutalibacter sp. LFL-21. Next base: position 72,548 of record NZ_JAOTNT010000008.1, on the reverse strand, counting down.
GTGGCCCAGCACACCACCCAGGCCCTGCGCCACGACCTGTTCGCCAAAATCTCCTACCTGTCCTGCTCTCAGATCGACAGCTATTCCATCCCCTCTCTGGAGTCCCGCCTGACCAGCGACACCTACAACGTCCACCAGATGATCGGCATGATGCAGCGCATGGGGGTGCGGGCGCCCATCCTGCTGGTGGGCGGCATCCTCATCACCCTGACCCTGGACCCCGTGCTCACCCTGGTGCTGGTGTGCACCCTGCCCTTCCTGGCGGTGCTGGTGTTCTGCGTGTCCAAGCGGGGCATTCCCCTGTATGTCGGCCTGCAGCAAGGGGTGGACGCCATGGTCCGCACCGTGCGGGAGAACATCTCCGGAATCCGGGTCATCAAAGCCCTTTCAAAGACAGAGTACGAGCGGGAACGCTTTGCCAAGGTCAACGGCGAGGTGGTCCGCCGGGAAAAAAAGGCGGGCATCACCATGGCCCTGACCAACCCCATGATGAACCTGCTGCTTAACGTGGGACTGACCCTGGTTATCGTTGTGGGCGCCTACCGTGTCAACGCGGGGGTCAGCTCTGCGGGGAACATCATCGCCTTTCTGAGCTACTTCACCATCATCCTCAACGCCATGATGGCCGTCACCCGCATCTTCGTCATGTGCTCCAAGGGCATTGCCTCCGGCGCCCGCATTCAAGAGGTGCTGGACACCCCGGAGGACCTGGCCGTCCACCCGGAGGAGCCGGAGGATTCCCCCTATCATGTGGTATTCGACCACGTTTCCTTCTCCTACAACAAGAACGAACCCAGTGTGGAGGACATCTCCTTCTGCTTAAAGCCCGGCGAGACCTTGGGCATTATTGGCGCCACCGGCTGTGGCAAGTCCACTTTGATGTCCCTGCTCATGCGCCTGTATGACGCGGACTCCGGCCTAATCCAGATTGGAGGGCGCAGGCTCTCCTCCATCCCCCTGGAGGAGCTCCACCAGAAGTTCGGCGTGGTATTCCAAAACGACGTGCTCTTTGCGGACAGCATCTATGAGAACATCGACTTCGGCCGGAACCTGCCCCCCCAGGAGATTGAGAAGGCCGCCCGGTGCGCCCAGGCCCTGGAGTTCATCTCTGCCCTGCCCGACGGCTTTGGCCACATGCTCACCAGCAAGGGCACCAACCTCAGCGGCGGCCAGAAGCAGCGGGTTTTGGTGGCCCGGGCCTTGGCGGGCTCCCCGGAAATTTTAATTCTGGACGACTCCTCCTCCGCCCTGGACTACCGCACAGACGCCGCCCTGCGGAAGGCCCTGCGGGAGGAATACCGGGGCATCACCACCATCATCATCGCCCAGCGGGTCAGCTCCATCCTGCACGCCGACCATATTCTGGTGCTGGAAGAGGGCAAAGAGCTGGGCTACGGCACCCATGAAGAGCTGCTGCGCTCCTGCCAGGTGTATCAGGAGATCGCCAAATCCCAAATGGGATACAGCCAGGATGCGGACCCTGAAGCCCGCGAAAAGGAGGTGGTCTAAATGCCCAAAGGACCCAGAGGGCCCATTGAAAAGCCCAAGGACCGGAAAAAAGTGCTTTTGCGCCTTTGGACCTACATCTACGCCCACAAGTGGATGGCCCTGGCCGCTGTGCTGCTGACCGTCTCCAGCAACCTGCTGGCGCTGCTGGGGCCCATGCTCTCCGGCGAGGCTATCGACGCCATCGGCATGGAGCCCGGCCAGGCGGACTTTCCCACCGTGTTTTTCTTCTGTGGGCTGATGATTGTCTTTTACGCGGTCAGCTCCCTGCTCTCCTATATCCTCTCCATTTTGATGATCCAGCTGAGCCAGCGGATTGTATTCCAGATGCGCCAGCAGGTCTTCGACCGGCTGACCCAGCTGCCGGTGCGGTATTTTGACGGCACCCAGACCGGCGATATTGTCAGCCGCATCTCCTATGACATTGACACGGTGAACGCCTCCCTCTCCAACGACCTGCTGCAAATCGCCGCCAGCGTCATCACCGTGCTGGGCTCTCTCATCATGATGGTTGTCATTTCCCCCACCCTGGTACTGGTGTTTGTCATCACCATCCCCATGTCCATCCTCTTCACCCGGTACATGACCAAGAAGGTGCGGCCCCTGTTCCACCAGCGCTCCGTAAAGCTGGGGGAGATGAACGGCTTTGTGGAGGAGATCATCACCGGGCAGAAGACCACCAAGGCCTATCACCAGGAAGAGACCATGATCTCCCGCTTTGACCAGCGGAACAAGGCCGCGGTGGACGCCTATTACAACGCCGACTATTACGGAGGCATGACCGGCCCCTCCGTCAACTTTATCAACAACCTGTCCCTGGCCTTTGTCAGCATCTTTGGGGCCATTCTGTTCTTGTGGGGGCACCTGTCCATCGGCAACCTGTCCTCCTTTGTGCTGTACTCCCGCCGGTTCTCCGGCCCCATCAACGAGGCCGCCAACATCCTCAGCGAGCTGCAGTCCGCCTGCGCCGCGGCCGAGCGGGTGTTCCGCCTCATCGACGAGGAGCCCGAGCCCGCCGATGCCCCCAACGCCGTTTCCATCGACCAGGTGGAGGGGGAGGTGGCCATGGACCATGTGCGGTTCGGCTATGACCCGGGGAAAACCATCATCCACAACCTGAGCTTCACTGCCCCCAAGGGGAGCCTGACCGCCATTGTGGGGCCCACTGGCGCGGGCAAGACCACCCTCATCAACCTGCTGATGCGCTTTTACGACCCGGACTCCGGGGCCATCACCCTGGATGGCCGGAACATCCAGCAGATCACCCGGAAGAGCCTGCGGCTTTCCTACGCCATGGTGCTGCAGGACACCTGGCTGTTCACCGGCACCATCTTTGAAAACCTGGCCTACGGCAAAAAGGGCGCCACCCTGGAGGATGTGCAAAAGGCCGCCAAGGCTGCCCACATCCACCGCTACATCATGGGGCTTCCCAAGGGGTACGACACCATTCTGGATGAAAACGGCATGAATATCTCCCAGGGGCAAAAGCAGCTGCTCACCATTGCCCGGGCCATGCTGCTGGACGCCCGGATGCTGATTTTGGACGAGGCCACCTCCAACGTGGACACCCGCACGGAGATCCAGATTCAGGCCGCCATGCGGGAATTGATGAAGGATAAGACCTGCTTTGTCATTGCCCACCGGCTGTCCACCATCCAAAACGCGGACCGCATTTTGGTGGTGCGGGATGGGGACATTGTGGAGCAGGGCACCCATCAGGACCTGATGGCCCGAAACGGCTTCTATGCCTCTTTGTACAACTCCCAATTCCAGTGAGAGACACAATTTGACAAATACCGGCTTCCGTGGGAAAATAGTCCCAGAAGCCGGTATTTTTTTGGAAAAGAGGGATGCGCTGTGCAAACTTTGCCAAAGCCTGTCAAAGGCCTGTTTTTCGATCTGGGCTGGACGCTGGTCTATCCTCTCAGCGGAGACTGGGAACTGACGGAATCCGCCATGAAGCTGTTCCACTGGGAGGCCTGCTCCTCCCTGCCGCCGGAGCGGGTGGCCGCCGCCCGAAAGGCCGCCAACGACTACTTCCTCCCCCGGCACAGGCTCTCCACCCGGGAGGAGGAATACGACCAGTACCTCCACTTTTATGGGGAGCTTGCCCGGCTGCTCCCTGAACTGGGCATCACCCGGCAGAATATCGAGGTGGCCGCCCTGGAAAAGGTCTATCAGCCCCAGCACACCTTTGGGATCTTTCAGGATGCCCTTTCCACCCTGCAGGCCCTGCGCGGCCGCTACAAGCTGGGCGTCATCTCGGACACCTGGCCCTCCATCCGGCCTGTTTTGGACGCCTTTGGCCTGACGCCCTATTTCGACTGTTTCACCTTCAGCTTTGAGCTGGGCTGCTTTAAGCCCGACCACCGGATGTATGAGGACGCCCTGGCAAAGATGGGCCTCCCCCCGGAGGAGTGCGCTTTCATTGACGACGGGGTGAAAAACCTGCAGGGCGCCCAGGCCGCGGGCATCCAGCCGGTGCTCATCACTGCCAAGCCCGGCGCGGAGGAGTGCCCGCCCGGCATGGCCTCCATTCAAACCATCTCCGGCATTCTGGAGCTGCTGGCATAAAAATGAAAAAGGGGGATCCTGCCATGGACGCCGTAAGCTATCAGGACTATGTAAACATTCTCAAGGAAGAGCTGGTGCCCGCCATGGGCTGCACCGAGCCCATCGCCATCGCCTATGCCGCAGCCGTGCTGCGGGAAACCTTGGGCCGGCCCGCAGAGCGGATGGAAGTGGAGGCCAGCGGGAATATCATTAAAAATGTGAAAAGCGTGTTTGTGCCGGGCACAGGAGGCCTGCGGGGCATTCCTGCCGCCGCGGCCGCGGGCATGGCCGCCGGGGACCCCTCTCTAGACTTAGAGGTCCTCTCTCAAATAGGAGAGGCGGAACAGGCCCGCATTCGGGAATACCTGGCCCATACACCCATCACCGTAAAACTGGCGGACTCCCCGCTGATTTTCGACATCCTGGTCCGGGCTTGGGCCGGGGAGGACAGCGCCCTGGTGCGCATTGCCAACTACCACACCCACATTGTCCGCATTGAGAAAAACGGGGCTGTCCTCAAGGACCTGCCCGTCCAAGCCGCCGCCGAGGAAGGGCTGACAGACAAATCCGTGCTCTCCGTGCGGGGCATCCTGGAATTCGCCCGGGAAGCGGACCTCTCAGATGTGGAGGAGACCCTTTCCCGGCAGATCCGCTTTAATACCGCCATCGCCCAAGAGGGCCTGCGGGGGGATTACGGCGCCAATATCGGCCAGGTGCTGCTCTCCGCCTATGGGGACGATGTGAAGATCCGGGCCAAGGCCATGGCTGCCGCCGGGTCCGACGCCCGGATGAACGGCTGCGGCCTGCCGGTGGTCATTGTCTCTGGCAGCGGGAACCAGGGGCTTACCGCTTCTCTCCCAGTGATTGAATACGCCAAGGAGCTGGGAACGGACCAGGAGACTTTGTACCGGGCGCTGCTGGTTTCCGACCTCATCACCATCCACCTGAAGGCAGAAATCGGCCGGCTTTCCGCCTATTGCGGGGCCGTCAGCGCCGGGTGCGGCAGCGGGGCGGGCATCGCCTACCTGTATGGGAAGGATAAACCCGAGGAAGCCCTGCTGAAAGACGTTTCCCACACCATTGTCAACTCCCTGGCGGTGGTCTCTGGCATGGTGTGCGACGGGGCCAAGGCTTCCTGCGCGGCGAAGATCGCCTCGGCGGTGGACGCGGGCATTCTGGGCTTCACCATGTACCAGCAGGGGCAGCAGTTCCGGGGCGGGGACGGCATTATCTCCAAAGGCGTGGAGGAAACTATCCACAATATTGGCCTGCTTGCCACCCAAGGCATGCGGGAAACTGACCGGGAAATCCTGGACATTATGACCACCCGCTGCTGACTTTTTTGAAAAAATCCTTCCGCGGGGCGGTTTCCTCACCGAACTGTCACAAAAGGCCTTTATTCTATGTCTATAAGGTAGAAAAAAGGGGAAGGGCGGTCCCTTTCCCTGTGTATGGAAAGGGGTCTTTCACCACGATGTTTCGTTTACGGCGTCCCAAAAGGCCGGTGATCCATTTCCGCCGCGTCTGGCCCAACCGGAGTTGGCACATCCCCGCGCTGATGGGGATATCCTCCCTGCTGCTGGCATTCTGCCTGGTGCTGGGGGTGATGGAGCTGGGCACCGGGGACAGCTCCGCCCCTGTCCAAGAGGACGCCCTTTTGGAAAGCGCCCAAGAGGAGGAAAGCGAGGCGGAGGAAAGCGCGCTCCAAGCGGCATCGCGGGAGAAGGAGGCGCTTTCCTCGGCTTCCTCCGCTGTGGAAAGCGCCCTGGAGGAGAGCTCCCAAGGGGCCGTGGGACTTGCCTTCTCCTGCTATGAGGAGCCCCAGCCCATCACCGAGGAGGAGGCTGCCGCCACCCTGGAGAGCCTGCGGGACACCTTCCCCGATGGCTCCTATTGGAACCACATGGGTCTGGAGGAATGGGATGAGTTCACCGTGACGGACATTCCCTGCGATCACGACCTGTATTGGGACACCTACTGCAACAGTTACACCGGGGGCATCCAGGAGCTGTTCCCCCAGTTTGAGCCCATGGAGCAGTGTTTGGGCTTTGCGGCGCTGCTCAGCGATTTGGTCTTTGGGGAGGACGCCCCTGTTTCCACCTTTACCGACTACACCCAGCTGCGGGTGGGAGACCACATCCGGCTGGAACTGACGGAACACTCCATGACTGTGCTGACGGTGGCCGAAGAGGGCATCACTGTGGTGGAGTGTAACCGGGATTACGAACACTGCCTCATCAGCTGGGACCGCTTTCTCAGCTGGGAGGAACTGGCGGCTTACAGCTATGAAATGGAGTGCATCACCCGGTATGAGCCATGAGCCGCAACAAGGGCGGGGAAAAATTTCCCCGCCCTTTCTTTCCATTTTTCATCCCATCCGTCTAATGGATAGGGCCGCGCGAGGAAACGGTAGGATTTTGTAAGAATCCCACCCTTCTCCCCCGTCTGTATTGCAAAACCCAAAAGGAGGGAATGCCTATGAACCCACCGGAACCCCAGCCTGCCCGGCGCCGCGGCCGGAAAAACCGCGCTTTTCACGACCTGCTGGCGGGCCTGGCCGCTGCAGCCTGCGTGCTGGCTTTCATGCTCTTCAGCTCGCGGTTGGGAACCGCGGCAGCCAGCGGGGAAACCCCACCCTCTTCCCCGCCCCCTGCCGCAAGCGCCAACAGCGCCTCTGAAAGCGAACAGCCAGGTGTGGACCTGGAAACGGCCTCCCCCCAAACCGGCCAGGATGAGATCCCTTTGCCGGAGGAGCTTCCCTGGAACCTTCGCTTGGTGAACAAGGACAACCCCCTTCCCCGGGATTTTTCCGTGGAGACCGCAGAGGCGGCAGAGGGCCAGCTTGACAGCCGGGCTGCCTCCGCGCTCTCTCAAATGGTGTCCGATATGGAAGCCCAGGGCCTTTCTCCCGTGGTCTGCTCCTCCTTCCGCACCTGGGAGGAACAGGAGGCCCTTCATCAAAACAAAGTGAACCGGCTTTTGTCCCAGGGCTATTCCCCGGCTTCCGCCGAGGAAGAGGCCTCTCGTTGGGTGGTGCCCGCGGGAACCAGCGAACACCAGCTCGGTTTAGCGGCCGACATTGTGTCGGCAGATTACCAGGTTCTGGAGGAAGAGCAGGAAAACACCCCCGAGCAGCAATGGCTGATGGCCCACTGCCAGGAATATGGCTTTATCCTCCGCTACCCAAGGGACAAGCAGAGCCTGACCGGCGTAGGGTATGAGCCCTGGCACTACCGCTATGTCGGGGTGGAAGCCGCCCAAGAAATCATGTCCCAGGGCCTCTGTCTGGAGGAATATTTGGGGCAGGCATAAGAAAAAGAGGTTGGTCCCTGCCAGCCTCTTTTTCTTATGCCTCTGATCCGGGGCGCTCACTCCTCCCTCTCCAGGGAGCGCTGGGCCGCAAACCCCTGGGGGTAGCGGCGCCTGAGCTTTTCAATGTTCCGGGAAAAGACCTCTTCCAGGTCCACATCCAGCGCAGTGGCTGTTTCCGCCAGATACCAGGCGACGTCCCCCAGCTCCTGGATCAGGTGCTCCCGGTCCAGCAGATGGCCCTGGGCCAAATGCTTTTTCACCACGTCGATGGCCTCCCCTGCCTCGCCGCACAGGCCCATGACCCCATTGATGAGCACATCCTTTTTGGCAAGCGCTGGATTTAGGGTGGCCATGGCCATTTTTTGATATTCGTTGACCGTCATAAAGCGGCAACCTCCCTCTTTCCTAAGGCTTTTTCAAGATCAGCCGCGTCTCCCCCGGATTCAGGCTGGGAAGAACGGCCCGAACCCGCGGATGGGAAAAGCCGCCGCGCAGCATATCCCGCAGCGCAGTCCCCCGCTGGTAGCCGTGGATCACCCGCAGCTCTGTGACCTCCGCGGGGGCGGTGTTCAGCCAGCCGGCAAGAAGATCCCTGGCGTCCCGCTCGTAAACTCCATGAAGGTCCACCGTGGCCAAGCTGCCCTGGCGTTGAAAACGCATTCAAACCCTCCTCCCAGCAGGAAAGGCCGCCCCAGCGGGCAGCCGCTTTTCTCTTTTCAGTATAGCCGGGCGGTGCGGGAAATGCAAGCCTCATTCCAGCACACGGAAGGCTTTCCATCTGCCGCCTTTGTAGCGCAGCAGCAGGATAACCGCCTTGACGCACCAGTCCCCCGCCATGGCCAGGGCAATGCCGATGACCCCCAGGTGCAGCCACACCCCCATCAGGACAGACAGGGCCACCCGCACCACAAGGGTGGAAAACAGGGAAATATACATGGTAAACTTCACATCTCCGGCGGCACGCAGCCCGTTGGAAAAGGGGCCGGAGATGGGATAGGCCACGGCGTTGAAGATATTGTGGATCACCACCAGCCAAAGCACCAAGTTTTTGGCTTCGGGGGAGAGGTCATAGAACAGGAGCATCACCGGGGTGGCCAAAAGCACCAAGGCGTTCCAGGCGATGGAGATGAAAAAGGTCAGCCGGGTAAGCTTTCTCATGTAGTAATCTGCGGCGTCCACGTCCCCCGCGCCCATGCACTGTCCCACCACAGTGATGAAAGCGGGGCCCATGGCAGACCCCACCAGCGCCGCCAAAGACCAAATGCTCTGGGCCACGCCATTGGCGGCGATCTGCACGGTGCCAAACATGGCGGTGATGGAGCTTAACGCCACTTTCGCCAGCTGGAACAGGCCGTTCTCGATGGAGTTGGGCACAGCGATGCCCAACAGCCTGCGCACCATGCTGCTGTTCCAGGTGAAGAGGCCGCCCCAAGTGAGGGCAGCGGGATTTTTCCCCCAAAAGCAAAGCACCGTCATGGCCACGGCCGCAAATACCCGGGAGATCGTAGAAGGCCAGGCCACGCCAGCCACCCCCGCGTGAAGGACAAAAATGCCGATAGCGTTTCCCACCACGTTGATGGCGTTCATCACCAGGGAGACATGCATGGTCACCTTGGTCTTGTTCATGCTGCGGTACAGGGCCGCGCCGGCGTTGTACAGGGCCAGGGCCGGATAGGAATAAGCGGAGATGCGTAGATAGACCAGGCCGGCCTGCATCACGTCCGGCTCCACCTGCCCAAAGAGCAGCCCCAGCAGGGGACGGTCCCACAGCAGGGTCGCCCCCATGCACGCCAGGGAAAACAGAAGGGAGAGCAGGTACAGCTGCCCTGCGGCCAGGCTGCTGTTCTTCCGGTCCCTGCTGCCGATATACTGGCTGACCACCACCGCCCCGCCGGAGGCCAGGGCCGTGAACAGAAAAATGAAAAAGATGTTCAGCATGTTCACCAGGGAAACGCCGGACACAGCGGCCTCTCCCGCATAGCTGACCATCAGCGTGTCGGCAATGCCCACCAGCATGGCCAACAGCTGCTCCACGAACAGCGGCACAATCAGTTTTTTCAGGTCCGAGTTGGAGAACAGCTTCTGCCCCTCTTCCACCTGCTGACCGGGCTCCAAAAGCCTGCTCCATATGCCTTTGAACGGCTGCATCCTTTCTCCACGCCCCCAACGAATTTTTCACACTTATTATACCGGGGCAGCCCCGCCCCTGTCCAATACCTGGTAAGAATCCCACAACATGCGCAAAGGGCATATATCCCCTTTACCCATGCTCACCCCTGCTAAAGAGGCCCTCTCAAAAAAGAAATAAACGATTTGTAAATTTTCTCTATTTTTGTGGACTTTTTCGGTGGGCCTGGTATAATGAGAATACTGACTCAGCGAGGAGGCATCTCAATTGAATCTCCCCTTACACCCGTCCTGGAGTGGGCCGCGCAGCGCCTTTTTTGCGCCCCTGCTCTGGGACAGTCTGTTTTTCAGGCGGCCTGTGGGAGAGATCGGCGGGCGGGTTCTCCGCCCCCAGCGGCGCCCCCTTCTAGCCAGAAAACACCCACCTGGATCTCTTGACAGAAAAAAGTAAGGAGGAATCTCGTTTGACCCCTCACAACACACCCCAAGCGGACCTGCTCAAGGAACTGCGCACCTCGTTAGAGGCGGGCCTCTCCAGCCAGGAGGCCCAACAGCGCCTTGGGCAATATGGGGAAAACAAACTGGCTGAAAAGAAGAAAAAGACCAACCTGCAGCGCTTTTTAGAGCAGTTCAAGGACGCCATGATCATCATTTTGCTGCTGGCCGCGGCAGTGAGCTTTGTGGTGGCCTGCTTTGGCCACGACCCCATGGAGTTCTTTGAGCCGCTGCTCATCCTGCTGATCGTTGTGCTCAACGCCGTGCTGGGCATGGTGCAGGAGGCCAAGGCGGAAAAAGCCCTGGATGCCCTGAAAAACATGTCCGCCCCCCATGCCCGGGTCCTTCGGGATGGGAAAGAACAGGTCATCGACGCCGCCCAGCTGGTGCCCGGCGACGTCATCCGCTTGGAGGCCGGGGACTTCATCCCCGCGGACGCCCGGCTGCTGAAAAGCGTCAGCTTAAAGAGCGAGGAGTCCGCCCTCACCGGCGAAAGCGTCCCCAGCGAAAAGGACGCCGCCGCCCTTGTGGAGGAGAAAGCCCCCTTGGGCGACCGAAGCAACATGGTGTTCTCCGGCTGCTCTGTCACATATGGAACTGCCACGGCGGTGGTCACTGGGACAGGGATGAACACAGAGATGGGCAAAATCGCCGGCCTGCTGGAAGGGGAAGAGGAGGGCCAGACCCCCCTGCAGCAGAAGCTGGCCCAGCTGGGAAAATACCTGGGCTTTGTGGCCCTGGCAGCCTGCGCGGTCATTTTTGTGGTGGGGCTGGCGGGCGGCATCAACGTGCTGGAAATCTTTATGACCGCCGTCTCTCTGGCGGTTTCCGCCATCCCTGAGGGCCTGCCCGCCATTGTCACCATCGTGCTGGCCATCGGCGTGCAGCGGATGGTGCGGAAAAACGCCCTGATCCGCCGCCTGCCCGCGGTGGAAACCCTGGGCAGCGCCTCGGTAATCTGCTCGGACAAGACCGGCACCCTGACCCAGAACCGCATGACCCTGGTAAAGCTGTGGGTAAACGGAGAGCCGGAACTTGAGACGGTTTCCGCCTCCAACACCCCGGCCGCCCGGGAACTGCTGCGCTACGGCGCCCTGTGCTGCGACGGCTCTGTGGTCTACAAAGAGGACGGCACCGAGCAGCACATCGGCGACCCCACCGAGACCTCCATCCTGGTGGCGGCCCACAAAAACGGCATGGAGCAGGACGAGCTGAACCGGCAGTATCCCCGGCTGGCGGAGCTGCCCTTTGACTCTGACCGGAAGCTGATGACCTCTGTCAACCAAATCGACGGGAAGATCGTGGCCATTGTCAAGGGCGCTTTCGACATGATGGCCGCCCGGTGCGTCTCTGGCGACCTGGAAGCCGCCAAGGAGAAAAATGACGAGATGAGCCGCGGCGCCCTGCGGGTGCTGGCGGTGGGCTATAAAATCCTGGAGGAGGCGCCGGAGGATCCCACCAGCGAGGAGCTGGAAAACGGCCTGACCCTTTTGGGCCTGGTGGGCATGATTGACCCGCCCCGTCCCGAGGCAAAGGCCGCTGTGGCCACCTGCCGCCAGGCCGGCATCAAGCCTGTGATGATCACCGGCGACCATGTGGTGACGGCCTCCGCCATCGCCAAAGAGCTTGGCATTCTGGAGGACGGAGACAAGGCCATCACCGGCGCCCAGCTGGACGCCATGACGGAGGAACAGCTGGACCAGGAGGTGGAGCACATCTCCGTGTACGCCCGGGTTTCCCCGGAGAACAAGATCCGCATTGTCAAGGCCTGGCAGCGCAAGGGCCAGGTGGTCTCTATGACCGGCGACGGCGTCAACGACGCCCCTGCCCTGAAGGCCGCGGACATCGGCTGCGCCATGGGCATCACCGGCACCGACGTGGCCAAGGGCGCCGCGGACATGACCCTCACCGACGACAACTTCGCCACCATTGTGGACGCTGTCCGGGAAGGCCGTGGCATCTACGCCAACATCAAGAAGGTGGTGGGCTTCCTTCTGGGCACCAATATCGGCGAGGTGCTCACCGTGTTCTTTGCCATGATCCTGTGGCACAAGACGCCCCTGCTCTCCATGCAGCTTTTGTGGATCAACCTGGTGACGGACAGTCTGCCCGCCATCTCTCTGGGCATGGAAGCGGTGGAGGCCGACGTGATGGACCACAAGCCCAAGCCTAAGAGCGAGGGCATCTTTGCCCACGGACTGGGCATTCAGGTGGTACTGCAGGGCTGTATGTTCGCCCTTTTAACCCTGGCGGCCTTTGTGCTGGGCCAGCGCTACGGCGGCAGCCTGGAGGCCGGCCAGACCATGGCCTTTATGGTGCTGGCCCTGACCCAGATTGTTCAATCCTTCAACATGCGCAGCCAGCGCTCTCTCTTCGCCATCGGCCCCTTCTCCAATAAGAAGCTGAATGGCGCCGCCCTGCTGAGCCTGGCGCTGGTGTGCCTGGTGCTGTTCACCCCGGTGCGCATCGCTTTTGGGCTGGTGCTGCTGCCCGCCTGGCTATACCTGGTGGGCCTGGGGCTGATTTTGGTTCCCCTGCCCGTGATGGAGCTGGCCAAAGCCATTGGGCTGGTGCGGCACCGGCATTAACACAAAGACCATAAGACAGCTTGCAAACCGCAAAAGCCGCGGCCTCTCCAAAGGAGCAGCCGCGGCTTTTCTTTTTTACCTGCCCGGGGCAGGGGTAGGCCGGAACGCGTTCTCTGTCCGATCCAAAACCACCTGGTCCTCCCGGCCGGAGTCCAACACAATATTGTCCCCCGCCTGGGCGTCCACCTGGACTGTAACCAAGGGTACCGGCTGCGCGTTGGCAATGCTCAACATGGCCCCCACCTGAGCAGAATAACAGGAGTCCTCCTTGCCGGCAGGCGCGGGGGCGGATTCTGTCACACCCACCATATAGTTGGAAGCAATGTAGTTTCCATAGCCAGAGGCAACGCGGACAATTACTGGGCGAACCCCTTGGGGGCGGATATACTCCTGGTCTATGACCTCGGAAAAATGGTTCCCAATCAAAGAATTGTGGAACCCCTCTATATGGACCAGGCCATAGGCGTCATCCAGGCCGTTATCATGGCTTTGCATGGGGGGCCAAGGTTCCCGGGAACGGTAGAAATGGTTGCTGGAGACCAGGTTTTCCGCGCAGTTGCTGTCCATTTCCAACATGCCTGGATAAAACGAATGGAAGCGGTTTCCTGTAATTGAGGAGCGGGCCACCCCAGACAGGTGGACGCTGCTTTTCCCCCGGGGAAACACATTGTTTGAGGAGACAAGAAGCCCCCCAAAGTTCTGGGCATAGATAGAATACCCCTTGTAGCCTGCGCCCAGCAGGTTTTCTGTCACCTTGCTGGCCTGGCCCCAACCCCGCAACTCGATGCAGCTCCCACACTCCGCGATGAAATTGTCATGGATGCTCAGCGCGTCCGCATGGTAGATAACCACCCCATGTTCCAAATAAACCATACCCATCCCGTTTAATCGGAACGAATCTTGGGCGCTTGCCACATAAATTCCCGTCTTCCCGTTAACATAGGTGTTTTCCGGATCATCCCGGCCGCCATCCTCTACAAAGTGCAGGCCGTCAATGCAGAAGTTCTCAAATTCCACCGAACTGATGCGGGGGTCGCCCTCCCGGTTGATATAAAATGCCGCCCCAGAGGTTTCATCCCCCGGGTCGGGAACCAGGTCCACTAGCACACGGCTCCCTCCCGGCCACATCTCATGCAGACTGGGCCACTGTTCCCTGGGAAGATTATACCGGATGCTGGAAGACACAAAGCCATGGCCCGAGCCCATAATTTTAACATAGCTGCGATCAATGACCACCTGGGTGCGCAGGTGATAATCTCCAGGCGGGAGGTAGATCACTGCCCCGGGCTTTCCCCCTTCATGGAAATCCGTCTGGCTTTGATGGGCTTTTAGATCTTCCAAAATACTATTAATGACCTGGCCTATGTCTTCCTGCGCATTTCCAATAGGCCACTGTGTCACGTCGTAATAATTCCCCACAGGACATCCCGCCTTTAGAATGAAATTTACTCAAATCAAATATAATATATCCGTTTCCGTCTGTCAACCTGTCCCCAAAGGGAAATCATTCTGAACGCAGAGCGGCCACAGGGTCCTTTTTCGCGGCGCTCCGGGCGGGAACCAGCCCGGCAATGAGAGTGATGGCCATGCTCAGGGCCACTAAGATCAGCGCGGCGCCCAGAGGCAGGGAGGTGGTCAGGGTCTCCGCCCCCAGCAGCTGGCGCATCAGGCTGTTGATGGGAAGGGTCAGCAGGGCGGAGACCCCCACCCCAATGGCCCCTGCCAGCAAGCCGATAATCAGCGTCTCCGCGTTGAACACCTGGGCAATGTTGCCCTTGGAAGCTCCAATGGCGCGGAGAATGCCAATCTCCTTGGTGCGCTCCAGCACCGAGATGTGGGTGATAATGCCGATCATAATGCTGGAGACGATCAAGGACACCCTCACAAAGGCAATGAGCACATAGGAGATCATATCCACAATGGAGGTGATGGAGCCGGCAAAGGCTGTAAGGACTGTGCGGCCCTTTTTCGTCCGCAGGTTGTTGAAGCTGAGGGCCAGGGAGGTGCCAAAGGACATCTTGGCCTTGCCCAGGTTGCGGTGCTCCAGCGGCTTTTCCGCGGGGGCGGGCGTATAGGGGTCCGAGTCGTCGATGATCTTCCCGTCCCGCAGCTTGACGATGCGGGTGGAATACCGCTGGGCCAGCTCTGGGTTGTGGGTGACCATCACCACAAGCCGGTCCTTGGCCACCCGTTTCAGAAGCTCCATGATCTGGATGCTGGTCTCGCTGTCCAAGGCGCCGGTGGGCTCATCAGCGAGGAGGATGTCCGGGTCGTTGACCAGGGCCCGGGCAATGGCCACCCGCTACATCTGCCCGCCTGACATCTGGCTGGGGCGCTTATGGAGCTGGTTTCCCAGCCCCACCTCCTCCAGGGCCTGTTTTTCCCGCTGCCGCCGTTCCCCCCTGGAGACGCCGCTGATGGTCAACGCCAGTTCCACGTTGGCCAGCACCGACTGGTGGGGGATCAGGTTGTAGCTTTGGAACACAAAGCCGATGGTGTGGTTCCGGTAGGAGTCCCAGTCCCGGTCCCTATACTGTTTGGTGGAAACCCCGTTGATGACCAGGTCCCCAGAGTCATAGCGGTCCAGGCCGCCAATGACATTCAACAGGGTGGTCTTGCCGGAGCCGCTGGGGCCCAGGATGGAGACAAACTCGTTGTCCCGCAGGCTCAGGCTCACCTGGTCCAGCGCCTGCTGCACCAAATCCCCGGTCCTGTACTGCTTAGATATCTTGTTGAGCTGAAGCATTACACCGTTCCTTTCCGCGGGCGCCTCCGCACAAGGCGCCTGCCGGCTGTATTGATGGTGCCCCCTCCATCTTTGCACAAAGGCCGCAAAAGAAATCTCACTCCATATTTCCGCTCGATTTCCAGAAGCGAGATATGTTTTTCCAGGTGCAGACGGATGTATTGCAGCTTTTCCTCTTTGCTCCATTTCCGATGTGGCGTTCCTTTCTTTCCCATTTCCTCTTCCTCCTTTTCTCTATCTTACCATAAAAAAGCAGACACCCACTTTTGTGAGTGTCTACTTCCATTTTACAGGTGCAAGCTTCTCGAAAGCGCATCTCTTTTTTTGCCGCGCAAAACTATCCCCGCAAGTCCCCGCTGTTTTGCAGGGATTCCCGCCGCAAAGAAGGTCTGCGGGCCTAGCCCTGCTCAAAACGAGGATACACGCCTATCTCAATTGTGGCGTACCAAGGAGCTTTAGGGGATCATCTCGATCAACTCATAAATCTTTTTTATGGTCCACTCTTTATTGATAGACAGCCTTGTAAGGCTGGAAATGGTGCCTACCCACTCTACACTCTCCATTTCTGCCTGCAAGTCCTGCTCCCAAGATGCCAACTGCCGGTTCAACTGGGCAAATTCCTCCGGAGGCAACACATACCCCAGGTATTGCACAATCCTCTCCATCAGGGTCTTCATGGTATCTACACTGTTTCCCAGAAGGTGCACGTTGGCGGTCTCGCTGACGGTTCTTTCCCACTCTGCCTCACAATATTCCGCCGCGCTTGCAAATTCCTCCCCCATACTTCCAGAGCGAAGCTGGAAGGAGACCTGCTGGCCGCCGGGGGCCTCAGTAAAGAAAAGAGAGAAGGATTGTAATGCGGAGGAATAGTTCCAAGTAGGAACATTTCTAGCCGAATCCCCAAAAGAGATCTTCACGGTGCAATTTCTCTCATCAATAGCATATGTAAAAGGAACAACGGCCGGGATAGGAGTGCCATAGAGGTTGATCCCCGTGCCATCAGCAAAAAACTGGTAACAGTCCAAGGACTGCACAGACGCATTCCAGGGGTGGGATACCAGAGCGTCTTGGATCTCGCTTCCTTCCGGCTCTTGCTCCGCTATCCCTTTCAGCTTCATATCAAATTTCATAAACACACTGGCCGCTTCGGCACGCGTCAGATTTTGTGCCGGATGAAAGTATCCCTCATCATCTCCCGCCATCAATCCCAGCGACCGAACCACATCAACCGCCTGTTCGGCCCATGAATCCACTTGTGCCGCATCTTTGAACGAAGAGACAGCGTCGGAGGCGGGAGGAAGCGAAATGTTTTCTATCTGAAGATAGTTGCGGAGAATCACAGCAATCTGCTGGCGGTTGATCGCTTTATTCGGCTCGAAGGTGGTATCGCTCGTACCGGCGACATACCCGTTGTCAAACGCCCAATTGACGTAGTCTGTGTACCAATTTTGGGGGACATCCATAAAACCCGCATCAGGAGCAGAGGAGACATTCGCCTCCGCAATCTTTGCGAGAACCGTTACAAACATAGCGCGGGTCATACTTCCCTCAGGAGAAAAAGTTCCATTTCCATTGCCTGCAAAGAGGCCGTTCTCAACCACATAAGTGACAGCGGGAGTATACCATGCACCATTTGGCACATCCGCGAACCGGGTTCCCGCAGCCTGTGCTGTCATCGTGCAGGGGGAAGCGGCCAAAAACAGCGCAGCTGACAAAGCCACCGCCGTGATGTGTTTACTGAGCAATTTCCTCATCTTGCTTCATTCCTTCCTTTTCATATGTAGAAAACTGAGGCCCTCTTACTTGATATTTTAAGTTTAGCATAAGACATCCGTTCGTGTCATTATAATAGATAAATTTTTCTGTCTATTTTTAAATATTTTCAAATAGCTTATACAGCCTTGGTATTTTTCGGAATGACTTCCATGCAGCGCCTGGAACAAGGGTTTCTCTCAAAAGCGCGGGACATGGATTTCTTTGCGGAGTTCGATACCGCCAAAAGTCTGGGACGGTTCATCCAGCTGCTGCACCAAAAAAACTACAATGTCACCGATATGCAGCTGGACAAGAGAGAGTACAAAAAAGGCGGGAATATCGGAGCGATCTTTCACATCAAAATGGACCAAGCCTCCTCCCACTCCGAAGTGATACAGACCCTCTCCGAATTTGAGGGATTACAGTTCATTGAGGAGATCCAATAATTCCCTTCCCCCGCTAAACCGTCAATAAACCGGCCCACGCTCTCCGTTGGGGCCAACCGGCTAGGAAAAAGAGATGCAGCTTCCCCTGGAGGCTGCATCTCTTTTTGAAAACCACCGCTTCTGTGGCAAGGAGGGTTCATAGATCAACGAACCCAGGCTTTTGGGCTCACTTGGAACAGCGAAGAAAAAAAGCCGGGGAAAGGAACCTATCACCTCGGCTGAAGGGGGGAGTGCCTAAAACCATAAACGCGGGCAAGAAAAAGCGCGAACCTCACAAAAGTGAAGTTCGCGCCTTGGGAGCGGCAGCTTGCCGCCTGAAAAGTGTTGACAAAAAAGATGCCCGCTACAAAGCGCGGGCACAAAAAACAGCGCACCCCACAAAAATGAGGTGCGCGTCTTGGGAGCGGCAGCTTGCCGCTGGTGGACCCAAAGGGATTCGAACCCTCGACCTCTCGGATGCGAACCGAACGCTCTCCCAGCTGAGCTATGGGCCCATAAAAGCTGCTCTCTTTCAAAGCAGCTTCTATATTTTAGCACAAGGCTGGGCGATTGTAAAGCGTTTTTACGAGTTTTTTGCGGCGTTGGCACGATTCTGGAACAGGTCGATGTGCAGCCACTTTCCCCGGTAAAGACGGATCATAAAGATCAAACCGCGGGCGCAGAGCTCGGCGGCCATGGCCAGCCACACGCCAATCAAACCCAGGCTGCCCACCAACACCAGGGACAGCGTGATGCGCACACCCCACATCGTGGCCAAATTGATGAGGAAGGGGCCCTTGGAGTCCCCTGCCCCCCGCAAAGCGCCAGAAGCCACAATGGAGGCCCCGAACAGAGGCTCGGCAAAGGCCACGATGCGCAGCACCTGGCTGCCCAGGGCAATCACCTCCAGATCCGTGGAGAAAATGCGGATCAGGGGCTCTGAAAAGAGGAAAAGCACCCCGCCGCCAAAGGTCATAATGGCCACGCCCATCCAGCTGACCATGCGGCCAAAGCGCTTGGCCAGGTCTTTTCTCCCGGCGCCAATCGCCTGCCCCACCAAGGTGGTGCCCGCCACCGCCACGCCGGAGGCCGGCAGATAGCTGATGGATTCCGCCGTCACTGCCAGGTGGTTTGCCGCCACGGCCACCGTGCCGATGCCGGTGATCAGGGCGGTGATGACGATTTGCGCCACGCACAGGGTAGACCTCTCCAGCGCGGCGGGAAGCCCCAGCCGCCAGGCCGTCAGCAGGCAGTGGCGCTCAAAAGGATAGCGCTGCTTCAGGCTGATCTGGATGGGGGATTTCTTTCGGAGCAGCACCACCAGGAACAGGCAGGCCACAATGGCGGTGGACAGCCCCGAGGCAAACGCCGCGCCCCCCACGCCCCAGCCGGCGCCCCAGACAAAGACCTCCCGGCCAAACAGCGTTACCGTGCGGGGGGCATAGATAAACACTGTGTTCAAAATTACGTTCAACACATTGATCATCAAATTCAAAAGCATGGGGGTGCGGGTGTCCCCCGCGCAGCGGATCACCGCACTGAGCATATTGCTCCCCAGGGTGAAGGGCATGGCGCAGGCCATGATGCGGAAGTAAAGGGAGGCGTCCCCCCGGATCGCGGGATCAGCCCCCAGCATGGCGGGCAGATAAAAGGACAGCGCAAACGCGACTGCCCCCATCATCACCCCGAAGATCCCCACAAACCGCAGGGCCTGCCAAGTGACACGCTTGGCGTCCTCCTGCCGTCCGGCGCCCAGGTGCTGGGCCACCTGCACGGAAAACCCGATGGCCGCCGCATTGAAAAAACCGTTGAACAGCCAGGTGGTGCTGGAGGTGAGGCCCACCGCCGCCGTGGCATTGGAGCCCAGGGAGCCCACCATGGCTGTGTCCACATACTGCACCAGGGTGAGCATGATCTGCTCGATGATGGCTGGCCAGGCCAAAAACAGCACGGCGCCCAGGGTGCCGCCCAAATGGGGCATTCCAGGGGCTGCCAGCATGGCCGCGATGCGGTCGTTTCCCTTCGCGCCCTTCATAGCTGATAGTCGATGCAGGCCCGGCCGTCCGGTTCCCGCAGCTCCTTCACAAACTGGCCAAACGCCACATGGGCCGGGTGCTTCTGATAGGTTTCCAGCTCTTCCAGGTTCTTGAACTGGGAGACCAGGATATAATCGTAGTTGGCGGGGGCGCTTCCCTCTGCGCCGAAGTAGACCTCCATCCCCTGGATCTGGGGGATCTGGTCCTTCAAGGCCATCATGCGGGCCTTGGCTTCCCGCAGGTTCTCCGCCTTGGTCTTGCCGTTGGCGGTCTCTTTAAATTTGAACATGACGATGTGCTGGATCATATTGCTGCCTTCCTTCCCGAATTTGAAATAAGATCGTATACAGGGACTATCTTATCGCATTTGGGCAAGGATTGCAAGACGCCTCTGCCGGAGGACCGTTTTTTCTCGGGGCACAGGAAAAGGCCCCGCCCGCGGGGGAGGAGTGGGGCCTGAGAGGATGCTCCGCTTTTCGCGCCGTGCCGCAAGGGCGTTACAGCTCCCCCCGGAAGAACCGCTCGTTGTAAAGAAAGGCCTCGTTGTCCGGCTTACAGTTTCCAGCCCTGCGGTTGTACTCCCGGGCAAGCTCTTCCTCCCCCATGCGGTAATAGCACACGCACAGCTGGATGCAGGGCAAAAACCCGTAGCAGTCCGGAGAGACAAAGGCGCCGGTTTGGTCGGGGCGTGGCCGGGAGAGGGCCGTCTCATACCAAAAGGCCGCAGTGGGATAGTCCCCCTTGTGGAAAAAGAACTGGCCCAGGTCGCAGCAGAGCTCCGCCCGTGGCGGGCCATACCGCAGGGCAGCGGCCAGGGCCGTGAAGGCTTCCTCCGGCTTTCCCATCCGGAGCAGGCAGCCTGACAGGTCCCGGCAGGCCTGCAGCTCGTTTTCCACCCAGCCCCGGCCAGTGGATAAAAACTCCTCAAAAAGCCAGGCAGCCTCCTCGTCCCGGCCGTGGGCCGCCAGCTCCCGGGCGTAGTAAAATTGCTCCCGGGGAGAGAGCTCCTTCCCCTGGGAAAGCAGGCCCTCGAAAATGCGCAGGTTCCGGTCGGGGTCGCCGGGGCGGGTTTTCCGATGGGAAATAGCCGCGCCGTCCCAAGTGACCACATTCCCTACCGGGGCCACCGCCTCGTGGACAGCCCCCCGGAAGGACAGCCCGGAAAGCCGCCGGATGAGCCGCTCCCGATAGTAGGTGAGCACGGGCCTGCCCCCTTCGTCAAAGGCGGCGTGATAGGGCAGCATCACCACATCGGTCTGGGGGGGAAGCGCCTGTTTCAGCTCTAAAAAGCCCTGCCGGTACTCTGGGTCGATCACGTCGTCGGCGTCCATCCACAGGCAGAACTGCTGGGTGGCCTGGGAAAGGGAAAAGTTTCGCGCCTGGGAGAAGTCCTCCGCCCAGGGGAAGTCAAAGACTCTGTCCGTAAACTTCCGGGCAACCTCCTTGGTGGAATCGGTGCTTCCCGTATCCACAACCACCATCTCCTCCACCAGCCCCTGAACGGAGGAAAGGCATCGCGAAAGGACATCCTCCTCATTTTTCACAATCATACACAGGCTGACGGTAATCAAAAAAGCACCCCTTTTCTGTGGTTTTCCGGCACATGTACGGGGGGAGGGCCGAAGCCCTCCCTTGGGTGTGGCTCAGGCGGTGGGAACATCCCCCAGCCGCACCACGGTCAAGGAACTGTTGGCGAAGGGGAACCCCGCCTGTACGGGCACGGCTGTCAGAGTGGAGGGGGTGGTGTCCACCTGGAAGGGCACCGTAAAGGACAGGGTAGAGGCCTCCGCGGACGAGGCGAAGGTGTGGGTGGCCGAGGCGCCCGGCAGCGTGGCGCCATTGAGCGCCAGGTTCACCGTAAGGGTGGCGGGGATGGAAGCCCCCGTCTCCGTGGACACAGTGCTGTGGAAGGAAGCCTGGTAGATGCCGGGCTGGTTGATGACAATATCCGCGCTGCCCGGCTGATGGGACAGGGAATTTCCCGAAGCCAGGGCGGTGGCCGCAAAGGCCAAGGGCGTGCCCGCCGCGGAAGTCTGGGAGGTGTCGTCCGTCACAGCCAGCACATCCGCAGGGCCGGTGGCGCCCGTGGCTCCGGTAGCCCCTGTGGCGCCTGTGGGGCCGGTGGCGCCCTGGGGACCGGTGGGGCCTGTGGGTCCGGCAACGCCCTGGGGACCGGCAGCTCCTGTGGGGCCGGTGACGCCGGTGCTACCAGTGGCTCCTGTGGGGCCCTGGGAACCGGTGGCGCCGGTAGCACCAGTGGGACCGGTGGCTCCCATGCTGCCCGTGGCCCCTTGGCCGGTGGGGCCAGTGGGGCCCGTCACACCGGGCAGCCCTTGAACACCCTGGACCCCCTGCGGGCCGGTGGGGCCCATGGGGCCTTGGGGACCTTGGGGGCCTTGCAGCCCCTGCACGCCCTGGGGACCTGTGGGCCCGGTGGGCCCGGTCTCACCGGGAACGCCTTGGGGGCCCTGAGGTCCTTGGGGACCGGGCACGGGGCAATAGGTGGGGCAGGGGCAAGGGCAGGAGGGACGGCAGCCGGGATCGCCGTGGCCATCATTGGGCCGGTAAATATTCATAAGCGGTTCTCCTCTCCTTTATGCTTTTCCGGAGGGCGAAAACCCTCCACTGCTAGGATATGCGGGCAGGCCGAATCGGTGCCAGTCCAGAAGAGGAGTTGTTCTATTTTCAATATAAAAAAGCCCCCGGGATGCTCTCCCGAGGGCCGTTCTCATGGCAGCAAGATTCAGCTGTGGTCGAACTGGCTGTTGTACAGCTCGGCGTAGAAGCCGCCCTTTTGCAGCAGGCTCTCGTGGTTGCCCAGCTCGACGATATGCCCGTCCCGCATGACCAGGATGGTGTCCGCATCCCGGATGGTGGAGAGCCGGTGGGCCACGATAAAGCTGGTGCGGCCCTGCATCATCTTCTGGAAGGCCTTTTGAATACGGATTTCCGTGCGGGTGTCGATGGAGGAGGTGGCCTCGTCCAGAATGAGCATGGGCGGCAGGCACAGCATCACCCGGGCAATGCACAACAGCTGCTTCTGCCCCTGGGAGATGGAGCCGCCATCCTCCCCAATGACCGTGTCATAGCCCTGGGGCAAGCGCTTGATGAAGCTGTGGGCATGGGCGGCCTTGGCGGCCTCCACCACTTCCTCCAGGGTGGCCTCTGGCTTGCCATAGGCGATGTTCTCCCGGATAGTGCCCCGCTTCAGCCAGGTATCCTGAAGCACCATGCCGTAGCTGCGGCGCAGGCTGTGGCGGGTGATGTCCCGGATGTCCGTGCCCTCCACCTGGATGGAGCCGCTGTCCACGTCGTAAAAGCGCATCAGCAGGTTGATGACAGTGGTCTTGCCGCAGCCGGTGGGGCCCACCAGGGCCACCCGCTGGCCGGGCTTCACCTCCAGATTGAAATTCTCAATGAGGGGCTGCTCCGGCCGGTAGGAGAAGGCAACATTTTGAATGGACACCTGGCCTTGGGCGTTTTCCAGCACTCGGGCGCCCGGGGCGTCGGGGCTCTGAGCGGGCTCCTCAATCAGTTCAAAGACCCGGCCGGCGCAGGCCAGGGCGTTCTGCAGCTCTGTCACCACGCCGGAGATTTCGTTAAAGGGCTTGGTGTACTGGTTGGCGTAGCTCAAAAAGGCGGAGAGCTGGCCCACGGAAAGCCCGCCGCCCACCACGCTCAACGCGCCCACGATGCCCACGCCGGTGTACACCAAGGAGTTGACGAACCGGGTGGAGGGGTTGGTGATGGAGGAGAAGAAGATGGCCCGCAGGCTGCACTTGCGCAGCCGCTCGTTGATCTCGTCAAACTGCTCCAGGGATTTCTTCTCCTGGCCGAAGGCCTGCACCACCTTCTGGTTGCCAACCATCTCTTCCACAAAGCCGGTCTGCTCCCCACGCACCTGGGATTGCAGCCGGAACATATCATAGGTGCGCTTGGCGATGAAAGCCGCCACCAGCAGGGACACCGGCGTGATGACCACCACCACCGCGGTGATGACCACATTGACGCTGAGCATGAAGATCAGCGTGCCCAGGATGGTAATGACCCCGGAGAACAGCTGGGTAAAGCCCATGAGCAGGCCGTCGGCGAACTGGTCCACATCGGCAATGACCCGGCTGACCACCTCCCCGGTGGGGCGGGAGTCGATATATTTCAGGGGCAGGATCTGGAGCTTGCGGAAGGCCTCGTTGCGGATGTCCCGCACCACCCGGTAGGTGATGCGGTTGTTGATCAGGTTCATCACCCACTGGGCCAGGGCGGCAATGCCCACCACCACGGCGATCTCCACCAAGATCTTAACAATACCGGCAAAGTCCACCTGGCCGGGGCCCACGATCAAGTCCACCGCATCGCCGGTGAGGATGGGGATATACAGGGTGCCCGCCACCGTCACCGCGGCCAGCAGGATGGAGAGCCCCACCAGCGCCCAATAGGGCCGGATGTATTGCAGCACCTTTTTCAGCGTGCCCTTGCGGGCTTTCTGCCCCTTCATGCCGTCGCCCCCCTTTCTTCCCGCTGGAACTGGGACTCAAAGATCTCCCGGTACACTTCACAGTGTTTCAAAAGCTCCTCGTGGGTGCCAATGCCTACGGCTTCCCCATCGTCCAGCACGATAATCTTGTCCGCGTACCGGATGGACGAGGCCCGCTGGGACACGATAAACACCGTGGGCCCGCCCTCCATTTGGCGGATCGCTTTCCGCAGCCGGGCGTCCGTGGCAAAGTCCAGGGCGCTGGCGCTGTCATCCAAAATCAAAATCTCCGGTTTGCGCACCAGGGCCCGGGCAATGGTCAGCCGCTGCCGCTGACCGCCGGAGAAGTTCTTTCCCCCCTGGGACACAGGCTCGTCCAAGCCGCCGGGTTTTTCCTCCACAAAGTCCCTGGCCTGGGCGGTCTCCAGGGCCTGCCACAGCTCCTCGTCGGTGGCGTCGGGCTTGCCCCACTTCAAATTGTCCCGAATGGTGCCGGTGAACAGCACCGCCCGCTGGGGCACCACCCCCACCTTTTCCCGCAGGGAGGCCAGGGGATAATCCCGGACGTTGTGGCCGTCCACCAGCACGTCCCCCTGGGTGGCGTCATAAAACCGGGGGATCAAGTTCACCAGGGAGGACTTCCCGCTGCCCGTGCCGCCGATGACGCCCACTGTCTCCCCGGGCTTTACGGAGAAGCTCAGGCCAGAGAGGGATGCCGCGCCGGCCCCCTGGTAGGTGAGAGCCACATTCCGAAAGGTAACCCGTTCCTGGTTCTGCTCCACCACATTGGAAAGGGCCTGGGGGGCTTCCATGGAGGACTCTGTATCCAGCACGCCCTGCACCCGGCTGGCACAGGCCAGGGCTTTGGTGATGTTGATGATCAGGTTGGCCAGCTTGATAAGTTCCACCAAAATCTGGGACATATAGTTGATAAGGGCCACCACCGCCCCCTGAGTGATGATGGCGGTGTCCACCCGCACGGCGCCCACCCAAATGAGCACCACCGTGGCCAGGTTGATGATGACATAGGTCACCGGGTTCATCAGGGCGGAAACCCGGCCCACATGCTCTTGCAGCTTGGTCAGGGCGTTGTTCTCCGTCTCAAACCGGCCGGTCTCCGCCTCTTCCCGGCCAAAGGCCCGGATGACCCGCACGCCGGTCAGGTTCTCCCGGGTGTTCCCCAGCACCCGGTCCAGGCCGGCCTGCACCTTTTTGTACCGGGGCATGGTCCACAGCATGACGCCGAACACCACCACCGCCAGCAGGGGGATCGCCACTACAAAGACCAACGCCGCGGGCGCATCGATGGTAAAAGCCATCACCATGGCCCCAAACACCACAAAGGGGGAGCGCAGCAGCAGCCGCAGGGCCAGGTTCAAGCCGTTCTGCACCTGGTTGATGTCACTGGTCATGCGGGTGATCAGGGTGGAGGTGCCCGCCGTATCCATCTCTGTAAAGCTCAGCTCCTGAATATGGGCAAACAGAGCGCGGCGCAGCTTGGCCGCCACCCCCACCGAGGCCTTTGCGGCAAAAAACTGGGCCGTAATAGAGCACACCAGCCCAATGACGCCCAGGGCGGCCATCACCAGGCACATGCGCCCAATGTACCCCCGGTCCCCGTTGGCAATGCCCACGTCGATGACGGCCGCCATCACCAGGGGGACCATCAGCTCAAAAGAGGCCTCCAGCAGCTTGAACAAGGGCCCCAAAACGCATTCCTTTTTGTAGTCCTTCATATAGGCGAACAGGCTTTTCACAAGGCGATCGTTCCTTTCCATCAACAGATAGGCTTATTGTACCATAAAACCCGGTGCATTACAAAGGGAGAACTCCACAAAGGGCCGGGGCGATTTTCGGCGGGGGAAAGATTCTTTACAGAGGCTGGCGCAGGAATCTCATACCGCCGCTCTTGGAAAATGCGGCGGCGGAACCCCTCTTTTTTGTGCGGGTTGCAAAAATAAAAGAAATTCTTAATTTTCAGTTGCTTTTTCCCCTCTTTTCTGCTATCATGTGCTTACAGGGTCCCCGCAACTGACGGATTTCGTGGATTGCACCACGGGGGAGCGGGAAAAGGGCCTTTTTGCCGACCGTCTGGGCAGTGTCGCCGTGCGATGCTGCCCTTTTTTTCGCCCGCGGCACCCTTCGTTTTCAATCACCCCTTGTTATATAAAGAAAGGATGGCGCCCTTATGAAACGGCAGGAATGGAACGGCTTTGTTGGCGGACTGTGGGAAGATGAGATCGACGTCCGCAACTTTATCCAAAAGAACTATACCCCCTACGGCGGGGACGGCAGCTTTCTCTGCGGCCCCACCCAGCGGACGCTGAGCGTCCGCAAGAAGTTTGAGGACCTGCTTTTGCAGGAGCACGCAAACGGCGGCGCCCTGAAGGTGGACACCGAGACCGTCATCACCCCCACCAGCTTTGGCCCCGGCTACCTGGACAAGGAGAAGGACATCATCGTGGGCCTGCAGACCGACGAGCCCTTGAAGCGGGCCTGCAACCCCTTTGGCGGCATGCGCATGGTGCGCTCCGCCTGCAAAGCCTATGGCTATGAAGTCTCCCCCAAAATTGAGGAGGAGTTCAAATACCACAAGACCCACAACGACGGCGTGTTCTCCGCCTACACCCCGGAGATCAAGGCCGCCCGCCACGTGGGGCTGATCACCGGCCTGCCCGACGCCTACGGCCGGGGGCGCATCATCGGCGACTACCGCCGGGTGGCCCTGTACGGCATCGACCGGCTTATCGAGCAGAAGAAGGCCGACAAGATCGCCCTGGGGGACTGCGTGATGAGCTCCCCCTCCATCCGGGCGGCGGAGGAGCTGCACGACCAGATCCAGGCCCTGGAGGACATGAAAACCATGGCCCAGATGTACGGCTACGACATCTCCGGCCCTGCCAGCAACGCCCGGGAGGCCGTGCAGTGGCTGTACTTCGGCTATCTGGCCGCCATCAAGGAACAGAATGGCGCCGCCATGAGCCTGGGCCGGGTGTCCACCTTCCTGGACATCTACTTTGAGCGGGATTTGAAAGCCGGCGCCCTCACCGAGGAACAGGCCCAGGAGATCTTCGATGACTTTGTGCTGAAGCTGCGCATGGCCCGCCACCTGCGCACCCCCGAGTACAACGAGCTGTTCGGCGGCGACCCCATGTGGATTACCGAAAGCGTGGGCGGCATGGGCGAGGACGGACGTCCCCTGGTGACCAAGTCCTGCTTCCGCATGCTGCAAACCCTGTACAACCTGGGGCCCGCGCCAGAGCCCAACCTCACCGTGCTGTGGAGCGCCCACCTGCCGGAGAACTGGAAGCGCTTTACCGCCAAGGTCTCCTGCGACACCGACGCCCTCCAGTATGAGAACGACGACGTGATGCGCCCTGTTTACGGCGACGACTACGCCATCGCCTGCTGCGTTTCCGCCATGCGCATTGGCAAGGATATGCAGTTCTTCGGCGCCCGTGCCAATTTGGCCAAGCTGGTGCTGCTGGCCATCAACGGCGGCCGGGACGAGCTGAAGGGCGACCAGGTGGGCCCCAAAATGCCCGTGTGGCCCGAGGAGTACCTGGACTACGACCAGCTGATGGAGCGCATCGACTTCTACCGCCCCTGGCTGGCCAAGACCTACGTCAACGCCATGAACATCATCCACTATATGCACGACAAGTACTCCTACGAGAAGAGCCAAATGGCCCTCCACGACTCCACCGTGCGGCGGCTGATGGCCTTTGGCATTGCCGGCATGAGCTGCATGGCCGACTCCCTCTCCGCGGTGAAGTACGCCAAGGTCAAGTGCATCCGGGACCCGGAAACGGGCCTTGTCACCGACTTTGAGACCGAGGGCGACTTCCCCAAGTTCGGCAACAACGACGACCGGGTGGACCAGATCGCTTGCGAGCAGGCGGAGAAGTTCTACCACGCTTTGTGCCAGTACAGCCTGTACCGCCAGGCCCGGCACACCTTGTCCATCCTCACCATCACCTCCAACGTAATGTACGGCAAAAAGACCGGCAACACCCCCGACGGGAGAAAGCACGGAGAGCCCCTGGCCCCCGGCGCCAACCCCATGTCCGGGCGGGACGTGAGCGGGGCCCTGGCCTCTTTGAACTCGGTGGCCAAGCTCTCCTACGACTACTGCCGGGACGGCATCTCCAACACCTTCTCCATCACCCCTCAGGCCCTGGGCAAGACGGAGACCCAGCGCATTGACAACCTGGTGAGCATCCTCACCGGCTACTTTGCCCAGAACGCCCACCACCTGAACGTGAACGTCCTGAACCGGGAGACCCTCATCGACGCCTATAACCATCCCGAGAAGTACCCCAGCCTGACCATCCGTGTCTCCGGCTACGCGGTAAACTTCTACAAGCTCTCCCGGGAGCAGCAGCGGGAGGTCATTTCCCGTACCTTCCACGTCTCCCTCTAAGCCATGAAGGGACGGGTCCATTCCATCCAATCCCTGGGGGCGGTGGACGGCCCCGGGGTGCGGTATGTGGTGTTTTTGCAGGGCTGTCCCCTGCGCTGCGCCTACTGCCACAACCCGGACACCTGGGATTTCTCCGGGGGAGAGGAAAAGGAAGCCGCAGATTTGGCCCGGGAAATCTGCCGGTACAAGATGTACTTTGGGGACAAGGGCGGCGTCACCGTCTCCGGAGGGGAACCCCTGATGCAGCCCGCCTTTGTGGGGGAACTGTTCTCCCTGCTCCACGGGGAGGGCATCCACACGGCATTGGACACCTCCGGCGTGTGGGCCGACTGGAGCGGCGCCTGCCAGGTGCTGGATCACACGGATTTGGTTTTGGGCGACTTGAAATTCGCCACACCGGAGGAATACCGGCTCCACTGCAAGGCGGACATGGAAAAGCCCCTGGCCTTTTACCGGCTGGCGGAGGAGCGGGGCGTCCCCCTGTGGGTGCGGCACGTGGTGGTGCCGGGGCTTAACGACAGCCTGGAGGACATGGGGAAGATCAAGGCCCTGGCGGAGAGCTTTTCCAACCTGGAGAAAATCGAGTGGCTGCCCTTCCATAACCTATGCGTGGAGAAGTATCAAACCATGGGCATCCCCTTCCCCCTGGCGGGGACGGACAACATGGACGAGGAAGCGCTGCAAAGGCTGATGGACAGCCTTTGACCGCGAAGCTGATTTTACAAAAAATGTGACAGGGGGCCAAAGATGGATTTTATAAAAATCGGGGCTGAAGATTTTGAAGGCCTCATGGTCTTGCAAACGGCGTACAAAGCCGAAATTGGCGAAGCTGCGCCTACCAGCGCGGAGTTTGAGAGCTTGAAAGAAGCAATCGAAAAGGGGCAGATACATTTTTACGGGTGCAGATGTGATAACGCGCTGGTAGCGTGCTGTTCTATCTGCTATACATACTCGACTTTTCACTATGGCAAAGCGGGAGTATTTGAGGATTTTTACATCCAGCCAAAATACCGCCATCAGGGGATCGCGCGGAAGCTGGTTTCTTTTGTGTATGAGCAAAGCGGTGTGGGCTCCCTCACCGTTGGATGCGCTGACTGCGACCTGCCAATGTACCAGTCCCTGGGGTTTCGAATTCCGTTGGGGAACATGCTGGCCTTTGGAGAATAAATGGGGCGCGGAGCAGCGCTCCACAACTGGAAACCAAGACACGAAACCCAGGGAAACAGCGGCCCCTGGCCGCGCCTTTCCCGACTGGCCCCCTGCGGGAACAAACGGCCCCCCCAAACCAGGGATATAACCAACCCAAAAAGGCCCGGACACACCGGGCTTTTTTTGCGCCTGTTTTCCCTTTCCTCCCAGGGAGATTTGGGGTATAATAGCTCTAATACATTTGGAGAGTGAACCTATGAAACATATTCTGCTCATCGCCACGGGGGGCACCATCGCCTCCCGGCACACTGCGGAGGGCCTGGCCCCTCGCATCACCCCGGAGGAGCTTTTAAGCTACGTCCCCGACGCGGCCTCCTTCTGCTCCATCGACACCGTGCAGCCCATCAACCTGGACAGCACCAACATCCGGCCGGAGCACTGGCTGCTGCTGGCCAATCTTATCGAGGAAAACTACCACCGCTACGACGGCTTTGTCATCTGCCACGGCACGGACACCCTGGCCTACACCGCCTCTGCCCTGTCCTATTTGATACAGCGCACATCCAAGCCCATTGTGCTCACCGGGGCACAGCGCTCCATTGACGAGGACACCACCGACGCCAAGGTGAACCTGCTGGACGCCCTGCGGTTCGCCTGCTCAGGGAAAAGCGGTGTGTGCATTGTGTTTGGCAGCCACGTCATCGCCGGGACAAGGGCCCGGAAGTCCCGGACAAAAAGCTACAACGCCTTCACCAGCCTGAACTTCCCCGACCTGGCCAGCGTCCACGAGAGCCGGGTGGTGCGGTACATCCCCTACGAGCCCCAGGGAGAGCCGGTGTTCTACCACAAGCTGAACACCCGGGTGTTCCTGTTAAAGCTGACCCCGGGCATGGACCCCGCCGCCTTTGAGGCCGCGGGCAAGCTGTGCGATGGGCTTATCATCGAAAGCTACGGCATGGGGGGCATCCCCGACGTGTACCTGGAAGAGCTGGACAAGCTCATCCGCCAGGGGAAGACCGTCATCATGGCCACCCAGGTGCCCCAGGAGGGCAGCGACCTCTCCGTCTACCAGGTGGGAAAGCACGTGAAGGACCGTTATCACCTGCTGGAAACCTACGACATGACCCTGGAATCCACCGTCACCAAGCTGATGTGGGCCATGGGCCAGTCCAGCGACCCCCAGGAAATCCGGAAGCTGTTCTGCGCCACCGTCAATTACGACATGCTGTTTTAACTCTCCCACTCTAGAAAGGACCTATTATGAAACGGATTTTGCCCTTTTTCTGCGCATTGGCGCTGCTTCTCACCGGCTGCACCGCCGTATCCACCACAGAGTCCGCCGGCCAGACCATCTCCCAGGTGGACAGCCCCTCCCAAGAAAGCGCCCTGGAAAGTGACCCCAGCAGCGCTTCTTCCCAGCTGGAAAGCGCCGGGGAGGTGTCCATCACCGATTCCAATGGCAGCCAAATCGCCCTGAACACCCATTCCCCCCGTGTGGTGGCGGCCTACGGCTCCTTCGCAGAGGCCTGGCTGCTGGCTGGCGGGGAACTGGTGGGCGTCACCCAGGACGCCCTGGAGGAGCGGGCCCTGGGCCTGCCGGAGGGCATCGCCGTCGTTGGCACGGTAAAGGAGCCCAACGCCGAAGAGATCCTTGCCCTGGAGCCGGACCTGGTCATCTTGGCCAGCGACATCGCCGGCCAGGCAGATATCCAAGACGTACTGGAAAATGCCGGGCTTACCTGCGCCTACTTCCAGGTGGACACCTTTGAGGACTATGGCTTTATGATGGAGCAGTTCACAGCCGTCACCGGCCGGGAGGACCTGTATGAGGAGAACGTCACCCAGGTGGAGCAGCAGATCCAGGACGCCAGGGCGGCGGCCGCCCTCTCCAGCACCCGCCCCAGCGTGCTGCTGATTCGGGCCTTCTCTTCGGGCATCAAAGCCAAGACCGACGACGAGTTGGCGGGAGCTATTTTGAAGGATCTGGGGGCCCACAATATCGCCGATGACCACCCCTCCATGCTGGAGGATTTGAGCCTGGAGGAGGTCATTGCCGCGGACCCGGAGTACATCTTTGTCACCACTATGGGCGACGAGCAAAAGGCCCTGGACTACTTAAACGGCCTGATCGAGCAGAACCCCGCCTGGTCGGAGCTTTCCGCCGTGAAGGAAGGCCGCTACATTGTGCTGCCCAAGGACCTGTTCCACTACAAGCCCAACAACCGCTGGGGGGAGAGCTATCAGTACCTGGGGGAAATCCTTTATCCGGAGCTGTTCCATGAAGAGTAAGGCAGGGCTGGGGCTGCTGGGGCTGGGCGGGCTGGCGGTTCTCAGCGCGGCGCTGGGGGCTTCTATCGGTTCCACCCTCATCGACCTGCCCGCCGCTCTGGGAGAGCTGCTTCGGGGCCAGGCCGCCACCCCGGACGCCCGGATTCTCCTTCACGTGCGGCTGCCCCGGGTGTGCGCCTCTCTGCTGTGCGGCGCTTCCCTCTCCGTCAGCGGCATGCTCATCCAGGCGGTGCTGTCCAACCCCCTGGCCTCCCCCAATGTAATTGGCGTCAACGCCGGGGCGGGGTTCTGCACCTTTTTGGCCATGGCGCTGGTCCCCGGTTCGGCGGGGGCGGGGCCTATTGGGGCCTTTTTCGGCGCGCTGGCAGCCACCCTGCTGGTCTATGCCGTGGCCGCCGGGGCCGGGGCGGGCAAGCTGACCATCATCTTGGCGGGCGTGGCGGTTTCCAGCATTTTCACCGCGGGCATCAACACCATCAAAACCTTTTTCCCGGACACCCTTTATAACGGCAGCACCTTCCTCATCGGCGGCTTCTCCGGGGTGAGCTTTTCCGACCTTTCCCCCGCCTGGATGATGATTCTGCCCGCCCTGGTACTGGCTTTTCTAATGGCCCGCCCCACAGATGTACTCTGCCTGGGAGAGGAGACCGCCCACAGCCTGGGGCTGCCCGTAAACGCCACCCGCTTTGGGCTGATTCTAATTGCCTGTGTGCTGGCGGGGGCCGCCGTCAGCTTTTCCGGGCTGGTCAGCTTTGTAGGGCTCTTGTGCCCCCACATTGTGCGCCGGATGTTCGGCCAGGGGCGGCACCGGGTGCTGCTGCCCGCCGCCGCCCTGCTGGGGGCCGGCTTCGTCACCCTATGCGACCTCTTCAGCCGGGTGCTCTTCGCCCCCTATGAGATCCCCGTGGGCATTTTGCTCAGCTTTTTAGGCGGGCCCTTCTTCCTGTTCCTCATTGTCAAGCAACGGCGCCGGCCTTCCCGGCCTGGAAGAAAGGGGGCCCCCGGATGATCGAACTGAAGCGCGTTGCCGCCGGGTACCCGGGCCACCCG
The DNA here is from genome assembly GCF_025630755.1 of Acutalibacter sp. LFL-21. Lineage (NCBI taxonomy): Bacteria > Bacillati > Bacillota > Clostridia > Eubacteriales > Acutalibacteraceae > Acutalibacter > Acutalibacter sp. LFL-21. The sequence continues at coordinate 39,620 of NZ_JAOTNT010000008.1, read as the reverse complement.
GTGCTGAAAGACGTCAGCCTCACCTTCCAAACCGGGAAGATCACTTCCCTGATCGGCCCCAACGGCTGCGGCAAGAGCACACTGCTCCGGGCAGCCTGCGGGCTGCTGCCCCTCTCCGGGGGGCAGGTGCTCTACAACGGCAGGGAGCTGGGCCGGTTTGGCCGCAAGGAGTTTGCCAGGCTGGTGTCCATTTTGCCCCAAACCCGGGACGTGCCCGCTATCCGGGCGGGGCAGCTGGTGGCCCACGGGCGCTATCCCCATCTGGGCTTTGGGCGGGACCTGGCAAAGGCCGACCGGGAGAAAATCGCCTGGGCCATGGAGGTAACCGGCACGGCCCCGCTGGCGGAAAAGGAACTTTCCCAGCTCTCCGGCGGCGAGCGCCAGCGGGTGTACCTGGCCATGACCTTGGCCCAGGACACGGATATCCTCTTTCTGGATGAGCCCACCACCTATCTGGATATCGCCCAAAAGTACGAGGTGATGGAGCTGATCCGGCAGATCAACTCCTTGGGGAAAACCGTGGTGATGGTCCTCCACGACCTGCCCCTGGCCTTTTCTTACAGCCATCAGGTGGCAGTGCTGGAAAAGGGCGCTGCCGCCGCCCAGGGCGAAGCCCGCCAGGTGTTCCTCAGCGGCGTGCCCGCCCGGGTGTTCGGGGTGAAGTCCCAAACCCTGGAGGTGGATGGCCGGGAGGAGTTCTTCTTCTATCAACGGTAAAACAAGGCCCTGGAGCGGTTTATGTCCGCAGCTCCAGGGCCCACATTATTTCCGGGGGAGGAAGCTCTCCTGCTTTTGGAACCCCTGCCGCCATTTGGCGGTGACGGTCTCCCACAGGGAGCCAAGCACCTGCGCGCCGCCCGCCATCAAAATGAACACGGCGATCTGCCCGGCGTAGGCATAGCGGGGCTGCACCTCAATGAGCAGGTAGACGCAGCTGGTGGCAAAAATGACAAAGGGAAGCAAGTAGAGCTTAAAATCCTCTTTTGGCCTGCGGAACAGGGCAATGGCGCCCAGCGCCGCCAGGAACAGGGCGCAGGTGAACATGGCCCGGTCCAACTCCTCCAACAGGGCGAACAGTGTGGGGGTTTGCTGCTTCAGGCCGCCCATGGACCAGCTCAGTCCCCGGTCCCACCAAAGGGACTTCATCTTACAGGCTGCCAGCTCCACCAACGCGGCGGGGCTCACATTCAGGTGCTCCCGAATGACCTGCAGCTCCGCCTGGGTGCGGCTCATGCCCTCGGCCTCTTTCTCCGCGATGGCCGGCCCATCCTCATTGTTGTAGAGGCCCTTCCACTCTGTGTTGGTCCCCAGCACCGTGCCCCAGAGGGGGTCGTTGTTGGAGAGCCCCGCAGCGTTTACCCCAGTGACCTTCACCAGGCCGGACATCCCCGCCGAAAGCACCAGAAAGGTGAGCACCAAGGCCCCAAAGCGCTTTAGGTAGTGGAGGAAGTTCTTCCAGCTGGCCTGGGAGAGGAACCGGAACACAAAATAGGCCAGCAGCGGCACCAGTACCAGCGGGGCGTCCGGCCGCAGGGCGTTGGCAACGGCCAGGCTGGCCCCCGCCAAGGCGTAAATGAGCACCCGGTGGCAGCGCTTAAAGCCCTTGCCCATCACCAGGTAGAGGCAGAGGTACAGGAAAAAGGCCGAGGGGATATTGTTGCACAGCACCGTCACCAATGTGGCAGGGAACAGGAAAAAGGCGTAGGCCAGGGAGGCCAGCCGGGCGGCCCGCTCTTCAAAATAGTCCCGGGCGATGAGGTAAACCAGCACGTTGGTGCCCGCCGAGACCAGGCAGTTCACCAGCCGCAGGAACGTGGGGCTGTTCCACAGCTTTAAAAGGGTCCCCTGCCAGATGACCAGCCCTGTCTGGTAACCCCACTTCTGAAAATACACCGTATCCTGAAAGCTGAAATCCCCTTGGGCGAACTGCCGGGAAGCCTCATACTGCAGGGCGAAATCCGATTCGATGGGGGTGGTGAGAAAAGCCACAGCCCCCAGATGGATCACCAGGGAAAGCAAAAACAGCCCCAGGGAAAAGCGCCGGGCGGAGACCCCTTTCCAACGGGACAACAGGACAAGCAAGCCCGCCAAAAACAGGATGACCCCTGCCAAGGGGTAGTACACCGTAACCACACACAGCACCGCCGCGCCAAAGCAGATGGCAAAGAACAGCCGCAGCCCGCAAAACACCTTTGTTTCTCCACTCATTTCCACAAACCTCCTAAAGGGGGCGCGCCGCAAAAAAAGCGGGAAAAGCCGCTGCTTTTCCCGCTTTTAACGCCCTTTCCGGCGTAAGCCCCTGCAGTTTCTCCCATGGGGTCGGCCGCGCCATTGAGAACAGTATACCACCGCCCCAAAAAAGACGCAATCACGAAATGTTCCGCTGGGCAAAATAGTCCGCCTTCAATGTGTCATAGGAGGCCTGCTCCCGGCGACGCACCTGGGTGCTGATCTCTTTCATCTCAGGGGTGACCTCCCCTTCATAGCCGCTGGCGTAGTAGGTGGTCCCGTCATACCAGGCGTTGTTGGGGAACATCACAATGCCGCCGCCCTGGCCAAAGATGTCGTCCCCGGCGTAGTACTCATAGGGGACATCCAAGCCAAACAGGTTGGCGATGGTGGGGGGCAGGTCCACAATGGACACATACTTCTCCACGGTTTGGGCCTGCTGCCCCTTCAAGTAAAAGAAACAGGGGGTCTGGTACAGCTGCGGGCTTTCGCCGGACACACCCTTGAGCTGGTAGAGGAACTCCTTGTCCGTCAGATACTTGCCGTAGTGGTCCGTGTAAAACAGGAGCACCGTGTCCTCCAGGCGGCCCTCCTCTTCCAGGCGGGCCACCAGGTCCCCCACAAACTGGTCTGTCTCCATGGCGTGGGCCACCGCCAGGGTGTACTCTTTCATGTTGGCCTCGCTGCCCGTAACGCCGGACTGGGCCACCGCGGCCTGGGCGGCCTCCAGGTGGGGGTCGGAGATGTTGCGCAGCTCATCCGTATAGGGGCCGTGGCCGGAATAGGTGATGATATAGCTGAAGAACTGCCCCTCTGGGGCAATCAGGTCATAGCCATTTAACAGCTGGCTGTCCAGCATATAATCTTCCATGCCCAATGTGGGGGCGTTGTTGTAGGCCTCGAACCCCAGGTTCACATGGACGCTGCCCCGGCTGTAGATGTCCGGGCTGGCAGAGTGGAAGGAGTTGGCGGTGTAGCCCGCCCCCTCAAACAGGTTGGCCAGAGAAAAGGGGAAGCTGTTGGTGGAGTACACGCTGCTGGAAAGCCCCGTCACTGAGGGAAGCAGCCCCGTTTGGGAGATGAACTCCGTATTAAAGGTACCCGCCGAAAGGAACAGGGGCGTGTAGTTGTTGGCAAAGTTGATGCCCTCCTGCTGCAGGCGGTACAGGTTGGGGGTGTACTCGGGGGTCAAAAGCCAGGTGTCCATGGACTCCAGCATGACCATGATGAGGTTCTTGCCCTTAAAGGCGCCGGTCATCTCGTTTTCCTGGCCCACCTCCTGGGCCCGCTCCTCATAGTAGCTGTCCAGCTCTCCCAGCTTGACGGGGCTGCCCTCCAGCCCAAAGGACACCAAAAAATCCCGCACGGTGTACTGGTACAGCCCTGTGGCCAGCAGCATCCGGTTGGAATCGGTGAACTCCTTATACGCCTGTTCCTCAGAGTGGGGGTCGAACGTGTTGCCCCACCACATGGTGTCATCCTGGGGCAACATGGAGCTGTGGAGCAGCCCCACGCCCGCCAGGGAGAGGGCCATGACCCCTGCGGCCCCCACGCGCAGGGGCCACCGGCGCTTTCCCGGCTGCCGCCCGGGCACCAGCGCCGCCCCCAGCACCAGGCAGAGCACCGCCAGCAGGATGCAAGCGATGAGGGCCTTGCGCAAACGCAGGTAGGACCAGCTGAAAAACTTGGCTCCGTCCCCGGCGAAGTTCATGTCGGAAAAGGTGAAGAATTTTCCGAAGATGTTGAACATCACCCCGTGAACCACCGTCAGCAGGGCAAAGAACCCCGCGTAGATGCCCATGGCGACGCGCCGCCCCAGGGGCGGCAGCAGGGCGGCCAGGCCCGTCAGCAGCAGGCACCAGGCCCCGCTGAACACGAAGGCCCGCCAATCCAAAAAGCGGGTGCTCCCCGCAAATCGGTAAAAATAGCGCAGGGCCATATCGAACAAGAACAGGCCCCCAAAACAAAGAGGCAGACTGGCCCACCACAGGCGGGCCCGCAGTGTCCCCAGCTTGTTTTTCGTACCGGTCATAGTTGTGATACCCTTCTTTACTAGGCAGAATTTTACATTCCATGTAAAGCACTTGTTAAATATAGCACAGAGATTTGTAAAGGGCAAGAAAAAACGCCGCTTTCCCCTGGAAAAATCCGGCTTGGGCCGCGGCCCCATTTGTGCTATACTAGAAAAAACGCATGGGGCCGGCGCCCCAGGCTGCAAAACAGATTGTGGAAAGGTGTGCTGTAATATGGAACTGCAAACTGTGGGATTCATCGGTTTTGGGAACATGGCCCAGGCCATGGCCCGGGGACTTCTGCGGGGCGGGGAAGCGCCCCGGCTGTTCGCCTGCGCCAAACGCTGGGAGAAGCTGCAAGCCTCTGCCGGGGCGCTGGGCGCCACCCCCTGCCGGGACGCCGGGGAAGTTCTGGAAAACGCCCAGGTTCTCATTGCAGCGGTGAAGCCCTATCTCATCGAAGAGGTGCTCGCTCCTATCCGGGACAGGCTGGAGGGGAAGCTGCTGCTTTCCGTGGCGGCGGGCTGGGATTTTGCCCGGTTTGAGAAAATCCTTCCCGCCGGGGTCCACCACCTGAGCGTCATGCCCAACACACCGGTCTCCGTGGGGGAGGGCGTGGTGCTGCTGGAGGAGGAGAATTCCCTCACCTCTCAGGAGCTGGCCCAGGTCAAGGAACTGCTGGCCCCCTTGGGCACCGTGGAAACCGTGCCCTCTTCCCAGATGGGCATTGCAGGCACCCTCTCCGGCTGCGGCCCCGCCTACGCCGCCATGTTCCTGGAGGCCCTGGGGGATGCGGGGGTCTTTCACGGCCTGCCCCGGGAGCTTGCCTACCGCTTGGCCGCCCAAATGCTGGCGGGCGCCGGCAAGCTCCACCTGGAGACAGGAGAGCACCCCGGCGCCATGAAGGACGCCGTATGCTCCCCCGGGGGAACCACCATTTTAGGGGTGGCCAAGCTGGAGCGCCGGGGGTTCCGCGGCGCTGTGATGGAGGCCATCCACGCGGTACAGAAAGGGCGGTAAGAGGCCCCGGCCATCCCCCTTCCCCTGGGTCCCCAGCAGTATAGAAAAAGTTTTTCAAGAAATTCTCACAAAAGAGCTGTCATCTCAAGGAAAATTTGGTATAATAGCGGTATATATTCCCGGGCCGGGCCCGGACACGAGGTGACTGTCAATGCTGAAAAATTGGATCCGTCCGGAAAAGCCGGAGGGTGACGAGCTGAAACAGCGGCTGAAGGCCGCCCAGGAAAAGCTGGAAGGCCAGCAGATGAAGCTGAAAGACCGCAAGCTGCCGGTGCTGGTGCTCATCGAGGGATGGGGCGCCGCCGGAAAGGGCAGCGCCATCGGCCAGATCATCAAGAACATCGACCCCCGCTTTTTCAAGGTCTTCACCATGCCCGCCGCCCCCACAGAGGAGGAGGCCCGCAAGCCTTTTCTGTACCGCTTTTTTGAAAAGATCCCCGAGGCCGGGAAGTTCACCCTTCTGGACTCTGGCTGGATGAACCAGATTATGGAGGAAAAGCTCTCTGGCGCGCTGGATGACAAAACCTACGCCCAGCGGGTGGACAGCGTGAAACGCTTTGAGCGCACCTTGACGGACAACGGCTATCTGGTGCTGAAGTTTTTCTTCCACATCAGCAAGAAAGAGCAGGCCAGCCGCATCCAGCGCCTGCAGGCGGACAAGGACACCGCCTGGCGGGTCAGCAAGGGGGACCTGTGGCAAAACCATCACTACGACGACTGCCTGGAGGCCTTCGACCGCTATCTGGATGACACCAACACCCCCAGCGCCCCCTGGTACGTCATCGACTCCAAATCGAAAAAATTCGCGGAGCTGCAGGTGCTGGAGACCATGTGCATGGGCATTGACACCGCCCTGCACAACGAGAGCCTGGCCGTGCCCCTGCTGCAAAACGTGTTCCCCCTCATCAAAATGCCCAAGCTGAAGGACGTGCCCTTGGACAAGACCATCAGCGAGGAGGAGTACAAGCTGCAGCTCCGCCTGCTGCAGGAAAAGCTGGGGCACCTGCACAACCGGCTGTACCGCAAGCGGGTGCCGGTGGTCATCGTCTATGAGGGCTGGGACGCTGCCGGAAAGGGCGGCAACATCAAGCGCCTTACGGGGGCCCTGGACCCCCGGGGGTTTGAGGTACATCCCATTGCCAGCCCAGAGCCCAAGGAAAAAGCCCGCCACTATTTGTGGCGCTTCTGGACCCGCCTGCCCAAGGACGGCCACATTGCCATTTTCGACCGCAGCTGGTACGGCCGGGTAATGGTGGAACGGCTGGAAGGCTTCTGCTCGGAAAACGACTGGCAGCGGGCCTATTACGAGATGAACGAGTTCGAGCAGGAACTGCACAACTGGGGCGCTGTCATCCTGAAGTTCTGGGTGCAGATCGACAAGGACACCCAGCTTGCCCGTTTTACCGACCGGCAGAACACCCCCTCCAAGCAGTGGAAAATCACCGACGAGGACTGGCGCAACCGGGAGAAGTGGGATCTGTACGAGCAAGCCGTGGACGAGATGCTCCAAAAGACCAGCACCACTTACGCCCCCTGGCACATTCTGGAGTCTGTGGACAAAAAATACGCGCGCATCAAGGCGCTGCAAACTGTAATTGACGCCTTGGAGAAAGCCCTGTAAAAGGGCAAGGCAAAAAGAAGGGCCATCCCCCCTGGGACAGCCCTTCTTTTTTGCGTTTCAAGATGCCGGCGCTTCCCACGTCCTCCCGTGGGCCTCTTCACACCCCCGGCAGCAGCCCAGCATATCCGGCGGCAATGCCCGCCACGGCCGAGGCGGCAATCAGCAGGATGGGGTGGACTTTTTTCCAGTGGGCGATGAGGATGGCCGCCAGCAGCACCCCTGCCAGCCCCCACTGAAGAATGCCGCCCGAAGCCGGGAAGGCGGAGGCCGCCACAGAGAGCAGGGAGGCCCCAATCATCCCCACCACGGTGGGACGCAGGCCGTTCATGCAGCCTTTGACAACGGTATTGCTCTGAAAGGCTTGGTAGAACTTGGCCACAACCAGGATAATGACAAAGCTGGGCAGCACCACGCCAAAAGTCGCGCACAACGCCCCCAGAAGGCCCCCTGTCTCTGCGCCCACATAGGTGGAAAGGTTTACCGCCAGAGGCCCGGGGGTGCTTTCAGACACAGCGATGAAGTTGACCAGCTGCTCCAAGGTCATCCACTGATGGGAGACCACCTCCTGTTGGATAAGGGGCAGCATAGCGTAACCCCCGCCGAAAGTGAAGGCGCCAATCTTGAGGAAAGTGAAAAACAGCTCGAGAAAGATCACAGCTTCATCCCCCCAATCTTCAGCTTGGAGGCCGCCAAGCCAATGAGGGCGCAGGCGATGAGCACCAAAATGGAGTTGGCCCCGAAAAATCCCACCAGAAGGAACGCCCCTGCCGCCAGGATATAGGACACGAGGTTCCAGGGGCACTCCTTGGCCATGGAGACCAAGGCGCTGCACACCAGGGCCACCACCGCCACCCGAATGCCCCAGAAGGCGTACCGCACGGCGGGCAGCTCTTCAAACTGGCGCAGCACGAAGCTCAGCACGAAGATGATGACAAAGCTGGGCAGCACCACCCCCACCGTGGCGGCCGCCGCACCCCAGGGACCCGCCAGCCGGTAGCCCACAAAGGTGGCGGTGTTCACGGCAATGGGCCCCGGGGTACTCTCACTGACCGCCAGGATGTCCAAAATGTCCTTGTCCTCAATCCAGCCCTCCCGCAGGGCGATCTCCCTGCGGATCAGGGGGATCATGGCATAGCCGCCCCCAAAGGTAAACGCCCCGATCTTCAAAAATTTCAGAAACAGCTTTAGGCACAGGCCCGCTTTTCTCCGCTCCATCACACTGCCCCTCTCAAAGTTCTGCCCTTATTCTACGCCGGGGGTTTCTATTTTTCAATCCGTATGTTAAAATAAAATTCATATTGAGTTTAGTATAAGAGTGAGGGACGGATATGACAAAACGCCATTTCACCATATTCGCAGAGGTCTGCCGCCAAATGAGCTTTTCTAAGGCGGCCGAGGCCCTGAACACCACCCAACCCACAGTGAGCCTGGCCGTCAAGGAGCTGGAAGAGCACTATGGGGTGCGGCTCTTTGAGCGGATGAATCGCCGCATCTATATGACCGAGGCCGGGCGCGCCCTGCTCTCCACGGCCCAAGAGGTACTGCGGGGCTTTCAGCAGGCGGAGGACCAGCTGCGGAAAGCCCCCTACCGGCTGCGGGTGGGGGCGAACGTCACTTTTGGGGCCACCCGGCTCCCCAGGGTGCTGGCCCAGTTCCGGCGGAAGTGCCCCCAGGTGGAGCTTTCCGCCCTGGTGGGAAACTCTGACGGCATCGAGCGGCTGCTGCTGGAAAACCGCCTGGATGTGGGCCTGGTGGACAACGTGACCTTCTCCCAGCACCTGCGGGTCCAGCCCCTGTTCCAGGAGGACATGGCCCTGCTCTGCGCTCCTGCCTTCCCCCACCGTCCCCAGTCCTTGGAGGAGCTGGCAGCCCTCCCCCTCTTGCTGCGGGAGCGGGGCAGCGGCACCCGGCGCTCGGTGGACCGGGTGTTCGAGGAACACAGCCTCTCACCCCAGCCCTTTTTGGAGAGCGTCAGCTCCACCGCCCTGATCGAGGCGGCCCGGGCGGGGTTGGGAGTGCTCATCCTCTCCCCCTCCCTAGCCCGACGGGAACTGGAGACGGGAGCCCTTCTGCCGCTGGCGATCCCCGGCGCCCGGTTTTTCCGCCAGTACTTCTGCGCCCTCCACAAACAAAAGGCCCTCTCCCCGCCTTTGGAGGAGCTGCTGGCTCTGCTGCGGGAGAACTGCGAAAAATAAGCAAAGGAAAAGAGCCCCTGGACCCGGGGCTCTTTTCGCTTTCGATCACTTCTCCTGAAAGAGTGAACTTGGATATCACCTGACTTTTTTGTATGGAAAGCATCCGCTATTCTGATATATGAACCTCGCCATTCTCCACATAAAACTCTACCCAGCCTATGTCTTTCGCGCAGAACCGGTACTGCCCCGATAGGAGCAGCGTCCCTTTTGGCAGTTCTTTAACACCGGAATACACATCGCCAGGTCTCACCTGTTCCACCCCCGACGTACCGGAAGCGGGGAAGCTGACCGTTCCTTTGAAGCCAGTAACTTTGTGATAACCGCCTTCGTACAGGTAGTCGATCCATGTATCCACGATATCTCTCGTACTACAACCTAACGGCTCAGAGGTATGATTCTCATAGAAATAGGAGACCTTGCCAGAGCCGTCTGCATTACGAGTCACTTGAATGGAAAGGTCGAGACCATTTTGACCTGGCTCTTCGGATATCTCATCACTCCAATAGGGAAAAACATGAGCTGGCTGAGAGTTCCACCAGAAAACAAACATGACGATACTCAGAACCGCCGCGACTGCCAGGCCTATCCATAGCGCCGCTTTGATCCGTATTGATTTCTTCTTCATATAGATCACCTAGCATTGAGTTTTTTCTGCGATTTTTCATTCCATGAACCATTGCTGTCACAGGACTTTGACGTTTTTGCCCGGCAAGTTACGGAATGGCTACCATCAGTAAAAATGAAAACTTAAATACTACGTTCATTTTAGCACAGAAAACCCAGCAAATCAAAGCTGTCAAAACAGTTTCATTTACGAGAAATATAAAAAGGACTGCCGCGGTCTGCGGCAGCCCTTTTTGCTTGCAACAGCGGTTTCCTCAGCCCTGGCTGGGGACCACCGTTCCGTTGGTCAGATTGATGGTGAAGGCGGCCAAAACGGTCTCCTCAGGCGTCTCGTTGTAGGCGTGGGGCTCCGTCTGGCGGAATTGCAGTTCCGCTTGGGTGACTCCCTGGGGCAGGCCGTCAAAGTACAAGTCGACCGTCTGGGTCTCCGTGGCCTGGTAGTCGTAGCCGCCCAAATCACGGCTGCGGTCAAAGTTATAGGGCAGCTCGGTCCCATCGGGCAACACCAGCACAGGCGTTCCCAAGGCCGGGACCTGTGTCTCCACAATGCTGTCGCCCAGCCCCCAGAAGGGCTTCTCCACGGTGATGACCGTCTGAGTGGGGGTGCCGGACACTGCCAGCACCTGGGCGCCGTTCTGTTCCGCCTGGCAGGTAAAGCTGTAGGTGTGCTCCCGGTCCACCGGCAGGGTGAAGCTGGCGGTAAAGCCCTCTCCAACCGCTTCATAGGTGAGGGGATCGGGGGCCCCTTCTCCCGGATAGGGGGTGCCGGCGGTCTCTTCGTTGGCTTCCCACTCCAGCCGGTCCATCTGCTCCTGTGCCGCCTGCTCTGCGGCGGCTTCATCATAGATTTCTCCAGTCAGGCCGGTCAAGGTCACATCCACCTGCAAAGAGTCCGCCTCCTGCTGGGACTCAGGCACCTGCACCGTCATGGTGGAGGTCCATTTGCCGTCCCGCTCCACAAAGGCGTTGACGCCCTCCACCTGGGCGGTCTCTCCGTTGACGGCGGCAGTCTGGCCCTCGGGATCGACCCAGACACAGCGGTACTGCTCCAGCAGTTCCTGGGGGCCTGTCAGCTCCATAGACACCACCAGAGAGGTGCCATCCGTGTAACCCTCTCCAAAGGTCACCTGCCACTCTCCGCTGGCGGCGGACACATTCACCTCCTCCATGGCTCCATAGGTCTCCACAAAAGCGCCTGCTGCTCCCACCTTGCTGTCGTAGTTGGCCTGGTAGAACAGGCTGCCCAGCCAGTCCCCTACCAGGGGGATTTGGGAGGCCATGGCGGGGTTCACGGCGGCCATACCCAGCATCACGCCCACCACCGCTACAAAACTGCCCATGACGGCTCCCGCCCGGCGCAGGACACGCTTCCGATGCAGGCGGCGGACTTCTCCCAGGGCAGCCCCCACGCGGGCGCCCAGCTCTTCGGGAATAGAAATTTGGATTTCATTTACTTTCTCTCGCATACCGCTTCCTCCTTCAACAAAATTTGCAGCCTGCCAATGGCCCGCCGCAGATAGACGGAGACGGTCCCCTCAGGCATGCCGGTGGCCTGGCTGATCTCTCGGATGGTACAGCCGTCGAAGTATTTCAGCTTCACCACATCCTGGTACTTCTCCGGCAGCTGGGCCACGGCCCAGTGCAGATCCATGCGCTCTTCCGGGCTCATCTCTTCGGGAGCGGGCAGGTCCGGCCCCTCCGCCAGAGAGGCCTCCGGCTTTCGCTTTCGCAGCAGGTCCTGGGCGGTGTTGATGAGGATTTTCGTCAGCCAGGTGCGGAAGTGCTCCGGCTCCCGCAGAGTCTTCAGGCTTTTATAGGCCTTCAAGATGCTCTCCTGCACCACGTCCAGGGCGTCGGCCTCTTGGCGGACATAGAGGTACGCCATGCGGTAGAGGTATTCCTGCTGCGCCTCGATCAGGTCCCCAAAGGCCTTGGGGCTGCCTCGCATGGCCTTCTTGACCAAGGCCTTCTCCTGCTTTTCGCTTTTCTTCACGGCTCTCCCCTCTCTTCCCTTCCTTTTGCCCATTAGACTTTTCCTCCCGCCTCTTTTCTTACAGGCGCGGGCACAAAAAGTTTCCCTTCCCGCGGGCCCTTGTTAAATCTTTGAAACCCCTTGACTTTTGCCTCTTGGCTCCATACAATAGAGATAGTTGAAATCTATAGAAATACAGAAATTTAGAATATTTTTTGTAAACAAATCACATGTTTCTAAACCGTTTGTAAAGCTGTCTTTTGTTTTTGCGGAAAGGAGCCCCCCTATGAGCGCTGCGTTCCCCCATGCTTCCGTTGTGTTCGGCTGCCCCATCGCAGGGGAGGTGGCCCCTATCTCCCAATGCGCCGACCCCACCTTTGCCCAGGGGCTGCTGGGGCCGGGGGTGGTCATCCAGCCAGAGGGGAGCATCCTGTTTGCCCCCGCGGACGGACGGGTGGAATTCATCCTCTCCACTAAGCACGCCCTGGGCATGGAGACGCCAGAGGGTGTGAAGTTCCTCATCCATGTGGGGCTGGACACCAACCGCCTGGAGGGCCAGGGCTTCCAGCTGTTCGTCCAGGTGGGCAGCCAGGTGCGCCGGGGGGACAAGCTCCTCTCTTTTGACACCCAGGTCATGGCGGAACAGGGCTGCTCCCTGGCCACGCCCTTTGTGTTTTGCAGCAATCGGGAGGGCTGGGCTATGGAGCTGCTGCGGACCGGCCCCGTGCCCGCCGGGGAAGACCTGCTGCGCATGACCCGCCTTCCCCAAGACTGAGCATTCCATACGCCGCGCTGGACCGGAAGCCCCGCCGCTTCCGGTCTTTCTATATTCCTAAGCTTACGGTGGCGCCGGGGCAAAGTCAAGGGCAGGCTTGCATTTTCCACGGAAGAGTTGTATAATCCTAACTGCACCGCCGGCCGCCGGGACGTGCGGTATTTACAGTAAAAAAGTTTTGCGTCAATAGAAAGGACCTGATTCTGTAATGAAACGTATTTTGTCTTTAACACTAGCTCTGGCCCTGTGCCTGGCTTTGTTCGGCTGCAGCACCAACGGAGCGGGGAGCTCCTCCGCCGCTTCTGAAAGCTCTTCCACCTCGGAGAGCAGCGTGTCCTCTTCCGTAGAAGGGGCTGCCTCCAGCCTGGAGAGCGCCTCTTCTTCCGGGGAGGGCTCGGAAAGCAGCGTTGCCTCCGGCGTGAGCGAGGCCTCCGATGTGGACACCTCTGACCTGGGCACCGCCACGGTGGCAGCCCTGAAGGGCCCCACGGCCATGGGCATGGTGAAGATGATGAGCGATGACTCCCAGAAAGACCAGCCCACCTTTGATTTTAACATTTACGCCTCTGCCGATGAGATCACCCCTAAGCTGGTGCAGGGGGAGCTGGACATCGCCGCCGTGCCCGCCAACCTGGCAAGCGTGCTGTACAACAACACCGAGGGCCAGGTGCAGGTGCTGGCCATCAACACCCTGGGTGTGCTCTACATTGTGGAGAACGGCGACACCGTCCACTCTGTGGAGGACCTGAAGGGCAAGACCATCTTCGCCTCCGGCAAGGGTTCCACCCCGGAGTACGCCCTGAACTACATGCTCACCCAAAACGGCATCGACCCGGAGGCCGACGTGACCATCGAGTGGAAGAGCGAGCACTCTGAGTGCGTGGCCTCTCTGGCCGCCACAGAGAACGCCATTGCCATGCTGCCCCAGCCCTTTGTCACCACTGCCCAGACCCAGAACGAGAACCTGCGGGTGGCCCTGGACATGACCGAGGAGTGGGAGAAGCTGGCCTCGGAAAGCGGCAGCGACGCCACCCTCATCACCGGTGTGGTGGTGGCCCGCAAGGACTTTGTGGAGCAGAACCCCCAGCTGGTGAGCGTCTTCCTCTCCCTGTACGAAAAGTCGGTGACCTACGCCAACGAAGAGGTGGAGGGCGCCGCCAAGCTCATCGGCGAGTATGACATCGTGCCCGAGGCCGTGGCCCAGAAGGCCCTGCCGGAGTGCAACATCACCTTTATTGCCGGTGACGAGATGCAGGCAAAGCTCTCTGCCTATCTCCAAACCCTGATGGACCAAAACCCCAAGGCAGTGGGCGGCCAGCTGCCTGCGGATGATTTCTACTACCTTGGGTAAGGGGCAAAAACAGAAGAAGCGCCCGGGTGTGCGGCTGTGGGCGGTGGCCGTGTGGCTCATCGTCTGGCAGCTGGGCGCCATGGCATTGGGACAGGAGATCCTTTTGGTATCTCCTGTTTCTGTTATGCTCCGCCTGGTGGAGCTGGTCCCCCACTGGGATTTTTGGGGCGCCATCCTCTTTTCCTTTTGGCGCATCACCCTGGGCTTTCTGCTGGCCTGCCTGGCGGGCACGGCCCTGGGGGTGCTTTCCTCCCGGTTTGGGCCTGTGCGGGACCTGACCGCCCCACTGATGGGCGTGGTCAAGTCCATCCCTGTGGCCTCCTTCATCATCCTGGTGCTCATCTGGGTGCCCTCCCGAAACCTTTCGGTGGTCATCTCCTTTTTGATGGTGACGCCCATTGTCTACTCCAACGTGCTGGGGGGCATTTCCAGCATGGACAAAAAGCTGACGGAGATGGCCGATGTGTTTGAGGTCCCCTTCCCCCGGCGGCTGCGCTACCTCTATCTGCCCCAGGTGGCGCCCTTCTTCCGCTCGGCCTGCGCGGTGGGGCTGGGGCTGTGCTGGAAGGCCGGCGTGGCCGCGGAGGTCATCGGCCTTCCGGACGGCTCCATCGGCGAGCGCCTGTACGAGGCCAAGGTCTACCTCAACACCCCGGACTTGTTCGCCTGGACGGTGGTCATCGTGCTGGTAAGCCTGGTGTTTGAAAAGCTGTTTCTCTTCCTGTTGGACCGCCTGGTGGCCCGGCTGGAACAGAACTGAAAGGAGGGGCGTCTATGGCCATTGAACTGCAAAACGTGAGCAAATCTTTTGGGGAAAAGCAGGTGCTTCAAAACTTCTCCCACGTTTTTCCAGAAGGGGAGCTGACCTGCGTGATGGGCCCCTCGGGCTGCGGCAAGACCACCCTGCTGTCTCTTCTGCTGGGGCTGGAGCAGCCGGACAGCGGCAGGGTACTGGGTATGGAAGGCCGCAGGAAATCCGCCGTCTTCCAGGAGGACCGGCTGTGCGAGAACGCCGGGGCAGTCTCCAACCTGCGGCTGGTGAATCCCACCCTCACCAGGGAGGAGGCGGAGGCCATGCTCCGGGACCTGGGCCTGAGGGACAGCCTGCGCCAGCCGGTGCGCACCCTCTCTGGGGGGATGAAGCGCCGGGTGGCCATCCTGCGGGCCCTGTGCGCCCCCTATGACGTGCTCTTCTGCGACGAGCCCTTCAAGGGCCTGGATGAGGGGACAAAGGGCCGGGCCATGGAGTATTTTCAAGAGCGCACCCGGGGCCGGACCGTCATCCTGGTCACCCACGAAAAAAATGAGGCAAATTTCCTAAAAGGCCAACTTCTCCTCTTGTAAATTTTTTCATCCTGCGCTATGATAAGAAATGGTGGGACGCCTCTTCGGGAGGGTTTTTCCCGGAGCTTTTTGCTTGGAAGGAGCGGGCGGCCACGCACTTCAAAACACCTTCCCCAAACACTACAATCTACTTAAAGGAGCGTGCTTTGTAAAAATGTTACCCAAGCTGCAGTATCATGTAGAGCCTGAAAAGGGCTGGTTGAACGACCCCAATGGCCTCTGCTATTTCAACGGAAAGTACCATGCCTTTTTCCAGCATTACCCCAACGCCACTGTGTGGACAGCCCCTCTCTATTGGGCCCACGTTTCCAGTGATGACCTGATCCATTGGGAAGAACAGCCCATGGGCCTGACCCCCGACCAGCCCTATGAGAGCACCGGCGGCTGCTTCTCCGGTTCTGCCTTCATCAAGGACGGCAAGGCCTATTTCTTCTACACTGCCGTGGGAGACGGCGATGTACAGACCCAATGCCTGGCCACCTCTGAGGACGGCATCACCCTGAAAAAGTACGAGGGCAACCCCATCATCGACGAACGCCCCGTGGACCCCACCGGGCGGGACTTCCGCGACCCCAAGGTCTTCGAGTGGACCGACGGCACCTACCGCATGGTGTGCGGCACCGGGCATGAGGGCTACGCCGCTGTCCTTCTGTACAAGTCCAGCGACTTGTACAACTGGGAGTATGTGGGCCCCATCTTTGAGACCCGGGAAATGGGCCCCGTGCTGGAGTGCCCCGACCTGTATCCCCTGGAGGACAAGTGGGTGCTGTGCTTCTCCCGTATGGACCAGCCCCAGACCGTTCAGTATGTGGTGGGCACCTTTGACGGCGAACACTTCACCGCAGAGAGCGTGCAGAAGCCGGAAATCGGCCCCAACTACTACGCTCCCCAGAGCTTTGAGGATGAGAAGGGCCGGCGCATTGTCATGGCGTGGATGACCCCCTGGGGCCAGCCTGAAGACACGGACGGGGTGCGCTGCGGCTGCCTGACCCTGCCCCGCGTGGCTTCTCTGAAGAATGGCAAGCTGTGCTTTGAGCCCATGGAAGAGGCCGCTTCCCTGCTGGTGGAAGAGGACCCCCATGTGAAGAAGGGCCCCTGGTTGTTCCAGGTTACCGACGGCAAGAAGATCCTGCTGGAGCGCCCCGCCTGCGAGGTGAAGGACGTAAAGATCTTCACCGACACCCACACTTGTGAGGTGTTCATCAACGGCGGCGAGCAGGTGGTCTCCTTCTACTTCCAGCCGTAACCCCTTAAAACTGAAAAACGCAACCCCCGGTTGCGCGGTTTCCCGCTGAAAGCGGTGGCGCGCGGCCGGGGGTTTTGTTATACTGGGGATAGGAAAAAGGAGGTGCCTTTATGACCACAGGACAAAAGATACAGACTTTGCGGAAACAGCGGGGGCTGACCCAGGAACAGCTGGCCCAGCGCCTGGGAGTCTCCCGGCAGGCGGTGTCCCGCTGGGAGCTGGACGAGTCCCTGCCGGAGACCGCCAACCTGCTTCCCCTGGGAGAAGTTCTGGGCGTGTCCCTCGACATCCTGCTGGACCCAGCCCGAGGGCTGGAGGGCCCCGTCCCCAAGGAAGAACCCTCCGCTCCGGCGGCGTCCGCCCCCACCGCGCCCTCCCTGAGGGAACTCCTCAAACGGCGGCTCTGGCTGTTTCTCCTGCCGGTGGAGCTGGTGGTTTTCGCCGCCTTGGCCCTGTGGCGGCTGGGCAATGCCCCCTCCCTGGCGCTGATCCTCCTGGTCCAGGGGCTTTGGCTGTGCTTTTTACTGTACCTGCTCCTTTTGGTGATCTATTTCCTGGTGTGGGGCATCCGGTACTTCAAGCAGCGGACCCGCCCACCTCAATAAAACACCCCTCGAAGCCGCGCGGACCGGTCCAGAAATCGGTTCACAGCTTCGAGGGGATTTTTCACTCTTCTATGGTGGAGAGCAGCTCCCACACCAGGTCTTGGAACTGCTGGGCCACCCTGTCGGCGGTCTCCTGGACCTCGGCATGGGAGAGGGGCTCCCCTCCCAGCCCGGCGGCCAGATTGGTGACACAGCTGATGCCGCAGACCTCCAGCCCCAGGTGCCGGGCGGCGATGGCCTCGCAGGCGGTGCTCATGCCCACGGCATTGGCCCCCAGGGCGGCGAACATGCGGATCTCCGCCGGGGTCTCGTACTGCGGGCCCGTGGTCTGCAAGTAGACCCCCTGCTTTAGGGGGATGTTCCGCCTCTCCGCCGCGGCCAGGGCCTTCTCCCGCAGCCGGGGGGAGTACACCGCCGTCATATCCGGGAACCGGGGGCCAAAGGCCTCCTCGTTGGGCCCGATCAGCGGGGAGGGCACAAAGCTGGCGATGTGGTCCGTCAGCAGCATCAGGTCCCCCGGGGCCAGGTCCGGGCCGATGCCTCCCGCGGCGTTGGTCAGCACCAGGCGCTGGGCGCCCAGGGCCGCCATAACCCGGGTGGGCAGCACCACGTCCTCCATGGGATAGCCCTCGTAGTAGTGGACCCGGCCCTGCATGGCCACCACCGGCTCCTCCCCCGCAAAGCCGAAGAGGAACCTTCCCTGGTGACCCGGCACCGTGGACACAGGAAAGCCGGGGAGGTCCTTGTACTCCACCGCCGCCTCTAAGCGCAGGCGCTCTCCAAAGGCCCCCAGGCCGGAGCCCAGGATGAGCGCCGTGCGGGGCGCGAACCCTGTCTTTTCCCGAATGGCGGCAACACAGCGGGCCACCCGTTCCTGTTGGGTCATTTTTATCTTCCCCTTTCCCAAATTACCCAAGGGTCACATACTTGGGCGTGGTCAAAAAGCGAATGTCCGCCTGCTGGGAAAGCTCCCGCAGCACTTGGCACATGCCCTGGTTCATGGCGTCCAGGGTTTGGACCTTGGCGGTCATGCGCATGTCCTCTTGGGCATAGTTCTCGCTGGCAATGTGGGAGTAGCCGTCCATGCCCGCCAGCCAGATCTCCTTCACCCCCAGCTGGATCAAGAGCTTGAGGAGCATCAGCCCGGCGTTGTCCTTCACAGCGTCCACCGGGTTCAGCAAAGAGGCGTAATCCACCCGGCAGCGGGCCCCTTTCTCCGGGATGTTGGAGGTGACGATGAGCCGCTCCTCCTTCCCCGCGCCCAGCTCCTCCTGGCGGCGCAGGTTGCTCAGGAAGATATAGTCCGTCCGGCAGCCAGGGTAATCGAAGTTCACGCCGATGGAGACCACATTCTCCTCCCCGGCGAAGGCGGCGATCTTCTCTGCCTCCACCCCGGCGCTTTTCCCCGGGGCGATGACCAGGGCCCGCTTGCCAGAGAGGGCCTCTTTCAGCTGGGCCAGGGAAGCCCCGCCCCCGTTCCGTTCCATATACTGCAGGTACAGCTCCTGGGCATAGGACCGGTCAAAGCTGCCCCGCTTTTCCGGAGCCATGGCGTCGAAGATCTTATCAATATCCTCCACCGTGAGGGTGTTCTTCTCCGTGAGGAATAGGGCGTAGTTGGGGTGGGCGTTGTGGCTGGCGGAAAGGTAGTTGGGCAGGGAGTATCCCCACTGGTTCTGCTGGTAAAAGTCATTCAGCACCCGGTCAATGACCCGCAGCAGGGGCTTGACCCGGTACTGCCCCCCAGCGTTGTCGTTGAGGTATTCCAAAAACAGCTCGCTGTTCAGGTTGCCGGCTCCCCGCCCCATGCCCATAATGCTGGAGTCCAGGATGAGGGAACGGCTGGTCTGCAGGTCCACCAAGGTTTGGGCGTTGGCGTAGGCCAGCTGCAGGTTGTTGTGGGAGTGGAACCCAATGACAATGTCTTCCCGCAGGTTGTGCTCGATCATGTAGAAGAACCGGAGCATGTCCTTGCGCTTCATGGTGCCAAAGCTGTCCACCAAATAGAAGGCGTAGGGGCCCACTTCATTGGCCAGGCGGATGAGCTCCAAGTACTCCGCGTCTGTGTAGCGCAGGGCCACCATGGGCTGCAGAAAGGTCTTGTACCCCTTTTCCTTCAAGCGGCGGCACTGCTCCAGAGCGGGCAGCATGTCCTTTTTGTGGAAGGTCACCCGGATGCCGTCCACGGAGGAGCCGTCCCAGTCGGGGATGGTCTCCACATCACAGGCGCCGTAGTCCATCAGGATGACGAAGGTCTTGCCCTGGCGGTCCTGGGGGAGCACCTCCTTCACCTGCTCCAGGGTGTTGAAGCGGGTCACGCCCTGCTTGTACGCCACCTTTTGGGTGAGGAAGCCGCACTCGATGATGTCCACCCCGGACCGAAGCAGGCTGTCGATGATGAACTTGGTGTTCTCAAAGCCAAACTGGCAGTCGTTGCAGTAGCCCCCGTCCCGGAGGGTGCAGTCCAATACGCGGATCTCCTTCACTGGGTCTCCCCCTTTCCAAATTGCAGCTGGTAGTTGTAGATGGCGTCGGCGATGTAGAAATCCTCAGCCTCGTCGATATCGCAGCTCTCCACCTCGCTGACGGTGATGAGTTTGGGCCTGTCGCCGATGCGGCGGCCCAGTTCTGTCATCACCCCGGCTTTGTAGATGTAGAACCCGCTGGTCTCCTCATAGAGGGGGGGCAGGTCCTGGGTGCGGGGGATGGCGTCCAGCTGGTAGTTGAAGGGCTTGCCGTCCTTCCACAGGAAGTCCCGCAGCTCCTTCACGGCAAAGGCGGAATCGTACTCCCCGCTGAGCACCGCATCCAGCCCCTTCTCAATGGACTCCCTCTTCACAAAGGGGGCGGTGGTGTGGGTCATCACATACACGTCGGCAGGCACATCGGCGGCAAAGCGCTGCAGCACCTCGTTCATCTTGGTGGTGTCCTGGTCCAGGTCCTCCCCCCGGCGGAGGTACTTCACCCCTTCCGGCAGGAACTCCTGGATCTCCGGGTTGCTGCAATAGACGTAGACCTCCTCCACGCCCCGCACCTGCAGCAGGGTGGAGAGGATGTACCAGCACAGGGGCTTGCCGTTGGTAAAGGGTTTGGTGTTCTTTTGGGGCAGACGGCGGTTATTCAACTTCATGGGCACAACAGCCACAGTTTTCATCTGTAAATTCCTCCTTAGCTTTCCACAGAGACGGGGCCTTATCCCCGGTTTTCCTTCAGCAGCCGGGGGATGAGGGCCTCTGCTTCCTCCCAGGTCTTGGGGAAGAAGAACAGGTCTGGCCGGTCCCGGCAGACTTTCTTGGTCTGGTCCAGCACGCCGTTGCGCAGCTTGGACTTGTCCTCCACCAGTTCGCAGAGGAACACCACCTTGGCGGGGATTCCAAAGATGGTATAGGGGTTGGTGGCGGCGGAGGAGCCCACGGTCATAAACAGGGTGCGCTCGAAAGAGCTGTTCAGGACAATGAGCTCCCAGGGCATGGCGGTATCCCGGTTGGTGGCGTAGCCCGCCTGTTCAAACCGGTTCTCCCGGTTGCGGGGGTGGATCTTCACAAAGATGTTCTCCTTCCCCACCAGCTCCGCCACCCGGTCCATCAGGGCCACGTCCCCAATCTCCACCCCGTCGCAGGGGTAGGACTCCTCAAAGAACAGCACCGGCCGGTCGTAGCGGTCCGGCATGCTGTCATACTGAAAGGCCCGGTTCAGGAAGGCCAGCGTCTCCGGCGCGTACTTCCCCGGCAGGCCGTACACCGGGCAGGGAGCCTTCCAGGAGAGCTCCTCCGGGTGGAAGAGATACACCCCTGAGAGCTTTTGTACGGCGTAAAGCTGCATGCGCACCTTTGGGGAGGCGGAGAGCACCAGCCCCCCCACTTGGCTGGAGTAGGTGCTGGCCCCGTCCTCGAACAGGAACCACCGCACCTGGGGGTTCTTCCGCTTCAGCCCCAGGATCAGGTACTGGTTCATCAGGGAGATGTTGGAGAAGAGGAACACGTCATAGGCCTGCTCCAGGCGCAGAAAGTCCTCCAGCAGGCCCTGGGGGAAAAGCGCCCCCTTTACGATGTTTTTCAGGTTCTCCCCCCGGGGAAGGTTGTTCAGGCGCTTTTCCTCCAAATAGTACACATGGCCAAACCGGCCGGAATCCCGGCAGGCCTCGAAGACCTTCCGGGAGCCGCTCATCTGGTCGGTGACGATCAGGTCGGCCTGGCAATCCGGGTAATAGGCGTAAAGCACCTGGGCAGCCACCAGCAGCTGATAGGGCGTGCAGCAGGTGATAAGGACCCGCTTTCCCACAAGCGCCGCCCCCTTTCTTACATTTTTTATGGAATGGCCGCGCAGGCCCGGGCCGCCGGCCAGGGAAAAGAAAAAAGCGGCTTGCCGCCGCTTCCACCTATCCCATCCAGCAGCCTTGTGCCCCCGGCAACCGCCAGGCGGCCTTACGCTGACCCTTTTCTCTTTTTCAGAGGCCCCAAAAATCCCTTTTTGGGTACATCTAGTATATAACATACCACAGCCAGAAAAATAAGTCTAGTCTTTTTTTCATTTTCTGCTATACTTTCTATTGTCACTGAAATAGCAAACAGCAAAGGAGGCCGCCCTAATGGAACAGGAAAAACAGCCGCAGCAAGCCATCCCACCGGAGGAGCTTGCCCACCTGGCGGACATTTTGAAAATGGTCAACGCAGAGTTGGAAGAGGCCCAGCTCTCTGTGGAGAGAATGGACGAGGAGTACCGGGAGGCGCAGGAATACATAGCCAGCACCCACGGTGAGGGCGACCCCAAGGAGATGTTCCAGACCCGCATGCTTATGGGGCAGATCGACAACCGGGGCGCCTCTGCGGTGGTGTACCGGGACCGGCTGCAAAAGACAAAAGCCTCTCCCTATTTCGCCCGCATCGACTTCCGCCCCCAGGGGGAGGAGCTCGCAAACCCCTATTACATCGGGCTTTACGCCTTCCGTTACCAGCAGCAGCTCTACGTCATCGACTGGCGCTCCCCGGTGGCCAGCATGTTCTACGACTTTGAGCTGGGCCCCGCCTTCTACGACGCCCCCCAGGGCCACACGGAGGGCGCCCTCACCTTGAAGCGCCAGTTTAAAATTACAAACGGCGAGATGGAGTACGCCTTTGACAGCTCTCAAAACATCCAGGACGACATCCTCCAGCAGGAGCTGGCCCACACCTCCGATGAGAAGATGAAGTCCATCATCTCCACCATCCAGAAAGAGCAGAACCAGATCATCCGGGATGAGAAGGCCCACACCATGATTATCCAGGGTGTGGCGGGCTCTGGAAAAACCAGCATTGCCCTGCACCGGGTGGCCTTTCTGCTGTACCGGTTCCGCAACACCATCAAGGCCCAGAACGTCACCATCATCTCTCCCAACAAGGTGTTTGGCAACTACATCGCCAACGTGCTGCCAGAACTGGGCGAGGAGCCCATCTTCGAGGCCAGCCTGGAGGACCTGGCCCTGGTGCAGCTGGAGGACGGGGTAGACTTTGTGGGCAGCCGGGACCCCCTGGAGACGGACGACCCCGCCTGGGAGCAGCGGGTGCGCTTCAAGTCCACCGTGGAATTCGTGCAGCTGATGGATGATTTCATCGCCCGGCTTCCTCAGCTTGCTTTCCAAGCTAAAAACTACGAGTACAAGGACTGGACGGTGCCCGCGGAGTGGATTCAGGGACGGGTGGACGTGTACAAGCGCTTCCCCCTGATGAAGCGGCTGGAAATGGTGGCCGACGACATCCACTCCCGGCTGGAGAACGAATTCCTGCGGGAGGAAGAACCGCCCCACCGCAACCGCATTTTCCAGGCACTGCGGAAGATGCTGGCCATGAAAACCACCCTTTCGGCCTACCGGGCTTTCTTCCGCCAGCTGGGCAAGGAACGGGCCAAGCTGTATAAACCCTTCCAAAAGGGCGTGCTGGAGTGGAACGACGTCTACCCCTACCTCTATCTGCAGGCGGCTTTCACCGGGCTGCAGGAGAGCCGGCTCATCAAGCACCTGGTCATCGACGAGATGCAGGATTACAGCCCCATCCAATACGCGGTGCTCAACCGGCTGTTCCAATGTCCCAAGACCATCTTGGGGGACTTCAGCCAGTCCATCAACCCCAACTGCCCCTATTCCCTGGAGGAGCTCCACCAATTCTATGAGGGCTCCACCCTGATGCGCCTGGAAAAGAGCTACCGCTCCACCTGGGAGATCATCCACTTTGCCAAGCAGATCGTGAAGCAGGCGGATTTCCAAGCGGTGGAACGCCACGGCCCCGCCCCAGAGCTGTTGGAATTTTCCACGGAGGAAGAGGAGCTTGTGGAAATCTGCCGCCAAGTGGAGGCCTTCCACCAGGGAAAATACAACGCCATGGGCATCGTCACCCGCACCAATTCCGCCGCCAAAGAGCTCTATGAGAAGCTGAAGGCCCGGGGTGCCGGGGTGGAGCTTATCACCCCAGAGAGCAGCGCCTTCCACAACGGGGCCACGGTGCTCTCCATCCAGATGTCCAAAGGCCTGGAGTTCGACCAGGTGCTGCTGCCCCAGGTGGACGGGGAGACTTATCACACGGACTTTGACCGGAACCTGCTGTATGTGGCCTGCACCCGGGCCATGCACCGCCTCTCCCTGACCTGCGTGGGGAAGGCCACCCCCCTTCTGCCCTTCCATGGAAAAGAGGAAGAGCAAACTGCCCAGGCATGAGCAGGCAATAGAGCACAGAAAAAGGCCGCCCCCAAGGGCGGCCTTTTTCTGTGCTCTTTAGGCGTGGCACCCGTGCTCTCCACAGCCGTGCTCCCCGCAGGAGTGGCCTTCGCCGTGGCCCTCCCCATGGTGACTGCAAAGCACGTCCGGCAGGAAAACCAGCCTGCCCGCCAGCAAATCCTCCACAGCCTGGTCAGCGCTGCCGGTGACGCCGCCGTACAGCTGGATGCCCGCCTGGGCCAGGGCTGTTTTGGCGCCGCCGCCAATGCCGCCGCAGATGAGGGTGTCCACGCCCTGGGCCTGCAAAAAGCCCGCCAGGGCCCCGTGGCCGGAGCCGTTGGTATCCACCACCTGAGAGGAGGCCACCCGGCCCTCCTGAGCCTCATAAATTTTGAACTGGGCCGTGTGGCCGAAGTGCTGGAACACCTGGCCGTTTTCATAGGTAACTGCGATTTTCATAAAAAACCCCTCCTAAAATCTATTGGTTTTATCTTGACAGAGACTCTTTCCCTTCTGTACAATGACGAAAAAATCACAAGGAAGGGGCCCTGTAAAAGCACAGGGCATAACCCATAATAAACTGGGAAGGAGCGCGCTCTCCCCTGAGCCCTTCTAAGGCTTACCGGGGCCAGCGCTCCTCCTTTTCCGGCAGGGGCGGGAAATCGGTGTAGGGCTTATCCTGATACCAGTAAGCCACTGTGGCCACGTCGTCCTGGCGCTCGAAGAGCCCCCGGTGGCAGACGCCGATCTGCTGCAGGGTCACCCGGATATCCTCCTCAAAGTGGATGGGGTCCGGGATGTGCCAGCGGTAAAAGCCCCGCATGGGCGGGCAGTCGTCGTTGTGGTAGTTGTTGTGGACGGTGGTGTCGTGGTGGGAGTAGAAGGGATACCCCAAAAAGGGCGTGCAGTAGGTCTGCTCCACGGTCCTGCCGTCCACCTGGTTGGCAAAGCTCCAGGCCCCTCCAAAGTAGTCCTCGGTGCCCGTGCCGCAGATGGTGGGGTACTCCTCATCTCCGTCGATGTAGAACTTCATCTCCCCCTCGCCCCACCAGTAGCGCTCCAGGGTGGTCAGGGCCAGATAGGTGCCCACATACTGCCCCCGGCCATGGACGTTGTCCAGCACCACATAGTCCCTGGCCTTTTCCGTCAGCCGCTGGCGCCGCCACTGGGCGTGGAAGTACCCGGCGTTTTCCGGCACTTCCTGCAGGCAGTAGTCGATCTGGAAGAAAAACGCCGGCACCGGGTTTTTATGCTGGTTTTCCACGGTGATCTTGGCGCCCTTCTGGAAGGGCATGGGGAAGTAGCAGTTAAAGCCCCGGTTGGGGGCCACCACCATGGGCAGGGAGTTTACAAGGCAGCCCTGGCCGAAGCCGCAGCAGAAAAAGTCCCCCAGGGGCGCCTCTACCGAGGGCTTCTCCTCCCCGTCCCAATAGATGCGGAAGACCAGGTCCCGCAGCACGAAGCAGTCCGCGTCCGAGGTCCGGTCCGTCACGGTGATCCAGATGTGCTGGATGACGCCGGGGCCCTCAATCTCTCCCAGCACGGCGGTCTCCCCGGACTGAATCTCGCTCAGGCAGGGAGAGCCCTTCCGGGAAGGCCCCAAATTGCTGGCGGCCGTTCCGCCCCTCCCTTTTTCGCCCCGGGGGTTCTCCCCGTTGATGGCCCTGCTCTGTCCTCCCGTAATCAGGGGCAGGCCGCCCCATCCTGTCAAAAGCATGCAAACATCCTCCTTCTGCCCGCCCAAGCGGGCCGTATGAAGTCATTGTAGCATCATTTGCGGAAAGTTGCCACCACTTTTTCCTTTTCCCGTGACTTTTTTCCCCGCCTGTGGTATGCTGGTAAAAACAGATTGGGGAAAGGGTGTTCTCTATGAAATTGACTGTATTGGGAAGCTGCTCCGGCACCGAGCCCTATCCGGGCTGCCACCAGACCTCGGTGGCCGTGGAGACCGGTGGAAGGCTGTTTTTTATCGACGCGGGAGAGAACTGCGGCTATTCCTCCCACCTGCTGGGCATTGACCAGAAAAAGGCAGAAGCCATCTTCATCACCCACACCCACATGGACCATGTGGGCGGCCTGCCCCACCTGCTGTGGAACTTCCGCAAGCTCTGCACGCTCTCTCCCGAAAATGAGGCGGCCATGCGGGACAGGAGCATTCAAGTCCACCTGCCGGACCTGGCGGTATATGCGGGCATCCGGGCCATGCTGCTGGCCAGCGAGGGCCACTATGAAACCGTCTTCCGCCTGGAGCCCCACCTCCTGCGGGACGGGGTGGCCTACCGCCAAGACGGGGTGACGCTCACCGCGTTCCACAACTTCCACCTGGGAGAGCCCGCCCCTGGCCAGCCCTGGCTGAGCTACTCCTTCCTGTTGGAGGCCGAGGGGAAAAGGTATTCTTCTCCGGGGATTTCCGGGATCTTTCCGAGATTCTTCCCCCTCTGGAGGGGGCGGACCTGGTCTTTCTGGAGACGGGCCACCACCGGGCCTCGCAGCTCTGCCAGGAGCTGAAGGACTCCGGCTCCTCTTTTGGAACAGTGGTCTTCTACCACCACGGATTGGAGATTCTCAACGACCGGGAAGGAGAACTGGCCGCCGCCAAAGCCGTGCTGGGCGGCCAGATGACCTTCTCCAGCGATGGGTCTGTTTACGAGCTGTAACGCATAAAGAAGCAGCCAGGGGCGCCCCTTTTGGGGCGCCCCTGGCTTTTGTCCTTCCACAAGCGGGATTCAGCAGGGAAAAGAGGGAAGCGCCGCTTCCAAAGTGGGCCTGGGCATATGCCCGCCAAGCGGCAAGCTCAAACACGCCCCTTGGAAACAGCGCGGGAATCTCTGAAAAGGTATCCACGCAGCGAATCATGGCAGGCATCTCCCTTTCTCATATCCAGAAACTCTGTGAGGAAAGGCGTTACACCTGTACCTTCCCCGCCAGGATGTTCTTATAGTCCTCCAAATTCTGCTGAAGCAGAGTGGGGGTATCCAGGCCGTAGGGACATTTTTTCTTGCATTGGCCGCAGTGGAGGCAGTCCTCAATCTTCATCATCATGGCCTGGCTCTCGGGGGTAAGCCAGCCGGCGGAGGGGCTGCGGCGGATAAGCTGGCTCATGCGGGCGCACTGGTTGATAACGATGCCCGCGGGGCAGGGCATGCAGTAGCCGCAGGCCCGGCAGAAGTTGCCGATGAGCTCGTTCCGGTCCTTCTCGATGACGGCTTTCAGCTCCCCATCCATCTTGGGGGGATTTTCGATGTAGGAGATGAACTCGTCCAGCTCGCTCTCCCTCTGCACGCCCCAGATGGGCAGGGCGTTGTCGAACTCCGCCTGCCAGGCGTAGGCCGCGGCGGAGTTGGTAATCAGCCCGCCGGAGAGGCCCTTCATGGAGATAAAGCCCACGTTGTTCTCCTTGCACAGGTTCACCAGGGCGATGTCCCGGTCCGTGGCCAGGTAGCAGAAGGGGAACTGCAAGGTGTCATACAGGCCGGAGGCGGCGGCCTCCTCCGCCACGCCCAGCCGGTGGTTGGTGATGCCGATAAACCGGATCTTCCCCTGGCGCTTGGCCTCCTCCATGGCCTCGTACAGGCCGGTGCCGTCGCCGGGCTTGGGGCAGAAGGCCGGGTTATGGAACTGGTACACGTCGATGTAGTCAGTCTTGAGCAGGCGCAGGCTGGTCTCCAAATCCTGCCAGAAGCCCTCCACAGTGGTGGAAGGGGTCTTGGTGGCGATGATGATGTTCCCCCGCACGTCGGAAAGGGCCAGGCCCATTTTCTCCTCGCTGTCGGAGTAGGAACGGGCGGTGTCGAAATAGGTGATGCCGGCGTTGTAGGCTTTGCACAGGAGCATCCCGGCGTAGTCGGCGGAGACACGCTGGATGGGCAAAGCGCCAAAGCCGTTCTTGTTCACAGTGATGCCGGTGCGGCCCAGGGTGACAGTTTGCATACAAGCACGTCCTTTCTGAAAAAGATAGAAGGCAAAACAGGGCAATCCCGCGAAGGGGAAAGTTTTGCGGCGCCGCGTCCCGGTGGGACAGCCAGCAAGCGAGACCGGCTTTTTCAAAATGCCACGCCCGAAAAAGCGGTGCAGCCGCATAAAATTGTAGGAAAGCAGGGGCAAATCTCCGCTTTTTCCGGTCTGTTTCTTGCTGTCTGCGGGGATGGCGGGGTTGTGCGCTTCCCGTCCGGGAAAGGCGTGGCCGGGGGCCACTGTTTCCCTAGGTTCTCTTCTGCGCGGCTGCGCCGCTCTTGAAGGCCGCGAGGCTCTGCCTCGCGCTCCGCAGCTTTTGAAAAAGCTGGCAAAACTTTTACGCCGCTTCGCGGTTTTCGCTTTTATTATAGCACCTAAACCTTTCTTTAAGTCAACAAAGAAAAAGCCGCCCCAAGGGCGGCCACAGCTATGAAAACAACTCGCACAAGGCGTTTGGTTATACGCTTTCGTTTTCCTGGCCCAAGCGCTCCCGCAGCTCTTCAAAGGAGAGCGGGGCAAACCCGGTGCGCTCTACGGACACGCACACGCTGCGGGCGCTCGCGTCCCGGTAGGCAGGGTTGCCGTGGACATGGCCGAACACGTTGGCGTAGGGCATGTTCCGGTTGATATACAGCGGCTCGTGAGAGAGCAGGAAGAACCCCTCCCACACCAGGGGCCAGGGAACGGCCTCTTCAAATCCCAAAGAGCGCCACTGCGCCGGGGCACGGTGCCGGTCATGGTTGCCCAGCACCAACACTTTCCTGCCCCGCAGCCGGGCGAGGATGGCCCGGTCCTCCTCTTCCCCCCGGGCGGAAAAATCCCCCAGATGGAAGACGGTATCCCCCTCCCCTACCTTCTCGTTCCAGCGGCGGATGAGTTCCTGGTCCATCTCTTCCACTGTGGCGAAGGGCCGGTTCTCATAGCGCAGGATGTTCCCGTCCCCAAAGTGGGTGTCGGCGATGAAAAAGGCGCTCACAGCTCGATGACCTCCGCCGCTTTCTCAATCTGTTCCCGCAGGGTCTCCCCATCTTGGGGACGCCACTCGCTGTGGTAGTTCAGGCAGCGGCACATCCAGTGGATGCCGTCCCTGTCAAAACTGCGGCGGTAGTGGACGTGGCCGCAGACGGCGGCTTTCACCGGGTAGCGGCGGTACAGCTCCCCAAACTTTCGGGAACCCAAAAAGGCGTTGAAGTAGGACCAGTTGGCCATCTCCGCGGGCACGGTGAAGTCCTTGACCGGCAGCATGTGGGTCACCACCGCCAGCTGCTTATCCGGATAGGCGGCCAGGCGGGCCTCCAGCCGGGAGAGCATCCACTGGGTGCGGCCCAGGTTGTCACGGGTCCAGGCGTTGCGCAGGGAGTCCTGCCAGGTGCGGCCCGCCAGGGACATCTTCTCAAACTCCTCGAAGGAGTATCGGCCGCTGCCAAAGGAGTAGTCATACCAGCCCACATCGCCGATGACCACCGTGTCCCCCAGCACCACGTCCCGGCCGCAGAGGCAGTGTTCGTCCTGAACATAGCGGTCATAGATGGCGGCAATCTGGTCCGGGTCGCCGGGAGGGCCCCACAGGTCGTGGTTTCCGGGCACAAACAGCACCCGCGTCCCAGAGAGCTGCTCGATGGTGTTGAGGGTATCCAGGGTCTCCTGCTGGGTCTCGCTCACATCCCCGGCAATGATGGCCAGGCGGGCGTCCTGCTCTTTGATATACCGGGCAAACTCCTGTGCCACAGGGTGCTCCCGGTTGATATCCACATGGATATCCGAAAGGACTACGGTCTTCATTCCGCTGTTCCCTCCTTGCTGGTTGTATTCTGGGATACCGGCTTTAGGCCGGTGCGTTCCTCCACCCGGTGGCAGGCGCAGAACCGCCCGCCCTCAAACTCCCGCAGCAGGGGCTTTTCCGTCTTGCACCGGTCCGTGCAGGCAAAACACCGGGTGTGGAAGGGGCACCCAGCCGGGGGATGGGCCGGGCTGGGCAGGTCCCCGGAAAGGATGATGCGCTCCCGGTCGCCCTCCACCTCCATAGAGGCAGAGAACAACGCTTCTGTATAAGGGTGCAGGGGCATTTGGGAGATGGCCTCCCCGTCCCCCAGCTCCACCAGGTTCCCCAGGTACATCACGCCGATGCGGTCGGACACATAGGAAACCACGTTCAAATCGTGGGAGATGAACAGATACGTTAAACCGAACTCTTTCCGCAGGTCCAGCAGCAGGTTTAATACCTGGGCCTGGACGGAAACGTCCAAAGCGGAGACGGGCTCATCGCAGACCACGAAGTCCGGGTCCAAGATCAGGGCGATGGCGATGGCCACCCGCTGGCGCTGGCCGCCGGAGAGCTCGTTGGGCCAGCGGGTGCGGTAGCTTTCATCCAACCCCACGGCCTTTAACACCTGGCTGACCTTCTCGGCCCGCTCCTGCTTGGTCTTTCCAATGCCGTGGATCTTCAAAGGCTCTTCAATGAGCCAGCCGATGGTCTTGTTGGGGTCGATGGAGGAGTAGGGGTCCTGGAAGACAATCTGCATCCGCTTGCACAGGTCCTTCCGCTCCCGGCGGGGCGGGCGGGTGATGTCCTTCCCCTCCAGCCGGATGGTGCCGGAGGTGGGGTCCAGCAGGTGGACCAGCATCTGCCCAAAGGTGGACTTGCCGCAGCCGGATTCCCCCACCAGGCCAAAGACCTCTCCCTTTTGAATGTCCAGGTCGATCTTGTGCACGGCCATGACACGGTCCTTGCCCTGGCGGAACTCCTTTGTCAGGCCCCGGATCTCCAGAAGGAGGGCCTTTTTCTCTGTCGCGCTCACAGTCCCAATTCCTCCTTTGCGTCCACGCACAGCGCCATGTGGCCTTTGTGGACCACCATGGGGGGCGTTTCCTTTTCACAGATCTCCCGGCGCTTGGAGCAGCGGTTGTAAAAGGGGCAGCCGTGCTCAGAGCGGTCCTCCAACGCCGGCACCGTGCCGGGGATGGAGGAGAGCCGCTGGCCCCGCTTCTCCAGGGAGGGGATGGAGGCAATCAGCCCTTTGGTATAGGGATGCAGGGGATGGGCCAGCACCTCTTTGGTCTCACCGCTCTCCACCACACGGCCGGCATACATAATGTACACCCGGGTGCACATCTGGCGGATCACCCCCAGGTCGTGGGAGATCAGCAGAACGGCGGTGCCCATCTCCCGGTTCATCTGCCGGATAAGCTCCATAATCTGGGCTTGGATGGTCACGTCCAGGGCGGTGGTGGGCTCGTCGGCAATCAAGAGCTCCGGCTGGTTGACCAGAGCCATGGCGATCATCACCCGTTGGCGCATGCCGCCGGAGAGCCGGTGGGGGTATTCGTTATAAAGGCGCTCTACGTCGGGCAAGCCCACCTGGCCCATGACCTCTAGGGCGCGCCTTTTGGCCTCCTCTTTCGAGGCCCCATGGATGCGGGCGTTCTCCGCAATCTGCCTGCCCACCTTCATCAGGGGATTCAGGGCAGTCATGGGCTCCTGGAAGATCATGGCGATGTTCCGGCCCCGGTATTGGTTCCACTGGTCCTCTGTAAGGCCCCGCAGCTCAGAGCCGTCGAACAGGATCTTGCCCTGGGGGATCTTTGCGTTCCGGGGCTGCAGGCCAATGGCCGCCAGGGCGGTCATGGTCTTGCCGCAGCCGGATTCCCCCACCAGGGCCACCATTTCGCCGGGCTCGATGCGCACGCTGGTGTCCCGCACCGCATGGCAGGTTTTCCCCAGTTCAAAGTCCATGGTCAAGTTTTCAATGGAGAGCACAGGCTGCTTTTTATCTGCCATGCTGAGTCACCTCCTGCAGAGCGTCGCCGATGAGATTAAAGCCCATCACCAGCAGGGTGATGGCAACCGCGGGCACCAGCACATACCAGCCCGCCTGGAGGATTTCCGCCTGGGCTTCGCTGAGCATTTTGCCAAAGCTGGGGGTGGGGGGCTGAATGCCCAGCCCCAGGTAAGAAAGCCCCGCCTCGCTCATCACAGCGCCGGCAAAGCCCAAGGAGCTGGTGACGATCAGCTCTGGCACAATATTGGGCAGGATATGCAGGAAGATAATGCGGCCGTCCCCAGCGCCCCGGGAGCGGGCCGCCTTGATGAACTCCGCGTCGCGATACTTGATAAATCCGCTGCGGGAGATGCGGGCGAACCGGGGGATGGACATAACCCCCAGGGCCAGGATCAAATTCTGCAGGCTGTTGCCAAACACCGCAATGAGCATCAGGGCAAGCAGCACGCCGGGAAAGGCCATCTGGGTGTCGATCAGCTTCATAATGACCTCGTCGATCTTGCCGCCGTAATACCCGGCGATGGACCCAATGGTGCCGCCCACAACCAGGCCGAAAACCACGGTCAGGGCGCCCACCAGGAAGGACACCCGGGTGCCTTCCATAATGCGGCTGAGGATATCCCGGCCAAACTGGTCGGTGCCCAAGGGGTGGGCCGCGGAAAAGAACTGCAATTTGTTGGGGGTGTCCATGGCATCGGGGTCATAGGGCAGGTAAAAGAAGCCCACCACCATAATGAGGAGCATCAGCCCAATCATGCAGGAGCCGGTGATAAAGCTCTTATTGTGCAGGCATTTTTTTAAGATCTCACGGAATCGCAAGGTGGTCCCTCCCTTCTTACTTCAGCCGGATGCGCGGGTCAATGACGGAGTAGAGCACATCCACCACAAAGTTGCACAGCACCACAATAATGGCCAGGTACAGCACCAGGCCCTGGATGAGAGGCAGGTCCCGGGAGTTGATGGAGGAGGAGATCAGCCGCCCAATGCCAGGCAGGGAAAACACGTTCTCAATGATGATGCTGCCGCCCAGCACATCCGTAATGGTCATGCCAAAGATGGTCAGCACCGGAATGAGGGAGTTGCGCAGCACATGGCCGTTCAAAATCCTTCGGGAGGGCACGCCCTTGCTCTGGGCGGTCTTTACATAGTCTTGGCGCTCCTGCTCCATCACGCTGACCTTTACATAGCGGATGAGCACCGCCGCCGAGCCAAAGGCAATGGCCACCGAGGGCAGGGTCAGGCTTTTCAGGCAGGCGGCGGGGTCCTGGGTAAAGGGCGTGTAACCCATAGAGGGCAGCCAGCCCAGCTGCACAGAGAAAATGTTGATCAGCAGCACGGAGAAGCAGAATGCCGGCACAGAAAGCCCCAGCTGGGAGAGAAGGGACACTGGCATGGCATAGGGCTTTTTGCTGTGATGGGCCAGCCAAATCCCCACGGGAATGCCCACCACCGCGGTGAGCACCAAGGCGAACAGGGCCAGCTGCACCGTCACGCCGAAGGCGTTCCCGATCAAGCTTGAGACAGGCTGGTGATACCGGTAAGAGGTGCCCAGGTCCCCCTGCAGCACGCCGCCGATCCAGCTTAAGAAGCGGATGTGGATGGGTTGGTCGATGCCCATTTCCTGATGGAGCTGCTCAATCTGCAACGGGTCGGCGTCCACACCCAGAATGACCAGCGCCGGGTCCCCCGGCAGGATCTGGAACACCGCAAAGGTGAGGATGGACACCAGGAACAGGGTGACGAGAAAGCCCGCCACTTTTCGGATGTAATAGGCCATACGCGATCGGTTCCTTTCCCTGCGCTGTTACAGGCGGAAGGAGCCCGCCGGTCCGCTGGTCCCGGCGCGCCCCTTGTGCCTTGCGCGCGTTTCTTTGTTGCCTCCCGCCGTTCCCACCCGGTGGGAGGCGGCCGCTTTCATCACTTCAGAGGGGAATCAGCCCTCGTAATACAGCTTGGTCATGTCGTGGAAGGTGACCGGGTAGAAGGTGTAGCCCTTCAGGTCCTTCCGGCAAGCCACCACCAGGTTGGGGTCGCTGATGAACGCGGCCGCGGCCTGCTCGGTGAGGATCTCCTGGCAGCGCTTATAGTCGTCGATCCGGGTCTGCTCGTCCTGCTCAGTGAGGGCGCTGGTGATCAGCTGGTCATACTCTTCGTTGCTGAACTTGAAGAAGTTCTTGGGGTAGGTGGTCTTGAAGCGGCCCAGCACAGCGTCGGGGTCCAGCTTGCCAGTCAGGCCCACAATGGTGGCCTCATACTGGGCATTGCCGTAGACATCCTCCAGCCAGGTGGCCCATTCCATGGTTTCGATGTTGGCAGTGATGCCCACCTGCTGCAGCTGCTGGGCAATGATCTGGGCGGTGTCGATGTGGGCCTGGTAGTTGGCGGGGGCAGTGATGGTGAAGGTAAAGCCGTCCTCATAGCCAGCTTCTTTCAAAAGCTCCTTGGCTTTTTCCACATCGGTGTCGTAGGAGCCTTCCAGCTCCTCGTTGTAGTACACACCCATCACAGGGCTGAAGTTGGTATACAGCTTGGTGGCATAGCCGCCAAACACGCTGTCGATGATCTGGTCCTTGTCGATGGCATAGTTGATGGCCTGGCGCACCCGCACGTCGTCAAAGGGGGCCACGCTGTTGTTCATGGCAAAGATCTGCACCATGTTCTGGGGGGAGTTGTAGATGTCGTACTGGCCCTCCAGCACGGCGGCGTCATCCGCGCTGATGGAGGCGATGTCCAGGGTGCCGGACTGCAGAGCGGAAACCACCGCGGCGGAGTCGGTCATGATGTAGAACTCCACCCGGTCCACCTGGGCCATGCGGTTCTGGTCGTAGTAGTCGTCGTTCTTTTCCAGCACAATGCGCTGGGAAGGGGTGTACTCCACAAACTTGAAGGGGCCGGTGCCCACAGGGGCAGTGGCCTGGTCCTCATAGCCTTCGGGGAGGACGGCGATGATGTTCAGGGACAGGAAGCCGGCGGAGGGCTCTTTCAGCTTGATGACGAAGGTGTAGTCGTCGGTGGCCTCGAAGCTCTCCACATTTTCAAACTTGCTGGACACAGCCTTCTCCCCGCCCATGCCGGCCAGGTTGTTGTAGGTATACAGCACGTCCGCGGAGGTGAGGGGCTTGCCGTTGTGGAAGGTGACGTCTTCCCGCAGGTGGAAGGTGTAGGTCAGGCCGTCCTCAGAGATATCCCAGCTTTCGGCCAGGCCGGGGATGATCTCGCCGTTTTCATCGTACAGGCACAGGCCCTCGAAGACGTTGTGCATAATGGCCTCGGTGTCAGAGGCGGCAGACTGCCAGGGGTCCAAGCTGTCGGGCTCAGAGCCAATGTTCATCCGCACCACGGTCTCTTCGCCGCTGGATTGGCTGGTCTGGGAGGACTGAGCCTCAGAAGAGGCCGAGCTTTCCGAACTGCCGCTGGCAGCGGACTGGGAAGCGGTGCTTTCGCTGCTGCTGCCGGTATTCCCGCCACAGCCCGCAAAAGCTGTGATCATCATGGCCAGAGCCAGCATCAGGCTGAGGATTCTTTTCTGCATGATCCATTCTCCTTCGTTTTCTTTTTCATGGGATTTTCAACATTTCGTTTCTTATTATAATACAACGCGTCAAAACGCGATGCACTCTCTTAGACAGCCGGGTCCTCCCCGTTGAGGGCGTCTACCACACCGGCTACGCCGCGGATATCCGGCACGCACCAGGGCAGGTCCAGCTCTTCGATGCCCAGCTTTTCCGGGGGATTCAAGATGCAGAACGCCATTCCCACTTGAGAGGCGCCCACGCCGTCATCGTAATAGTTATCCCCCACATAGAGGCATTCCCGGGGATCCTCTCCCGAGAGCTCCAGCGCCTTTTCAAAGATGCGCCGGTCCGGCTTTTCCACCCCCACCTCGCTGGAGACCACGATGGGGTCCAGGTAGGGGGTCAGGCCGTTTTGCTCCAGCACGCTCCGGCAGGAGGGGTCCCAGTTGGAAATGAGCCCTGTGCGCAGGCCGCGCGCCCGCAGGTCCTGCAGGACCTCCCTGGTAAAGGGAAAGGCGGTCCACTTTGCAGGGCGGCGGTCCGCCAAGGCCAGCTCATACAAGCCTTCCCCCAGCTCGGGCATATTCAATTCCCCGCACACCCGGTACAGGAACTGGCGCAGCACCTCTTTGTTGCCCTTACCCAAAGCGCCTCGATGCTCCCGCATAAAATACTTATTGGCCAAGTGGTATGCGCGCTGGGCGCCCTGTGGGGAAACCTGCCGCCCCATCTGAGCAAAGTATTCCACATAGCGGGCAGGGACGTCGCTTTCCGCCAGAGTCAGGCCCAAATCAAAAAACACACGTTGGATCATTCACATTACTCTCCTGTCCGTATCGAACCATCGGGTATTATAAAGAGGCTTTGTTTCGATTTCCATGGCATTTCCATGAAATCTGCGTTATATTATACCACAGGATGTAAAGTGGATGTAAAGTCTCTTCCCCGAATTCCCCAAGATTGTTAAGCAGTTTTCCGGACCTTGGAGGAAACCCGCCGCGTTAAATTCATGTAAAGCCCAAAAAGCCGAATTTTTTCAAAAAACCTGTTGACAACGCGCTCTCTCAATGCTATAATATTTGAGCGTTGAGACGAAAGTTTCAACAGACAACTGAAAATGCAGGTGTGGCGGAATTGGCAGACGCGTATGGTTCAGGTCCATATGAGCGCAAGTTCATGCAGGTTCAAGTCCTGTCACCTGCACCAGGTCGAGTACCCATAAGGGTACTCGATTTTTTATACCTGTAAAAGCCTTGCTTTGGCGGGGACGTTATCCGTTCTATTTGCGCGCAAAGCTGGGGGATATCTAGGGGAGAAGCTTTCCTCTTGTGCTTGGCTGAGGAATTTCATTAAAAAGCGAGATTGGAAAAACTTTTTGATCTGCTGGAGTACGAAAGTGATAATAGCCTAAACTCGCGCAAATCTCTCTTTTCTGTTGAGAACCTTGGGAAAATTTGGTAAAATTGCAGTATTGAATTTGTGGTTTGATTTCTCGCTTCAGACTTCCCGGAATATGAGGTGATTCACCATGATGGAAAAGGGCCAGATGGCTCCCAAGGACTATATTCTCGAATTTATTGAAACGCTAAAAATTGAAATTGAGGAGCTGAAAAATTCCAAGGACAACAATATCCTTCTAACGCAAGGTGTACTGCAAACAAGGAAAAGCAGCTCTTACATCTATCGGTTTCACACAGAGCAGCCCTTTGCTCATCATGATAACACAGTCTATAAGCTTGTGACAGATTCCAGCCAGTTCGACTGCGAATACATCTCATCCAATAACAATCAAATCACTTTGAAGACCTTTCATGCTCTGCCTGTAGACCAGGAAATCACGCTTTTTCTGGACCGTACCACTTTGCCCAAAAAGCTTCTCCAATGTTTTCAGGAGAGTCTGCACAGCGCCAATCAGCAATATGCAATGGCAGCCAGGCTATTTCAAGGACATTTCCTCACGCACACCACCTCTGCCCCAGATTTAACTGGATATAGCCAGGTGAACGCCTATCAGAAAGCTGCTGTGATTCGCTCTTTTCAGGGTGACACGATCATTTGGGGGCCTCCAGGCACAGGTAAAACCCATACCATTGCCATTGCCATCCACGAGCAACTGAAACAAGGGCATCGTGTTCTACTACTTTCTCACGCAAACACTGCGGTGGATGGCGCTATGGAAGAGTTAGCAGACCTCCTTCACAACGAGCCCGTTTACACAGAAGGGCATCTCGTACGAATGGGCGCTTCACAACTGGAAAAATACCCCTTACTCTCCTTAGATGAAATTATCCGGGTAAAAGAAAATGCGATTCAAAATCAAATAGCCGCTCTAGAAGCAGCTCTAAAAATCACGAAAAATAAGGATTCCGATTATCGCAAAATAGGTGTGTTGAGAGAGGCCTACCAGCAAAAGCAGCATGCTCTGTCTAAAAAAGCAGACCTGTTTCGCCAACAGGAAAACCAGCTTCGAGACTATACCCTAAAACACGAACAGGGGGAAAGCACATTACATTTCTGGCGAACGGAACTCTCCAGGCTGGAACGCAAGAAACTTCAAACCAGGCGCACCAAAGAGAAGATTGCATGGGCGCAACAGCAGATTCATAGTTTTGAACACTTCCTTGCGGAAAATCAATCTAGCATGAAAGATTTGCGCAGTAACCACTCCGCTCTCGCTTTGGAGCTTTCCGACCTAGAAAAAATGGCGCAAGCTGATGCGTCAGCGTTCCGCTCCGCGCTGGCAGCCACTGGGCTAACAGAAACAGCTTTAGAAAGAGAACTTCAAAGGCTTTCTTCAAAAATCAGCAAACTAGAGCAGCAAAGAAACGAACTGAAACGACAGATTAGCACGCTTCGCAGGCAGGTTGTAGTGGAGGCCTCTGTGGTAGGGGCCACTTTATCCATGGCGTATATGTCTTCCGATTTGCAAGCGAACCACTATGACGCGCTATTTATTGATGAAATCAGCATGGCCCCCTTGCTCCCTGTATTTTTCTCCATGAGCCTGGCAAAGTCCTCCTGTACTTTGATCGGGGACTTTTTACAGCTTCCCCCCATTGGCACGCAAAGCAAAAATTATTTGGTAAAGAAATGGGAAAACAAAAGCTTTTTTGAGCTTATTGGACTAAATTCTGTCTATCAAGCGAAGAACTGTGAATTTGTGAAACCTCTCAGCATTCAATATCGCATGAATCCTGCCATCGCGTCTATCCCCAATCAACTGCTATACGGTGGGATATTACAAAGCGGAGACAACACAAAATCCAGAGTACTATCTGACAGATGGGTACAAACACAGCCTCTGGTTCTGATAGACACATCGGAAAGCGATCCCTGGATGAACCGCGGTCCAAAAGGAAAAAGCCGGTGCAATTTGCCTCATGCCTCCTTGGCAGCAGCCATTGCGCAAGACTATTTATCACACCAAGGGCAGGGCGAGAAAGAAATTACCATTGGCATCGTGGTCCCTTACCTCTCCCAAAAAGAACTGATTCGAAAAATTCTCGACGCTGCATTGGGAGAAGACACGCCGGAAAGACGGCGGATTGAAGTAAATACTGTACACAGCTTTCAAGGCGGGGAAAAGGATGTCATCATCTGCGATTCCGTAGAGAGTGAAGGCATGGACACAAATTGGTTTTTCTTTGACGAGGACAGCAGAGAGAACCAAAGCGCCCCACTTATGCTAAACGTGGCTGTTACACGAGCAAAATCTAAGTTTATCCTATTAGCAAACGTGAGCTTTATCCACCAGAAGTTTCATGGGCACATATTCAAAAACTTGTTGGAACCCTGCGCCAACAAGGCGCTGTGTTATCTGCCTCTCAACTAGGAATTGGCTTTCAAACGGCAGAGGAAGAGTGTGAAATCCAGCAACTGCAAGAAATAATGTCCATTGAAGATCTAAAGCAGTATGATACCAACAGCTTCTGGGGCAACATCATTCCCGATTTAAAACACGTTCACAACCGAGTAATTATTTTCTGCCCATTTGTCCGAAAACAGAGAATAGACCAATTGTTGCCCTTATTTAAGAAAATCACCGAATCTGGAAATCAGGTGATCATCTACACTCGTCCAGTAAGTGAGCATCAAGATTCCTACCAAACAACTGCGAGATCCTTAATTGACAGTTTACGAAAGGAAGGCGCCGTTGTACGAATTCGTAAAAACATGCATGAAAAAGTCATCTTGATTGATGATACTATAGTTTGGCAAGGTAGTTTAAATTTGTTAAGCCACAGGAACACCAAAGAACAAATGCAGCGCATCGTAAGCAAAAGTGTGCAAAAAGAAGTTGAAGAATTGCTGGACTTAAATCAGTATAAGAAAATTACGGCAGCTAATGATCCAACTATGCAATGTGATCTCTGCAAGGGCCTATTGGTAAAGCGTTCCGGACCAAATGGGGAATTTTACGGCTGCTCATCCTTTCCAGACTGCGGATTTAAAAAAGCACTGTGATGTCTCCGCGCTTCATAAAAAACAGCGCCTCTTTTCGTCACCCTAACACCCAGGTTGTGTCCCCACAAGCAATTGCCGGAACACAAAAAATGGCTCCCTTGCGGGAGCCATCAGCCTGTAGAAAAACCTGCTCCGGCAATTAAGCCAGAGCAGGTTTTTTGCTTGGAAACGAAAGCGGAAACGGAAAAAGCATCAAAACAACAGCTACACTTTTCCCCCATCCTGTTCG
>NZ_JAOTNT010000007.1:0-179151 GCF_025630755.1 Acutalibacter sp. LFL-21 | reverse complement strand
GCTCTCGATTTTCTGCGTTCTTTACCAGCATTTTTATCACCCTACACCATTATACCGCATTTTCTCTCTCAATACGAGAAAAAAGGCCACCAAAAGGTGACCTTTTTCGACAGGCTGAAGGGCCCTCCCGTTTATAGGGAGAGCCCTTGCTGCTTTCGTATCCTTGTAAACAATTTTATTGAATGACCCGCACCTTCACAATGGGCTCCAAAGCGCGCAGGGCGTCCACGGCGGCAGGGGAAAGATCTCCGGATACATCCAAAATGGTGTAGGCGTATTCCCCTTTGGACTTGCTTTGCATGTTTTCAATGTTGATGCCCGCTTCCCCACAGGTAGAGGCGAACAGGGCAATGGTATTGGGCACGTTTTTGTGGATGATGCAGATGCGCTTTGTGCCGGCTTCCCGTGCCATAGAGATAGAGGGAAGGTTTACCGAGTTGAGGATGTTGCCGTTCTCCAAATAGTCCTTAATCTGGTCCACGGCCATCACGGCGCAGTTGTCCTCGCTTTCCGGAGTGGAGGCGCCCAAGTGGGGAAGGGCCACAATGCCCTCTGTCCCCAGCATGCTGTCTGTGGGGAAGTCCGTGGCGTAGGCCGCCACCTTTCCTTTCTCCAGGGCTTCCAGCAGGGCGGGGGAATCCACCAAGGCCCCTCGCGCGAAGTTTAGAATACGCACCCCATCCTTCATTTTCTGAATGGAGTCCCCATTCACCATGCCCTTGGTGTCCTTGGTTTGGGGCAGATGCAGGGTGATGTAATCACACTTGGCATAAATTTCATCCAAAGAGAGGGAGCGGTGCACCGCGCTGGACAGATGCCAGGCGTGCTCCACCGAGAGATAGGGGTCATAGCCATAGACTTCCATGCCCAGCTGGCTGGCGGCGTTGGCTACCAGGATGCCAATGGCTCCCAGGCCCACCACGCCCAGGGCCTTGCCCTGGATTTCCGGCCCGGCGAACTGGCTCTTGCCCTTTTCAATCAGCTTTTCCACCTGGTCCCCTTGGCCTTTCAAGGTTTTTACCCAGTCCATGGCCGGGGCAATCCTCCGGGAGGTGAGCAGCAGGGCGCAGAGCACCAGTTCCTTCACCGCGTTGGCGTTGGCACCCGGGGTGTTGAACACCACAATGCCCTTTTCCAGGCATTTGTCTACAGGGATGTTGTTCACACCGGCCCCCGCCCGGGCGATGGCCAGCAGGTTCTCGCCCAGCTCCATGTCGTGCATGGCGGCGGAACGCACCAAGATGCCGTCGGGATTCTCAACCTCCGGGGAAAAGGTGTAGGCCTCTCCCAGGCGTTTGGTGCCCACCGGGCTGATCTTGTTCAGGCATAATATCTTATACATGGGGGTTAGCTCCTTCCTCACTTGTTCTCCAGTTCAAATTTCTTCATAAACTCTACCAGCTTTGCAACGCCCTCTTCCGGCATGGCGTTGTAGATGGAGGCCCGCATGCCGCCTACGCTGCGGTGGCCCTTCAAGTTGACAAAGCCCGCGTCCGTGCTCTCTTTAACGAACTTGGCGTCCAGGTCCTTGTCGCCGGTGACAAAGGTCACGTTCATAATGGAGCGGTCCGCCTTGTCGGCGCAGCCCTTAAACAGGGAAGAGCTATCCAGAAAATCATAGAGAAGCTGGGCTTTGCGCACATTGCGCTCCTCCATTTTTTCCAGCCCGCCGATGTCGTTTTTGATCCATTCCAACACCAGCTTGCAGATGTAAATGGGCCAGCAGGGGGGCGTGTTATACATGGAGTCGTTCTCCGCCATAGTCTTGTAGTTGAACATGGTGGGGGTGCACTCCATGGGCTCACCCAGCAGGTCTTCCCGCACAATCACAATGGTCAGGCCGGCAGGAGCCACGTTTTTCTGGGCGCCGGCATACAGCAGGCCAAACTTGCTCACATCAATGGGCTTGGAGAGAATGCAGGAGGAAATATCCGCCACCAGGGGCACGCTGCCGGTGTCAGGCAGCTGGTGCCACACCGTGCCGTAGATGGTGTTGTTCATGCAGATGTGGAAGTAATCCGCGTCAGGCCGGAACTCCTTGGGGTCCAGCGCTGGAATGTGGGAGAAATTGTCCTCTTTGGAAGAGGCTACCGCTTTCACGTCCCCATAGCGGGCCGCTTCTTTATAGGCCTTGGTAGAGAACTGGCCGGAAAGCACATAATCCGCTTTGCCAGATTTCACCATCAGGTTCATGGGTACTGCCGCAAACTGGGAGGAGGCCCCGCCCTGCAGAAACAGTACCTTGTAGTTCTCAGGAATGCCCATCACTTCCCGCCAAAGGGCCTGGGCTTCCTGGTAGACATCCATAAACACCTTCGAGCGGTGGGACATCTCCATCACAGACTGCCCGCTGCCCTGATAATCCATCATTTCTGCGGCAGCCTTCTGCAGCACGGCCTCCGGCAGCATGGAAGGGCCTGCGGAGAAATTGTATACGCGAGACATACGCTTTACCTCCTCTGAATGTCCTGGGCGTTTTACCCATGTAAATTGATAAAATATTTTCCCTATTATAACGGCTCTTTTCGGCAAATGCAAGGAAAAAAGTGATTTTTTTACAAAATCTTTTGTTTTGTCCGTCAGTGGAAAAATATTTTTGACAATGTCTCTGTGTCAGAGACATTGTCCCTGTGGACGGTACCCTTAAGAAACGCTGCTGTACCCTCCCACAGGTGGTTTCTTGGTTGAACTGCTGGATAGCTGGGGGGATTCGCAGACCCTTTTAAAGAAATCGAGGAGATTTCAACGAAAATGTTTGTGTTTAAGAGGGAATTATGGTATAATGATTTACAACGCAATCCGCGCAGCGGGGGTGGGGTGGAGTCCTTCCCCCCTCATATGTATGAGGCAGGGGTGTCCCCCAGCCCGCCTTTTGGGAAAAGGATGACGCACAGGAGGAAATTTTATGAAGGTAAAGGACATTGTGGAGATCCTGAAGTGCCAGGTGCTCAACGAGGCCAACATGGAGGAGGAGGTCAAAACCGCCTGCGGCAGCGACATGATGAGCGATGTGCTGGCTTTTGTAAAAGACCAGTCCGTGCTGCTTACCGGCCTGATGAACCCCCAGGTGGTGCGCACGGCCGAAATGATGGACATGCACTGCATCGTGTTCGTCCGGGGAAAGAAAATCGACCCCAATGTGGTGGCCCTGGCCCGGCAGAAAGAGATCACCGTGCTGGCATCCCCTTACAGGATGTTTACGGCCTGCGGGCTGCTGTATTCCAATGGGCTGCGGGGAGGTTGTGAAATTCAATGAGCATGCTGCATTTGACCTATCAGGTGCCTGGGGACGATTTCACCCGGGCGGGAGAGGCCTCTGGAGACGTGAAGCACAAGCTGAAGAAGCTTGGCTACGAGCCGGACGCGGTGCGCCGTGTGTCCATTGCCATGTATGAAGGGGAAATTAACATGGTCATCCACGCCAACGGGGGAGAGGCCGTTGTGGACATCGACCCAGACCGGGTGGACATTGTCCTGAAGGATACGGGCCCCGGCATTGCGGATGTGGAGCAGGCCATGCAGGCCGGCTGGTCCACCGCCCCGGACAATGTTCGGGCCCTGGGATTTGGTGCCGGTATGGGCCTGCCCAATATGAAAAAGTATTCCGATGAGATGAAAATAGACTCCGTTGTGGGAGAGGGCACTACGGTGACCATGACGGTGTTCCCGGGAAGAAAAGAGGAAGGAAGATAACGGGCGCCCTCTCCGCGTTTTCTTCTTAGGGAGGTACGCAACCGTGGCTGAATTCTACCATTCCGTCACACTGAACGAGGAAAAGTGTGTTGGCTGCACCAACTGCATCAAGCGCTGTCCCACCGAGGCCATCCGGGTCCGGGGGGGCAAAGCGGTCATCGCGAGCGAGCGCTGTATCGACTGCGGCGAGTGCATCCGCATCTGTCCCCACCACGCCAAGCGGGCCCGGCACGGGCACCTTTCCCAGCTCAGTGACTTTACTTATACCATCGCCCTGCCCGCGCCGTCCCTGTACGGGCAGTTCAACAATTTAGACGATATCGACTATGTGCTCACCGGCTTGAAGGAATTGGGCTTCGATGACGTGTTCGAGGTCTCCCGGGCTGCCGAGCTGGTCAGTGAGGCCACCCGAAAGCTGATGGATGCCGGCGCCTTGAAGCGGCCGGTCATCAGCTCTGCCTGTCCCGCTGTGGTGCGGTTGATCCGGGTGCGGTTTCCTGACTTGTGCGACCATGTGCTGCCCCTGAAATCCCCCATGGAGACGGCGGCGGCCCTGGCCAAACGGGAGGCCGTGAAGAAAACCGGCCTGCCGGAAGAGCAGATCGGCTGCTTCTTTCTCACCCCCTGCCCCGCCAAGGTGACGGACATCGA
This sequence comes from Acutalibacter sp. LFL-21, assembly GCF_025630755.1. Classification (NCBI taxonomy): domain Bacteria; kingdom Bacillati; phylum Bacillota; class Clostridia; order Eubacteriales; family Acutalibacteraceae; genus Acutalibacter; species Acutalibacter sp. LFL-21. Next base: position 174,807 of record NZ_JAOTNT010000007.1, on the reverse strand, counting down.
GATGCCCCTGGGCATAGAGAAGTCCCAGGTGGATGGCGCCATCGCCATCAGCGAGGTGTTCCCGGTCCTCTCCCACAAGATGGACCATTTGGAGAAAGTGGAACCACTGGCCAACTCCGGCATCATCGGGGTAGGCTGGTCCACCAGTGGGGGAGAGGCAGCCGCCCTTCTCAACGAAAAATATTTGGCTGCTGACGGCATTGAGAACGTCATCCGGGTCTTAGAGGAGATTGAGGACGAGCGCATTGGCGATCTGGACTTTATCGAGCTCAATGCCTGTTCCGGCGGCTGCGTGGGCGGGGTGCTTTGCGTGGAGAACCCCTATGTGGCCAAAGCCCGCATTCAGCGGCTGCGGAAATATCTTCCGGTCTCGCAGAACCACCTAAAGGGCGGGCCTGTGCCGGATCTGATGGAATGGCAAGAGGCCTTGGAGTTCTCCGATGTGCTCACCCTCTCCAACGACCTGAAAGAAGCCATGCAGATGATGGTGAAGATCGACCAGATCGAGCAGGAATTTCCCGGCCTGGATTGCGGCGCCTGCGGCGCGCCCACCTGCCGGGCGTTTGCTGAGGATGTTGTGCGGGGCATGTGCAAGGAGACCGAGTGCATCTTTGTCTACCGCAAGAGGATGAAGAATCTTGCCAGCACCCTTTCGGAACTGGAGGAGAGCATGGGACGCTTTCCCCGGGAGGAGCCTGGCCCCACAGAGGAGGAATCGAAATGACCGCGAAGGAAATCGCCGCCGCCTGCGGCTGGAACCTGCTGGCCGGCGGGGAGGGCGAGGACAACCAAGCCGATGGCTGCTACGTAGGGGACCTGCTCAGCTGGGTGATGGCAAGGGCCCAGTCGGGCAATGTATGGATTACCGTCATGGGGAATGTGAACGCCATTGCGGTGGCAACCCTGACGGATGTGTGCTGCATTGTCCTGACGGAAAATGCGGCCCTGGACGCTGACGCGGCCAAAAAAGCGGAGATGCAGGGCATCCCCGTATACGGCTGTGCCGCCAACAGTTATGAGACGGCCATCCAGGTCCACCAGTTGCTGCAATGAAAGAGTATCATTACGATTTTCACATCCACTCGTGCCTTTCTCCCTGCGGCGACAGCGACATGACTCCCAACAATCTGGTGCAGATGGCACTGCTTTCCGGCTGTGATATCATAGCCTTGACGGACCACAATACCTGCCGCAACGCCCCCGCCGCCATGGAGGCGGGGGAGAGCGCCGGGCTGCTGGTCATTCCCGGCATGGAGCTGTGCACGTCCGAGGAAGCCCATGTGGTGTGCCTTTTCGAGACGCTGGAAGGTGCCCTGGCTTTCGACCGCTATGTGTATGAAAACATGCCCCACGTGAAGAACCGGCCGGAGATTTTTGGGCAGCAGCCCATTCTCAATGGGGAGGATGAACAGGTGGGAGAGGAGGAGAACCTGCTGCTTGTCTCCTCCTTCATCGGGGTGGACCAGGTGGTTTCCCTGACGGGGGAATATGGCGGGGTTGCTTTCCCGGCCCATGTGAACCGGGACTCCTACAGCGTCATCGCCTCCTTGGGAGCTATCCCCCCGGAGGCCGGGTTTACCGCTGCGGAAGTGACCCGGGACTGCGGCCTGGAAGCGTTTCAGGCCCTCCATCCGGAGCTTGCGGGCCTTTCAATTTTCCGCAGCTCAGACGCCCATTATCTGGAAAGCTTGGCGGGTGACCCGTGGAGCATTTCTCTGCCAGAGCGTTCCGCTTCAGCGGTGCTGAACGCGGTACGCGGCTTTTATTGAAACCCAGGATATTGATATTCTGGTAATTATTTATGGAATGGGGAGATGTTTTCGACAATTATTTGTCAATGCAACAGCCTTAATTCTAAAATAGAATTATAATGCCCACCGGTTTTGCTATAGTTTATTCGATGCTTTTCCGGCGGGCCTTTGTGTCCCGCCACAGGGCAACCATTAAAATCCTACAATATATTGGGAGGAAAAACCATGCAAAAGCGTATCAGTAATTTGCCGTTTCATGATACTCCCGAGCAGGCGCAAAAGCTCGATGCGGTCATCGAAAGCCTGAAGGACCAGCCCGGCGCTGTAATGCCCGCGCTGCATCAGGCCCAGGACATCTATGGCTATCTGCCCATTGAGGTCCAAGAAAAGATCGCCAAGGGCTTGGGCGTCTCTCTGGAAGAGGTCTACGGCGTTTCCACCTTCTATTCCCAATTTGCCCTCACCCCCAAGGGCCGCAACCATATTTCGGTGTGCTTGGGCACAGCCTGCTATGTCAAAGGCGCCGACAAGGTGCTGGAGCGCATTACAGAAAAGCTGGGAATCCAGCCGGAAGAATGTACAGAGGATGGGGCCTTTTCCCTCACAGCCTGCCGGTGCATCGGCGCCTGCGGCCTGGCCCCTGTTATGACAGTGAACGATGAGGTGTACGGCCGCCTGGTCCCAGAGGATGTGGACAGCATTCTGGCCCAGTATATGGCGTAAACAGCCATGCGTGAGCTTTCTCTCAATGTGATGGACATTGCCCAGAATTCCATCTCTGCGGGGGCCTCTCTCATCACCCTTACGGTGGAGGAGGATCGCCTGGCAGATACGCTCTCCATCTCGGTGGAGGACAACGGGAAGGGCATGTCCCCTGAGACGGTTCAAAAGGTCATCGACCCCTTTTACACCACCCGCACTACCCGCAGCGTGGGATTGGGGGTTCCCCTCTTTAAAATGGAGGCGGAGATGACCGGAGGCAGCTTCCAAATTGATTCAACGCTGGGGAAGGGCACTGTCCTTACGGCGGTGTTTAAGCCTTCCAGTGTGGACATGATCCCGCTGGGGGATATCAACGGCACCGTGCAGCTGCTGATTTCCTGCAACCCCGGCTTGGACTTTATCTTCCACCGCACCCTTCGGGATGAAAAGGGGGAGCGGCGGGAGTTCACCTTGGAAACCACCGAGCTTCGCCAGGTTCTGGGGGAGGATGTTCCCCTGGATACCCCCGACGTGGTCCTGTGGATCAAGGACTACCTGAGCGAGCAGACCGCAGAGCTTTTAGAGCCCGGCTCCACCCAGGCAGAAGAGACCTGAGATTGAAAATCAACTCCTTTATTTTACCGGAAAGGAATGGTCAGTAGCATGAAATCGTTAGCGGAACTCAAGGCAATTCGCGATAAGACCCGGGCTTCCGTCACTCTGCGCGAAAACGCGGAGGCTGGCACCCGCGTGATGGTGGGCATGGCTACCTGCGGCATTGCTGCAGGCGCCCGTCCCGTGCTTAACGCCTTTGTGGAGGAGGTGGCCAAGCGCGGCCTGCAGGACGTGATGGTCACCCAGACCGGCTGCATTGGCATCTGCCAGTATGAGCCTGTTGTAGAGGTAGTCACCCCCGGCCAGGAAAAGGTGACCTATGTGAAGATGACCCCCGAAAAGGCCGTCCGAGTTGTGAACGACCACCTTGTGAACGGCAATGTGGTATCGGAATACACCATTGGAGCCAATGCCATCGGAGCCAAATAATAAGGAGGGAAAGGAATGTTTCGTTCAAACGTGCTGGTCTGCGGAGGTACGGGCTGTACTTCCTCCAACAGCGAGCAAATCATTGAAAAGCTGCAGGAAGAGATCAAGGCCCAGGGCCTTGAGAAGGAAGTGAATGTCATCCGCACCGGCTGCTTTGGCCTGTGTGCCTTGGGCCCCATCATGGTGGTCTATCCGGAAGGCGCTTTTTACAGCCGTGTCACCGTAGAGGATGTGCCGGAGATCGTCTCCGAGCATCTGCTCAAGGGCCGTATTGTCAAGCGCCTGCTGTACCAGGAGACGGTGGTGGATGACAACACCACCAAGTCCCTGAATGAGACCACGTTCTATGCCAAGCAGATGCGCATTGCCCTGCGCAACTGCGGCGTCATTAATCCTGAGAATATCGACGAGTACATCGCCCAGGACGGCTACGCCGCTCTCGGCAAGGTCCTCACAGAGATGACCCCCCAGGAGGTCATTGACCTGGTGCTGGCTTCCGGCCTGCGGGGCCGCGGCGGCGCCGGTTTCCCCACCGGGCGCAAGTGGCAGTTTGCCCGCAATAACGACGCCCCCCAGAAGTATGCCTGCTGCAATGCCGACGAGGGCGACCCCGGCGCATTCATGGACCGCTCCGTGCTGGAGGGGGATCCCCACAGCGTGCTGGAGGCCATGGCCATTGCCGGTTACGCCATTGGCGCCAACCAGGGCTACATCTACATCCGTGCCGAGTATCCCATTGCCGTCAAGCGCCTGCAGATCGCCATTGAGCAGGCCCGTGAGTACGGCCTGCTGGGCAAGAACATCTTTGACTCCGGCTTTGATTTTGACATCGACATCCGCCTGGGCGCCGGCGCGTTCGTCTGCGGCGAGGAGACCGCTCTGATGACCTCTATCGAGGGCAAGCGCGGCGAGCCCCGTGTCCGGCCTCCCTTCCCGGCGGTGAAGGGCCTGTTCGGCGTGCCCACGGTGCTCAACAACGTGGAGACCTACGCCAATATTCCCCAGATCATCCTGAAGGGCGCGGAGTGGTTCCGCTCCATCGGCACCGAGCGTTCCCCCGGTACCAAGGTCTTTGCCCTGGGCGGCAAGATCACCAACACCGGCCTGGTGGAAGTCCCCATGGGTACCACCCTGCGGGAGGTTGTGGAGGAGATCGGCGGCGGTGTGCCCGGCGGCCATACCTTTAAGGCTGCCCAGACCGGCGGCCCCTCCGGTGGCTGCATCCCCGCCAAACTCATTGACACCCCCATCGACTATGACAACCTGATCGCCATTGGCTCCATGATGGGTTCCGGCGGCCTGATTGTCATGGACGAGACCACCTGTATGGTGGATATCGCCAAGTTCTTCCTGGAGTTCACCGTGGACGAGTCCTGCGGCAAATGTACGCCCTGCCGCGTGGGCACCAAGCGCCTGCTGGAGATCCTGAACAAGATCACCTCTGGCAACGGCACCCTGGAGGACATCGACAAGATGGAGGAGCTGTGCTACTACATCAAGGAAAACTCCCTGTGCGGCTTGGGCCAGACTGCGCCTAACCCCGTGCTTTCCACACTCAAGTATTACCGCGACGAGTATGAGGCCCATGTGGTGGAGCACCGCTGCCCTGCCGGCGCCTGCAAAGCCCTGACCAATTACTCCATTGTGGCCGACAAGTGTAAGGGCTGTACTCTGTGCGCCCGCAACTGCCCCGTGGGCGCCATCAGCGGCTCCGTCAAGCAGCCCCATGTCATTGACACCACCAAGTGCATCAAGTGCGGCGTCTGCATGGAGAAGTGCAAATTCGGCGCTGTGGTGAGAAAATAAGGAAGGAGTGTGCGAACATGGATCAGGTCAATATTAAGATCAACGGCGTTTCCTATGAAGTGCCGGCGGATGCCACCATTCTGGAAGCCGCCCGCTACGCCGGTATTGATATTCCCACCCTGTGCTATCTGAAGGATATCAACCAGATTGGCGCCTGCCGCATGTGCATGGTGGAGGTGAAGGGGGCCCGCTCTCTGGTGGCGGCCTGCGTCTATCCTGTCAACGAAGGGATGGAGGTTTTCACCAATTCTCCCAAGGTCCAGGAATCCCGCCGGATGACCCTGGAGCTGTTGCTGTCCGTCCACGATAAGAAATGTCTGTCCTGTGAGCGCAGCGGTAACTGCGAGTTCCAGAAGCTGTGCAACGACATGGGCATCGAGGAGGAGAACCGCTTTGAGGGCGCTGTGCCCGCCGGCAAGAAGGATTTCTCCACCCAGTATCTGGAGCGCAACAACGCCAAGTGCGTGCTCTGCCGCCGCTGTGTTGCCGCCTGCCAGAACCAGCATGTGTCCGTCATTGGCGCCAACAACCGCGGCTTTGATACCGAGATTGGCTGCGCCTTTGAAAAGCCCCTGGGCGATGTGGCCTGTGTGGCCTGCGGCCAGTGCATTGTCAGCTGCCCCACCGGCGCTTTGACCGAGAAGGACAACACCCAGGAGGTTATCGACGCCATCAACGATCCCAGCAAAATTGTCATCGTTCAGACTGCCCCTGCTGTGCGGGCTGCCTTGGGCGAGGAGTTCGGCCTGCCCATCGGCACCAACGTGGAGGGCAAGATGGTGGCCGCTCTGCGCCGCCTGGGCTTTGACAAGGTCTTCGACACCGACTTCGGCGCCGATATGACCATTATGGAAGAGGCCAGCGAGTTCATCCACCGTGTGAAGAACGGCGGTGTTCTCCCCATGATCACCTCCTGCTCCCCCGGCTGGGTCAAGTTCTGCGAGCACTATTATCCCGACCTGGTGGACAACCTTTCCACCTGCAAGTCCCCCCAGAACATGACCGGCGCCCTCGTCAAGACCTGGTATGCTCAGAAGGAGGGCATTGATCCCCGGGACATTGTCTCCGTGTCTGTCATGCCCTGCACCGCCAAGAAATTTGAGATCCGGCGGGATGACGAGAATGCCGCTGGCCTGCCCGATGTGGATATCTCTATCACCACCCGCGAGCTGGCCCGCCTGATCAAGAAGGCCCAGCTGAACTTCGACCGCCTGCCCGAGGAGAAGTTCGATGACGCCATGGGTGTTTCCACTGGCGCGGCTGTCATCTTCGGCGCCACCGGCGGCGTGATGGAGGCTGCCCTGCGCACGGCTGCGGACCTGCTCACCGGCGAAAGCCAGGATTCCATCGAGTACACGGAAATCCGCGGTACCGAAGGGTTTAAAGAGGCCGTTTACAATGTGGCCGGCATGGATGTGAAGGTGGCCGTGGTCAGCGGACTGTCCAACGCGGACAAGCTGCTGCAAAAGGTCCGTGCTGGCGAGGCCGACTATCAGTTCATCGAGGTTATGTGCTGCCCCGGCGGCTGTGTCAACGGCGGCGGCCAGCCCATTCAGAGCTCCAACAACCACAGCTTCTACGATATCAAGAAGCTCCGCGCCCAGGCCCTGTACGACCAGGATAAGAACATGCCTCTGCGCAAGAGCCACTTGAACCCCGTGCTGCAGAAATGCTACGAGGAGTTCCTGGGCGAGCCCGGAAGCCACAAGGCCCACGAGATCCTCCACACCTCCTACGTCAAGCGCGGCTATTGATGCAATACTGATACGCCCTTCTGGAAAGGCGCACTGGGAAATTTCCCGGTGCGCCTTTTTGTGTTGCGCCGTCCCCGGTGTCTGGTGTATAATAGTCAGCACAAAGGAGTTTGAAAAAGGGAAGAGAAAAAGAAGAACGAAAGGGAATGAATATGAAGCAACGGATGGTTTTCGCCCTGCGCGTCCTGGGGTGTGTTCTCTGTGGGGCGGGCATGGTGTTCTTTCTGCTGCCCTTGCTGCGGCACGGCTTCGCTCTAGGATCTGTTTTTGGGGAGTGCGTCTGTCTGCTGGGGCTGCTGCTCCTGCTGTTTTTCGGAAGGCTGTCGAAAAAGGGCGGCTGGAAGCAAGCGGCTGTCCGGCTGGTGGCTGCCTTTTACTGCCTGGGCCTGGCCTGGGCAGGGTATCTCACCTGCCTGATGTTTTCCGCCACGCTGAATCCCCCGCCAGAGGGCACCAATGTGATTGTGCTGGGGGCCCAGGTCTACGGCCCAGAGAGCATGGGCATCAGCCTGACCAACCGGGTAAACCGGGCCTGTGCCTATTTAGAGGAAAACCCAGAGGCCTTGTGCATCGTCACAGGCGGCCAGGGAGGGGACGAACCCTGCCCAGAAGCCCTCACCCAGAAAAATGTTCTGGAGAGCATGGGCATCGACGGAAGCCGCATCTTTATGGAGGACCAGTCTCACAACACCCGTGAGAACCTGAAATTTGCAATGGAAATTGCGCAGGAGCAGGAAATGGGGGAAGAGGTGGCCATCGTCACCCAGGGCTTCCACATGTACCGGGCCACCCAGCTGGCCAAGGCCGCCGGCTTCACCCCTTACAGCTTGGTGGCAGAGACGGACCCCCTGCTGTTCCCGGAATATTACGGAAGAGAATTGCTCTCCCTGACCAAATGGCAGGTGGAGCACCTGCTGCTGGATTAAAGAAAGGAGTACCGCTATGCGCACGCTGATTCAAAACGCTCGGGTCATCGACCCCTCCCAGGGGCTGGACCAGGTGATGGACCTGCTGCTGGAGGATGGCAAGATTGCCCAGCTGGGCAAAAGTCTGCCTGCCCAAAACGCCCAGGTGATCGACGGCACTGGCCTGGTGGCGGCGCCCGGCCTGGTGGATATGCACGTCCATCTCCGGGACCCGGGCCTCACCCACAAGGAGGACGTGTACTCCGGCTGCCGGGCGGCTGCTGCGGGGGGTGTCACCAGCCTGCTGGCCATGCCAAACACCAAGCCTGCCATGGATTCCCCTGAAACGGTCCGGGCGCTGCTGGAGCGCGCCCAAGCCGCCGATGCCGCCGTGTACACCGCCGCCTGCGTCACCAAGGACCTGCAGGGGGAGGAGCTGGCGGACCTAGCCGCTTTGAAGGAGGCGGGGGCCATCGCTCTCAGCGATGACGGCCGGCCGGTGGTGAATACCCGCCGCCTGCTGGAGGCATTGGAACAGGCCCCCTCTCTGGGGCTGACCGTCACCGCCCACTGCGAGGACTTGTGCCTAGCTGCCGGTGGCCTGATGCACGAAGGAGAGATCTCCCGCAAGCTGGGGGTGCCCGGCATCCCCGCCGCCGCCGAGGACTGCGGCACCGCCCGGGAAATCGCCGCGGCAGCTTCTATTGGCGCTCCCATCCACATCTGCCACGTGAGCACCAAGGGCTCGGTGGCCCTCATCCGGGACGCCAAGGCCCGGGGGGTAAAGGTCACTGCGGAGACCTGCCCCCACTACCTGCTGCTCACGGACAAGGCCCTGGAATCCCAAGACGCCGACTACCGCATGAACCCGCCCCTGCGCACAGAGGAGGACCGCCTGGCCCTCATCGAAGGTTTGCAAGACGGCACTTTGGACGCCATCGCCACGGACCACGCCCCCCACACGCCCCAGGAGAAGGCGGACTTCCTCAAGGCGCCCAACGGCTCCATCGGCATGGAGACGTCCTTGGCCGCCACCCTCACCGCCCTGGAAGGGGAGCTGACCCTTCTCCAGGTGATTGAGAAGATGAGCACCAACCCCGCCCGCATTTTGGGTATCCCCGCGGGGACCTTGCAGGTGGGCGCCAACGCCGACGTGGTCCTCTTCGACCCGGAGAAGAAGTGGGTGGTAGACCCGGAGAAGCTCCACGGCAAGAGCAAGAACACGCCGTTCAAAGGGATGGAGCTCAAGGGCAAGGTGGCTTTGACCATCTTCCGGGGCCGCATCGTCTACGACGGCCGCTGACATCGCAAAAACGGGGAGACCCCCGGGAAATATTCATAAGGGAGAGAATGATTTTATGTCCATGGATAAACTGATCGAGAAGATCGTGGAGAAACAGAACCCCACTGTGGCGGGCTTAGACCCCAAGCTCAGCTACATCCCGGAGCACATCCGCAGCGCAAGCTACGAGAAGTACGGCAAGACCCTGGAGGGTGCGGCGGACGCGCTGCTCCAGTTCAACAAGGGCCTCATCGACGCCCTGTGCGATGTGGTCCCCGCGGTTAAGCCCCAGGCCGCCTACTATGAGATGTACGGCTGGCAGGGTGTGAAGGTCCTCACAGAGACCATCGCCTACGCCAAGAGCAAGGGCATGTTCGTCATCACCGACGGCAAGCGCAACGACATCGGCGCCACCATGACTGCCTACGCCGCCGCCCACCTGGGCTCCACCACCGTGGAAGAGGAGACCTTCGAGCCCTTCGGCGCGGACGCCCTCACCGTCAACGGGTACCTGGGCACCGACGGTATCCAGCCCCTGCTGGAGGTGTGCGGTAAAGGGGACAAGGGCATCTTTGTGCTGGTAAAGACCTCCAACCCCTCCTCCGGCGAGCTCCAGGACAAGCCCCTGGCCGATGGCAACACCGTCTACCGGGCCATGGGCGCCATGTGCGAGGGCTGGGGGGAGAAGCTCCCCGGCCAGTACGGCTACTCCGGCGTGGGGGCTGTGGTGGGCGCCACCTATCCCGCCCAGCTGGAAGAGCTGCGGGCCGCCATGCCCCACACCTTCTTCCTGGTGCCCGGCTACGGCGCCCAGGGCGGCGCTGCCGACGATGTGGCTCCCGGCTTTGACAAGAACGGCCTGGGCGCTATCGTCAACTCCTCCCGGGGCATCATGTGCGCCTGGCAGAAAGAGGGCGTGGACGGCCAGGAGTACGCCGCCGCCGCCCGCCGGGAAGCCATCCGCATGCGGGACGAAATCGTGGGCCGCATCGGCCAGATCAAGCTGCCCTGAGGAAGGAGAAAGATCATGAAATACGATTCCAAGCCCTGCAAGCTGCTCTCTGTCCGGCAGCTCACCGGGGACGTGTTTGACTTTGTGCTGGAAGCCCCTGCCCTGGCGGCTGCGGCTCAGCCGGGCCAGTTCGCCCAGATTCTGGTGCCGGGCCACACCCTGCGCCGGCCCATCTCCATCTGCGGCATTGACAAAGCCGCCGGCACCCTGCGTTTCGTGTTCCAAATCCGGGGCCAGGGCACCGCGGAGCTGGCCCAGTTCCAGCCCGGCAGCACCATTGAAATTCTGGCTCCGCTGGGAAACGGTTTCCCCATCGACCCCGAGAAGCGCACCCTGCTGGTGGGCGGCGGCATCGGCGTGCCGCCCCTGTTGGGCGTGGCTGCCCAGCTGGGGGAGAAGGCCATCGCGGTGTTGGGCTTCCGCAATAAGGACGCCGTGATTTTGGAGGAGGACTTTCTGGCCGCTGGGGCAAAGACCCTCATTGCCACCGACGATGGCTCCTACGGCCACCACGGCCTGGTGACGGACCTGTGCCAGGACCAGGAGTTCGACTGCGTCATGGCCTGCGGCCCGGCCCCCATGCTGAAGGCGGTAACGGCCTTGGCGGAGCAGCGGGGCGTGCCCTGCTACGTCTCCTTGGAGGAGCGTATGGCCTGCGGCATCGGGGCCTGCCTGGGCTGCGCCGTGGCCCTCTTGAACGAGGACGGCGCCCAGTATTTTGGCCATGTGTGCAAAGACGGTCCGGTGTTCGAGTCCCACCGGGTGGCATGGTAAAGGAGGCAGAACAATGGCAGATTTGCGCGTAAACGTAGCTGGCGTGGAGTTTCAGAACCCCCTCATCGCCGCCTCGGGCACCTTTGGCTTTGGCCGCGAGTACAACGAATTCTATCCCCTGTCCGCTTTGGGGGGCATCTCCTGCAAGGGCATCACCATTAAGGAGCGGCCCGGCAATCCGCCGCCCCGTGTGACGGAAACCCCCGGCGGCATGCTCAACGCCGTGGGCCTGCAAAACCCCGGCGTGGATCACTTTATTGAACACGACCTGCCCTGGCTCTCCCAGCAGGGGACAAAGATCATCGCCAACGTGGCGGGCAACGCCCCCGAGGACTACTGCGCCACGGTGGAGAAGCTGAACGACACCTGTGTGGATATGATCGAGCTGAACATCTCCTGCCCCAACGTAAAGCAGGGCGGCGTCCAATTCGGCACCACCACAGAGGGCGTGTACGGCATCACTTCAGAAGTGCGCAAGCACTGCAAAAAGCCCTTGATGGTGAAGCTCTCCCCCAACGTGACGGACATCTCCGAGATGGCCGTGGCCGCGGAAAGTGCCGGTGCCGACGCCCTCTCCATGATTAACACCCTCACCGGCATGCGCATTGACATCCGCACCCGGCGGCCCATCATCCGCAACAACACCGGCGGCCTGTCCGGCCCGGCGGTGCTGCCCGTGGCCTTGCGGATGGTGTGGCAGGCCAGCCAAAAGGTGAAAATCCCCATCGTGGGCCTGGGCGGCATCTCCACCTGGCAGGACGCCGTGGAAATGCTCCTGGCGGGGGCCACTGCCCTGCAAATCGGCACAGTGCTGTTCACCGACCCCTACGCCCCCATCAAAATTGCCCAGGGACTTTCCCGCTATATGGACGAAAACGGCATCCAGGGCCTGTCTGAACTGACCGGAGGTGTAAAGCCTTGGTAACCACCCTGTACATCATCCGCCACTGCCAGTCGGCTGGAAACGCCGGCGGCCGGTTCCAGGGCCGGTTTGACGGGCCCGTCAACGAACAGGGGGAGAAGCAGCTGGAATTGCTGTCCCTGCGCTTTCGCAACGAGCATTTGGACGCCATCTATTCCAGCCCTCTTATCCGGGCCTACCGCACGGCGGAGGCGGTGAACAAATTCCACGGCCTGCCCATCTGCAAGGATGAGGGCCTACTGGAGATGGATGTAGGGGAAATCCAAAATAAGACCCTTTCCGAAATCGCGGAAGAGTATCCCCAGCTTGCCCACAACTGGGACCACGCCCCGGACTTGTGCGTGTTCCCCGGCGGGGAGACCATGGCCCAGGTCTATGAACGGGTGGGGGAGACCATCCAGCGCATTGTGGAGGAAAACCCTGGAAAGGTGGTAGCTGTGGTCACCCATGGGGGCTTTATAAAGAATCTCAATGCCCGCATCGTCTATGGTTCTGTTGAGGGGTTGCGGAAAAGCGCTGTTTTCGGCAACACCAGCGTGAGCATCCAGGAGGCGGAGGGCGGCGTTCTTCGCTGGAAGTCCGTCAACGACATGTCCCATCTGCCGGAAGAGCTGCAAAAGGCCCCCATGCAGTACACCTTCCACACGGAGGCGCTATGATTATCCTGGGCATCGATTTGGGCAAGGCCCGCACCGGCGTGGCCATTTGTGACAAAGGGGAGCTTTTGGCTTCCCCGCTGACCGTCGTGCAAGAGCATAACCGGGAGCGCCTGGTGGACCGCCTGACCGCGCTGGCTCAGGAGAACCGGGTGGAGCTTTTGGCGGTGGGCCTGCCCCGGAACATGGACGGCAGCGAGGGGGAGAGCGCCCAAAACGCCCGGGACATAGGCGCCCTGCTGGAGGCTGCCACCGGCCTGCCTGTGGAGTTTGTGGACGAGCGGGGCACCACCATCACGGCCCACGGCTATCTGAACGACACCAACACCCGGGGCAAGCGCCGCAAAGCCGTGGTGGACGCCGTGGCCGCGACGGTGATCTTGCAGAACTACCTGGACGCCCGCCGCCTGCGCCGCTCCCAGGAGTAATCCTGTAATAATCACAGAACTGGTTTACTTTCTTTTTGAAATCCAGTATACTTAACTTAATAAGAGTTGTATTGGATGCGCGAAACGCGCGGAGAGGAGACCAGTATGGGAAATTATCGCATCATCACAGATTCTACAGCGGACCTGACCCCAGAGCTTATTCAGGAACTGGATGTCCAGGTCATCCCGCTCTGCTATATGATGGGTGGAAGAGTGTATCACAACATTCCCGGCGGCGGAGAGATGACAGAACAGGCTTTCTATGCCAAGCTGCGGGCTGGCACAATGTCCACCACCACCCAGGTGAATTCCGAGGAGTTCCTCCATGTGTTTACCCCCTTGTTAGAGGGGGGAGAGGACGTGCTTTACATCGCCTTTTCCTCCGGTTTGAGTGGCACCTGTCAAAGCGCGGTTTTAGCCCGGAATGAACTGAAAAAGCGGTTCCCCAACCGCCGGTTGGAGGTTTTCGATTCTCGCTGCGCCTCTATGGGAGAGGGGCTGCTCGTTTGGCACGCGGCCAAGCTGCGCCAGCAGGGGAAAAGCTTAGAGGAGGTCCTGGCCTGGCTGAAGGAAAATGTGCTGCGGCTTTGCCACTGGTTCACGGTGGATGATTTGAACCATCTGAAACGGGGCGGCCGTGTTTCCACGGCCACTGCGCTGGTTGGCACCATGCTGGGCATTAAGCCTGTGCTCCATGTGGATGACGAGGGCCACCTGATCCCTGTTTCCAAGGTGCGGGGCCGCAGGCAGTCCCTGGACTCCCTGGTCAAGCACATGCAGGAGACTGCCATTGATCCGGCGGGGCAGATGGTGTTTATCAGCCATGGCGACTGCCTGGAGGACGCCCGCTATGTGGAAGAGCAGGTGCGCCAGCGCCTGGGCGTGCAGGAGGTGCGCGTGGGGTATATCGGGCCCGTAATCGGCGCCCACTCCGGGCCGGGGACAGTGGCTCTGTTCTTCTTGGGAAAAGAGAGGTAATTTCACAAAAAAAGCCTGCGGAGATTTAACATTCCGCAGGCTCCTTTTTTCTTGACAAATCCCCGGGAAGCGAGTAAAGTAATACTGGCGGTTTTCTGGTGGAAGACCGCCGGAGCTTTTGAAAAAAGAGGTGAGCAAGGTGATCGTTCCTCGAAGTAGCGGCGGCACAAGACCCGGGGGGGAAGGTGCGGCTGAAGATGTTTTAAATCCTGCTTTGGGCAGGTCCCCTTGCTGCCAGGTGTTTTTCTCATACAAGGCAGGTTTCTAAGGGGAAGGCGGCTCTGTACCGCGGTTTGCTGCGCTTTCGGTTTTGTGTTGTAACATTCCCTCCCATACAAATTTTGTGATGTGGAGGCGGGCCTATGCGCGAAGAGATCTTAGAGCTTTTGGAAGAGAAAAAATATCCTCAGATTGCCGCCCTGGTCAAGGACATCAACCCGGCCGATGCGGCGGCCTTGCTGGAGGATTTGCCGGAACAGAGCATGCCCATCCTGTTCCGTCTGCTGCCTAAGGAACTGGCAGCGGATGCCTTTGCCTATATGGATGGCGACGCCCAGGAGATTCTGGTGCGCGGTTTCAGCGACAAGGAGCTGGACGAGGTGATGGGCGAGATGTTCTTGGATGACACGGTGGATCTGATCGAGGAGATGCCCGCCAACGTGGTGAAGCGGATCCTTCGCCATGTGGATGAGGATACCCGCAAAATGATCAACCAGGTGCTCAATTATCCCAAGGACAGTGCTGGCAGCATTATGACCATGGAATACGTGGATCTGAAGCGCAGCATGACGGTGGAACAGGCCTTTGACCACATCCGCTCTACCGGCGTGGACAGCGAGACGGTGTACACCTGTTATGTTACAGACAGCCGCCGGAAGCTGGAGGGCATTGTCACGGTGCGTGAATTGCTTCTGGCCCCCAAGACAGAGCTGCTGCGGAACATCATGGAGACCAACGTGAAGTTCGTCAGCACCCATACGGACCAGGAGGAAGCTGCCCGCCTTTTGAGCAAGTATGACTTCTTGGCCCTGCCTGTGGTGGACGCGGAGGAGCGTCTGGTGGGCATCGTCACGGTAGATGATGCCATGGATGTTATTCAGGAAGAAGCCACAGAGGATATGGAACGGATGGCGGCCATCGCCCCCTCTGATAAGCCATATATGAAGGTTTCGATTTTTGAAAACTGGAAGAAGCGGGCGCCTTGGCTGTTGTTTTTGATGATCTCCGCCACTTTTACAGGGAGCATTATCACCCACTTTGAAACGGCGTTGGCGGCAAACCTGGTGCTTTCCAGCTTCATCCCCATGCTGATGAGTACGGGCGGCAATACGGGCAGCCAGGCGTCCACTACCATCATCCGCAGCCTTTCCCTGGGGGAGATCCGCTACCGTGATATTCCCCGGGTGCTGCTAAAGGAGTCCAGCACCGCTGTGTTGTGCGGCGCGACTTTGGCGGTCGCCAATTTTGCAAAGCTGATGCTCCTGGATCATGTGGGCATCCCCGTTGCACTGGTGGTTTGCCTGACCATCATGGCTGTTGCGGTGGTGGCGAATATGCTGGGAAGCCTGTTGCCGATGCTGGCCAAGCGCATTGGTTTGGATCCCACGGTGATGGCCAGCCCGTTAATCAGCACCATATTAGATGCTGTAAGCTTGATTATATTCTTTAATATTGCGGTGGCGGTGCTGGGTATTTAAAGGTTTTGGCCGCTGCCAAATAAGTTTTGCGTTGTATGACAAGGGCAGGCGGAAGCTTTTTCCCTGCCTTGTGCATAAATCTATTTCTTTTCGGAGGAATTTACAATGGGAAGAATCGTTAATGTTGCCGTAGTTGGCTACGGCGGAATGGGCGGCTGGCATACCCGCCGGCTGCAGGAAATCCCGGAAGTGCATCTGGCTGGTGTGTATGATATCCTGCCGGAGCGCAACCAGGCCGCAGAAGAAGTGGGAATTCATGCCTACAGCAGCTACGAGGAGCTGCTGGCTGACCCCAATGTGGATGTGGTTACGGTTGCCATTCCCAACGACGCCCACAAAGACGTGTGCATCCAGGCCATGGAGGCCGGCAAGCTGGTTATCAGTGAGAAGCCCGTTACCACTTCTTCTGCCATTTTGGAAGAGATGATCGCCGCTTCTGAGCGCACCGGCTCTGTGTTCACTGTGCATCAGAACCGCCGTTGGGATGAGGATTTCCGCGTGGCTGAGAAGATTGCCAAGTCCGGCGACTTGGGCCGCGTGTTCTCCATCCAGTCCCGGGTCCATGGCTCCCGCGGCATCCCCGGTGACTGGCGCAACACCAAGGAGCACGGCGGCGGAATGGTGCTGGACTGGGGCGTCCATCTGCTGGATCAGATGAACATGATGATGGGCAAGATGCCCAAGACCGTATATGCCACCCTCTCCAACGTGACCAATGAAGAGGTGGATGACGGCTTTACTGCCACCTTTACCTTCGACGAGGGGCTGGTCTTCACTGTGGAAGTGGGCACCAGCAACTTTATCAACCTGCCCCGTTGGTACATCCAGGGCCTGAACGGCACCGCCCAGATCGACGATTTCGCTGTCAACGGCAAGATCGTGGTGGCCACCAGCGACGAAAAGCACGACGCTGTGCCGATCATTACCGCTGCGGGTCTGACCAAGACCATGGCGCCCCGCACGGATGACACCATTAAGGAGATGCCCCTGCCCCGCATCGACTGCGATATCCACGACTACTATCGCAACATTGCTAAAGTGGTCAA
This sequence comes from Acutalibacter sp. LFL-21, assembly GCF_025630755.1. NCBI lineage: Bacteria > Bacillati > Bacillota > Clostridia > Eubacteriales > Acutalibacteraceae > Acutalibacter > Acutalibacter sp. LFL-21. The sequence goes on along the minus strand of NZ_JAOTNT010000007.1, from coordinate 158,050 downwards.
TGGGGAAGAGAAGCCCATTGTCACGCTGGATCAGCAGCGCGAGGTTATGCGCCTGATGGAGGCTATTTTCGAGTCCGCTGAAAAGAACGAGGTTGTCGCCTTCTAAAATGGAAGAAAAAAGGCCCGCGGTGGCAGAAAGCACCGCGGGCCTTTTTTGTAGAGAACGGCAGTATGGGAAAAGGCCGCAGGAAAAAATCCTGCGGCCTTTTTGGCAAAAAAATCCCGCCCGACCGTATCGCGCAACTCAATAACCTGCTACATAAAAGCAGGTGGGTGCCCCCCCTCCTGTTTCACGCTCCCTTCCTCCAGCAGCCGGCAAAAGCCGTGCCGGGAGGTCTGCAATCCACAGGCGGAGACAGGGCTCCCTTTCAATCGAGTGTAGGGTTATATGTGCGCAGTCCGCGAATCGGGCAGGAAATTGATTCTTCTATGCAGCGAGAGGGAAGAGCATCCCTTTCCAGCATACGCGGAAGAGGGGTGGATTATTCCTCTTCGCCGTCGAAATACGCCTCGTTAAAGCGCTCCTCAAAGATGCCGGCCAGCTTATCCAAAAGGGCGTCATCGTCCACCTCTTGCAGCTGTTCCTCGCCATCCTCTTCAATGACTTCAAAGATATAATATGTCTCCGCATCCGAAGCGATTTCATCCGGCTCCTGCTGCGTGGGGACCAGGGCCAAAAAATGGCCGTCATCATTTTCCAGCTCGTCAATAATCTCGAACTCGTGCTCCTGGCCTTCGTCATCCAACAGGGTGAGAAGGTCGGCTTCATACTCATGATCCATTTGCACACGCTCCTTTCTCCAGAAGTCATTGTACCGTAAAAAGCAGGTATAGTCAAGCAGAGATTTTTTACAAAGGGTCTGTTTCTTCACTTTTGGGCGGAAAACAGCCCTCCCAAGGGAGGAAGATAGGTTCAATAAAAAAATTCAAAATATTTGAAAAAATCTGTTGACAAAATGGCCGATGGGCGCTATAATATAGGCGTAGACAAGGAAAAGAGAAATCTACCAAATCTACATCAGGCAGCTTCGCTTAGACCGGAAGTAAGTGAAGGGAATGGAACAGCTTGTTTTCCAACAAAGGAATTTCTTCTTGAAGATTCTTAGATGACATCTAAAAAGAAGAGAGATGGAAAAGCTGATCAATTCTTTCAGGTTGAAAACGGTGAGGAGCATTGTGAAAAGGGATTGAGTCGTGAAATCCTAGTAAGGTAGGGAAAGCTTTCGTAATGTGAGTAGCTGCAAAGGCAGCGAAAGATGAAAAGCAGACGGCTCAAAAAGCGAAGCAGGCCAAAAATAATTTTGCAGAAAGGCGGGTGAGTCCCATGGGCCAAAACGAACCTCAGAACTTGGAGTCTGCGGACTCACATTTCGCAGACTAAATAGATTTAAAAATATAATAGAAGGAAGGTTCCTAATTCTGATCATTCCTCAGATGCTGGGAAACCAATCAGGCATGGATCTGTTTTAAGACCGTAACTTTTATGCTTAGTAAAGCGTGACCAACGCCATTTTGATGGCTGGTAGATAAATGAACGGTGACATTAAAACGGTACTGATATGCCGGAAAACTGGGTAAAGACCAATGTACTAGTTCATTATGCTGAATGATGAATTCCTGTAAAAGAGAGAAAATGTTTTTCTCCTGCACAGGAAACAGTATAAAGGGATACCAATGGAAGATGGTTCTCAAAGATGGATGGCAGACCGGTTTGATCAAGCGGCTTTGTGACGAGAAAGCAAAGAAGCGTAAATCGTTTGCAGGCTTTGGAACCAGTTCAAGTTGGAATTAATACCTACGTAAAATAAAAGGGGCTTTTGGGGTGTTTCTCAAAAGCCCTTTTTGTATGCCTGTTTCTGCCATTGTTTTTTGCCGCCAAAATCCCTTCTTTTTCCTCTTGTTCTCAAAAGCTGCGCGTGCTATAATAAAGTCCGAAAATAAGTTGCGTTCTTTATCAGCAGGCCATTCAAAACAAAAAGCAAGGGGCAGGTGTCTTCATGGGGAAAAAGTCTTGGGAACGTCTTTGTGAGGAAAGAGAGTTCAATGCCTTTTACCAGGCGCTGGCGCAGCAATCCGGTTTTGAACAGATTGGCCGGTTTTTGCAGCACGGGTCCACCACCCGGCTAATGCATTCTGTGGCGGTGGCTTACTACAGCTACCGGTTGGCTAAGATCACCCGCTTGTCTTTTCACTGGGAAGAAATGGTGCGGGGGGCTTTGCTTCACGATTACTTTCTTTACGACGCCCAGGACGGAGACCCCGCACACAAGTGGCATTGGACCCGTCACCCCGGGATTGCCGCAGAAAACGCGAAACGTGAAATGCCACTCACCGCGATTGAAGAGGACACAATCCGCTGCCACATGTTTCCTCTCACAGTAAAGCCCCCCAAATACAGGGAGGGCGTTGTGGTCTCCCTGGTGGATAAGGCTTGCTCGGTGTATGAATTTTTTTCCCGGCGGACGCCTTATGCCAAATTGCAGGAGGACGTTGTAGGCGCTTCCTCCGCGGCTGGACCTCAAATCATCGTTTTGCTGCCGGAAATGGCGGGGAAAAGGCTGTAGTTCCCTTGCATGATGCAGAAGCTCCCGTGTGGGGGCTTTTTTCTTGCCATTTCCCAGTTTTTCTGCTATACTAAACTGTTGTGAAACCTAGGCGGGTGTCCCCGCGGCTGAGAAAGGAAAAAGCCATGGAAAAGTGGAAGGCACTGTTTTTTAAATATAAGGAATTGATTCTTTATGTTTTTTTCGGCGGTCTAACCACCCTGGTGAACTGGGGCGGCTATTGGCTGCTGGCAGATCTGTTTCATGTGCCCTATCTGTGGGCCACTGCCATTGCCCAAATCGCCTCCATCTTGTTTGCCTATGTGACAAACAGAATTTGGGTCTTTGAGAGCAAGGCCAAAGGCTGGGGGCCTGTGTTGGGAGAAATGGTGCGTTTCTTTGGCTGTCGGGCCTTTTCCTTTGTGTTAGATTTGGTGTGCATGCGGGTTGGCGTGGGAATGTTGCTCATCAATGACAAGGTGATGAAGCTTCTTTCCAACATCATCGTTATCATCGTCAACTATGTGTTCAGCAAGGTGTTTGTTTTTCGTAAATCCCAGGAAAAACAGGGACATTGACGTGGCACCCGCTTTCGGGTATAATAGTAAAAATTATGTCAAGCAGGGAGGACTTTTCCCATGGCGCGAAAAAGTCAGGAAAGCTACCAGCAGTTTGAGGACGTTTCCAGCTATTCTTCCTCCAAGGAATACAAAAAAAGGAAAAAGAACCGGCGGGGCCGCGCGGTGCTGCGGGGCATAGGCGTGTTCTTTTGCCTCTTGTTCATCCTCTTTGGCAGTGGTTTGGTCTATGTTTCCACCGGCCTGCTTTCCGATTTGACCACCACCTCCATCGCCAAGGACAACGAGACCCTGGGGATTGATCCGGAAAATATCGTTATGGATGACAGCGTCCGCAATATTGCCCTGTTCGGCGTGGATTCCCGCAACGGGGATTTTACCGGCCTTTCCGATGTGGTGATGATCCTTACGGTGGATAACAAGCATGGGAAGATCAAGATGACCTCGATCCTGCGGGACAGCGAAGTGCAGATCGAGGGCGAAAGCTACAACATGGGCTACTTGAACTATACGGATAAAATTAACGCTGCCTACCAATACGGCGGGCCGGAGCTGGCCATCCGTACCCTCAACCAGAATTTCAGCGTCGATGGCTCCAGCTTGAATATCCGGGACTACGTCACGGTGAACTTTGCCAACATGGCCGCCATCGTGGACGCTTTCGGCGGGGTAGATATCGAGCTCACCGCTGAGGAAGTGGGTGCAGTCAATGACAACCTGTGGGCCCTCAGCCAAGAGGTGGAGCAGCAAAAAGAAACCGATCAGGCAAACGGTACCTACGAGGAACAGACCTACGCGGAGATCACCTCTGAGGATTATATCCCGGATATCAACGGGGAGATCAACATTGCTTATGGCGAGTATGAGGATGGTACATACCACTTAAACGGCAATCAGGCAGTGGCCTATGGGCGCATCCGCTATGTGGACAGCGACTGGGGCCGTGTGGAGCGCCAGCAGACGGTGCTGATCGCCTTGGTGAGCAAGCTGACCGAAATGGGGATTTCCGATTATACCAGCCTGATCTCTCAGCTGATGCCCTATTGCGAGACCTCTTTGGACCTTGCGGATATTGTCTCTATGACCCCGATCCTGTTTACAGGGTTTTCTATGGATCGGATCAGCGTGCCGGATCCTGATTATGAAACTGACCTGTTTAGCGATTATATCGACAATGTCTATCATATGCAGTACAGCACAGAAGGCGCGGGAGAGCGCATCAGCGCTTTCATCTATGAGGAGGATTCCCCCTATTGGGAGATTTATGGAGATACCTCGCAGGTGACCAGCAGTGAAAGCAGCGCCAGCGGCGCGAACGGAAGCAGCAGCGGCTCGGAGGAATAAGCCGGGCCAGCGCGGAGGAATGGAATGGGTTATCGAGACTATCAGAACGGCCCCCGCCACAGCGGGGGAAACCGTGGGCAAAATGGCGGACGTTCCCGGCGGGAGCCCCTGCGGGACCACTACTATTATGAAGAACCGCCCCGCGGATGGAAAGAAGGGGACGCCTTTCAGGACATTTCCAGCTATTCCTCCCCGGAAAAGCGCCGGGCCGACCAGAAGGCCATGGAGGAACAGCGCCGTTCTGCCCAGCGTGCTTCCGGCAGAAACGCGGGGAAAAGCGGCAAAAACAGCCAGGATATTTACAGCAGCAGCCGTCCCGTCCGTTGGAAAAAGTCCGGCTTGGGAAAGAAGATCGTTGCGGTGCTGCTTGTTCTGGTCGTGGTTTTGGCTGGAAGCCTCGTCTATATGCTCAGCGGCCTGACGATGACCTCGATCTCTAAGGATTCCGGCTCCCTGGGCATCCAGTCCGGGGCTTTTTCCGATTCTCGAATCGTTAACATCGCCCTCTTTGGCCTGGACGCCCGGGAGGATACGGACAGCGGCCGCTCGGATGTGGTGATGGTTCTCTCTGTGGACAAGCGGCACCACACCCTGAAGCTTACCTCTATTTTGCGGGACAGCGAGGTGGCGATTGAGGGCTATGGGTATGATAAGATCACCCACGCCTATGCCTATGGCGGGCCAGAGCTTGCGATTAAAACCATCAACCAGAATTTCAATTTGGACATCAAAAATTATGTTACAGTCAATTTCCATCAAATGGCAGAGATTGTAGATGCCTTTGGAGGTGTTGACATGGATTTGACTGCCGACGAGGTCTATCAGCTCAACCAGAACCTTTGGACCCTGAGCCAAGAGTCTCCCGGTACGGTGGTATCCTCTGATTACATTCTCAATATCTATGGGGAGATGGACCTGATCAACGGCCCCTTTGAGGGCGGCACCTACCATCTGAATGGCAACCAAGCTGTGGCTTACGCCCGTATCCGCCACATCGACAGCGACGATGTGCGGGCCTCCCGGCAGCAAGAGGTGCTTCAGGCCCTGCTGCAGAGCCTGAAGAAAAAGAACATATTCCAGATCCCCGGCCTGGTCCGCAAGGTCTTTTCCGTCTGCGAGACATCCCTCAGCGTGGGGGAGATGCTCTCTCTGACACCCATTGTCTTTGGCGGGCTGAACTTGCAGACCCTCTCCATCCCCGGAGAGGAAGAGCAGGCATACGGCGCTTACACAGATAGCGGCAGCTGGGTGTATGAATATGATTTGACGGCGGCCTCCCAACACATCAGCCGTTTTATTTACGAAGAGGAATCCCCCTATTATACAGGGGAATGATAAGACCAGAATACAAAAGAGAGGACGAGTTATATGAGCGATCCCGTATTGGTCATTATGGCTGCCGGAATGGGCAGCCGGTACGGCGGCTTGAAGCAGATTGATCCGGTGGGGCTGTGCGGGGAGAAGATCATCGACTTTTCCCTGTTTGACGCCCGGCGGGCTGGCTTTAAAAAGGCCGTCTTCATCATCAAAGAGGAGCTTCTTCCCGATTTCCAGGAGGCCGTGTTCCAGAAGGCCTCTCAATATATGGAGATTGGCTGGGTGTTCCAAAAGCTTACGGATGTACCGGAGGGCGCCGTGGTGCCGGAAGGCCGCGTAAAGCCCTGGGGCACAGGGCACGCGGCTCTCACTGCCGCCCGGATTTTAGGGGACGCTCCCTATGCTGTCATCAACGCCGACGATTTTTATGGCCGGGAGGCCTTTGAGAAAATTTACAAGTTTCTCAAAAATGCCCAAGATGGGGAAAAGCTGGATTTCGCCATGGTGGGCTTTTACCTGAAAAACACGGTTACGGAAAACGGCTATGTATCCCGGGGCGTGTGTGAAACAGCCGGCAGGATGCTGCGGGGGATTACAGAGCGCACCCGCATTGAGAAGAAAAAAGATGGTATTGCCTATTCAGAGGATGAGGGACAAACTTGGATCCCCCTGTCTCCGGACGCGGTAGTCTCCATGAACCTGTGGGGCTTTACCCCCGGCTTTACCTCGGCATTAGAGGAGGATTTCCGGCGCTTCTTCCAAGAAGATGTGCCGAAAAATCCGGAAAAAGCGGAGTTCTTCCTGCCCTTTGTGGTCAACGACCTGCTTGCTCAGGGAAAAGCCCAGGTGACGGTGTTGTCCTCTGCGGACAAATGGTACGGGGTCACCTATAAAGAGGATAAGGAAAAGGTGGTTGACGCGATTCGGACCATGACAGAGCAGGGACAGTATCCCTCGCCCCTGTGGCAGTAACACCCTGAAAAAAACTGGCCCTTTGGCGCCTCCCCTGCAGGAAAAGCGGCCAAAGGGCGAGCGGCCGGAGCCCTTGGGAACTGGATATTCCGCGATGCCCCCCAAAGAGCCCCGGTCCTTTTGGACGATATCCCGTTCTTCCAGGCAGCAAACGCTTTCCTGGCCGCTTGACCATAGTGTGGGCAAACTGTGCGGGTTTATGCAGCTGCGCGGAATTTTTTCCGGGACATGCTTGCAAAATCCCGTCAGATATGGTATGATAAACACCGTTATTTTGGATATGCCACTATCCCCGTGGAACGCTTTTAGGAGGAATCAGAAGAACATGAACCCTATTGAGATCATCCTGGGCATTGTGCTGTTGCTCTTTGCCATTGCCATCATCATCGTGATCCTGCTGCAGGAAGGCAGCCAGAAAAACCTGGGCGTTGTCACCGGCGGCGCAGACACCTTCCTCTCCAAGAACAAGGCCCGCTCGGTGGACGCTTTCCTGTCCCGCTGGACCAAGTTTATCGCCATCGGCTTTTTTGTCCTTGTAATTGTCACTAACATCATCCTGTATTTTGTGGTGTGACGTCAATCCTGCGCCGGTTGTTTGGTAAAGGCGCGGGTGGTGCCGCGTTTTATCCGCATCGGGCTCCCATGCGCCCCGCGATCTCGCGGGGCGTTTTTCATTGAGTTGATAAGAAAGGAGGAAACACCTGCGTGATACGCCTGGTGGAAAGAGAGCAGGACCAGCGCCGCCTGCTGGCTTTGTGTGAAAAGACAGCCTTTGGTTGCAAGATCGCCTCTTGGGCTACCGCCTATGGATTTGATAAAAGCTTTGCCTGCTTTTGGCTGGATACAGAAGCGGATGTGGTGTTCTGCCTTGCGGATGGTGTGATGCTGCTTTCCGGCACCGTGCTGGATGGTTCCTCTTTGCGGGTGTTTTTCCGTGCCGTGGGGGCGAGAGAGGTTTTTTGCGCTGTGCGAAACGCAGAGGCGCTTGGCCTGCCCAAGGCCGTCTCAGGGGATGTGTTAAGGCATCCTTTGGCGCATGGAGAGGCGCCGCCCATGCCGCTGTTCCCAGTGAATATCCGGGAGATTTACGCCCTGCTGGAGGAAAACAGCATGGTGGAAGAATTTGAACCCTTCTACCTGGACCTTTCCCACAAGCTCCGGCATCAGGCCGCCTTGGCTCTTTCTGTGCCAGGGCGGGATGGGCTGCGCGCCTGCGCGGTGGTGTCCTCCATCACGCAGCGGGGAGCGATCCTTTCAGCCCTGGCCGTAGAGGAGTCCTCCCGCCGCCAGGGGCTGGGATCTGCGCTGGTAAAGAAAGCGGAATCCTATTTCCCTGGAAAGACCATGTATGTCTTCCGGGAGAAGAATAAAAACAAGGAATTTTACCGGGGCCTGGGTTACACCAAGACAGATACCTGGGTTCATGCCAAGCTGTAAGGAGAGGTACCCCTATGGAGCTTTATCCCTATTTTCACATTGCCCCCAAGCTGCTGGAGGCGGCCCAGCGGGCCGAGGAGTTGGCCCGGCCTCAGTTTCGGGAAATCGAGTCCATCCAGCGCTACAACCAGCAGAAAATGCTGGCCGCGTTCAACCGGGCCGGTGTCAGCGAGAGCCACTTTGTGGGAAGCACCGGCTATGGCTACGGAGACCGGGGCCGGGATGTGCTGGACCAGGTCTACGCCTACGCCTTTGGCGCGGAGGACGCCCTGGTGCGCCACAACTTTGTCAGCGGCACCCATACCCTCACAGTTGCCTTATTCGGTGTTTTGCGGCCGGGAGACAAGATGCTCTGCGTCACGGGCACTCCCTATGATACCATTCAGGGTGTCATTGGCATGAGTGGCCGGGAAGAGCCCGGCTGTTTAAAGGAGTTCGGCATTCAGTATGAGGAGCTGGACCTGCGGCCCGATGGCATGCCCGATTTGGAGGCCATGGAACAGCGGATCAGCCCGGAGTACAAAATGATTTATATTCAACGTTCTCGGGGCTACAGCCTGCGCCCTTCCTTGCGGGTGGAGGACATCGCTCCCATAGTGGAGATAGCCAAGCGCAAGGCGCCGGATTCCATTGTCATGGTGGATAACTGCTACGGCGAATTTGTGGAGCGGGAAGAGCCCCTGGCTGTGGGCGCCGACATGATTGCCGGCTCTCTCATCAAAAACCCCGGCGGCGGCATCGCCCCCACCGGCGGCTATATTGCGGGCCGCCGGGATCTGGTGGAGCTGTGCTCCTACCGGTTGACCACCCCTGGTACCGGCCGGGAGATTGGCTGCACCCTGGGCAACAACCGGGAGCTGTTCATGGGCGCCTTCCACGCGCCCCATGTGGCTGGAGAGGCGTTGAAAACCGCTGTGTTTGCCTCCGCTCTGTTCTCTCAGCTGGGCTTCGGCGTTACCCCCACGGTGGAAGAGAAGCGCGGGGACATCATCCAAGTGATGATGCTGGAAAACGCCAAAAACTTGATCGCCTTCTGCAAGGGCGTGCAGAAGGGCGCGCCGGTGGATTCCTTTGTGGTGCCCGAGCCCAGCGACATGCCCGGCTACGACAGCCAGGTGATTATGGCCGCTGGCGCTTTTACCCTGGGCTCCTCCATCGAGCTCTCCGCCGACGCCCCCCTCCGAGAGCCCTACGCCGCCTGGATGCAGGGCGGCCTCAATTACCACAGCGGCCAGCTTGGCATGCTCTTGGCAGCCCAGGAGATGCTGGACGAGGGCCTGTTGAACCTCCAGTAAAAACACGCAGCAAAAAGCCGCCGGGCCATGCCCGACGGCTTTTCTTGTGGGAAAAATCAGTGCAGATGCTTCCCGTCTATCCACAGCAGGGAGGTGTCGATATGCCGGACGTCCCGGGAGCCCGTGCGGGCCATGGCCGCCGCCAGTTCCCCGGTGATGTCCTCCAAGGTGTGCTGGCAGCCCTCCGGGCCCTGCTGCTGGATGGGCGGCATCAACGCCCGGCCTACGCCTACGCCGTCGGCCCCAAGGGCCAAAGCCTTAAAAACATCCATACCGTTTTCAAAAGATCCGTCTACAAAAACAGGGATCTTTCCCTTTACGGTCTCTACAATTTCCGGCAAAACCATCAATGCCGGCACCGCAGAGGCCATAATCCCGTGGTGGTGGGAGACCAGGACACCGCCCACCCCGGCGTCTAAACACTTCTGGGCGTCCTGGGCGCTGAGCACCCCCTTGATGAGGAAGGGCAGCTTGGTGCGCTTGCAGTAGGAGGCAATCTCTGCCAGCGTCTTGGGGCGCATGGGCATGCCCAGCACGTTGTCCGGCTGGCCCTGGCCGTTAAAGCTGTGGTCAATGTCCATGCCAATGGCCACAGCGCCAAGTTCTTCCGCCTGCTCCATGCGGGAGAAAATCTCTCTTTCATCCGCATAGGGCTTGATAATCCGCACCAAAGGCACGCCGGTTTTGGCGATTTCCCCGTACTGCTCCAGGCTGGTCATGCCCACCCAGGTGAGGGCCCCGGCTTTGGCAGCGCCCTGGGCCATCTGCACCATGCCGTCCCCGTCTTTCCCCGGGATATGGGAGAGGGCGGCCGTCATCACCGGTGTGGAAAATTTCCTGCCGAACAGCTCCACAGAGGTGTCCGGTACCACCGCATCCATGTACCGTGTCTCCACCAAAATCCGCTCAAAATACCGCTCCGTAATGGCGTTGGAATCTCCTGGCTTCCGCCGCGTTTCCATACAGGCAACTCCTTTCCACTGTGCCCGCAGGCACGCTTTCAGCGCTTCTTACATTGGGAAAGCCGGTTGGAGCACCCGCTGCACCCAGCGCAGTGGCCGCCGCAGCCTTTGCGCCTGCGGATGGATCTTCCCGCGAAATACACAGCCACCGCCAGTAATGCCAGCAGCAGCGCGGTAAAAAATGTCCCCATGGCGCCGCCTCACACAAACAACAGGCCAATATGGTACACTGCGAAGGTGATAACCCACGCCACCGCGATCTGGAAAACCGCCGTCAGGCCCACCCATTTCCAGCTGCCAGTTTCCTTTTTGATGGTGGCCAGCGTGGCCGCGCAGGGAACATACAGCAGGGAGAAGGTCATCAGGCAGTAGGCGTTCAGCGGGCCAAAACCAATGGCAGAAAGGGCGCTCATCAAAGAGGCCATGCCCTCGGTGGAGGTGATGCTGGTCACCCCGAAGAGCACCGCTGTGGAAGACACCACCACTTCCTTGGCAGAGATGCCTGCAATCAGTGCCACTACAATCTGCCAGAACCCCAAACCGATGGGGGAGAAGAAGGGTACGATAAACCGGCCGATCATGGAGCCAAAGGTGTTGCCCATGTCCTGTGAGTACCCAGAGGGGCCGAAGTTCAGCAGCACCCACATGATGATGGAGGCTACAAAGATAGTGGTACCCGCTTTGGTGAGATAGTCCTTCACCTTTTCCCACACATAGATGGCAATGGTCCGCGCGCTGGGAGCCTTGTACTCCGGCAGCTCGATGAGCAGGGAATTTTCCCGCTGCTTTTTTCGGTCCATCAAGTGGAGGACAAAGGCACTGGCAATGGCAACCAAAATCCCCAGCAGATACATGGAATAGGCCACCAGCAGCGCGTTCTCCGGGAAAAACAGCTCGGAAAAAAGCACATAGATGGGCAGCCGGGCGCTGCAGGACATAAAGGGCGTGATCAGCATGGTCTTGTACCGGTCACGCTTGTTCTCCAGGGCACGGGAAGCCATAATGGCGGGCACCGTGCAGCCAAAGCCCAGGATCATGGGGATGAAGGAGCGCCCGGAAAGCCCCAGCCTACCCATAATGCTGTCCATCACATAGGCCACCCGGGACATGTATCCGCTGTCCTCCAAAAAGGCCAGAGCCAAAAACAGGATGAAGATATTGGGCAAAAACAGCAAAATGCCGCCCACGCCGGCGATGATGCCGTCCACTATCAGGGAGTTGAGCAGCGGCGCCACATGGAGCGCCTCCAGCCCGGCGGCCACCCCTCCGGAGATGGCGTCCAGCCCCAGCTGGAAGTAGCCTTTCAGCCAGTCGCCCACCGTAAAGGTGAGGAAGAATACCAGCGCCATAATGCACAGGAAGATGGGCAGGCCCCAAATCCGGTGGGTCAACAGCTGGTCGGCCTTGTCAGTCAGCGCTTCCTTGGCGGATTTGTTTACCAGCACCTCTTGGATGACCTCGTCGATGAAGTCATACTTCTGGTTGATGATGTCCTTCTCATAACTGCGGTCCAACACGTCTGGAAGGTCCACCGGATAGTCCCGGGTGATCTCCGTGTCGTTCTCCAGCAGCTTGATGGCGTGCCAGCGCAAGTTATCCAAATCAGGATATTTCCGTTTCAGCGCCTCCATCAGCAGGTCGATCTTGTCCTCAAGCGCATCGCTGTACACCATCACATATTCTTCGTGGTGGTCGTGGCGGTGGCGGGTCTGCTCGGTGTGGTGGTGGCTGGTGGCCTCTGTGGCCTTTTGGTCTTTGTGGTGGGCTGCTGCGTGCATCAAAATATCCAAGCCGGTCTTTCGCCGGGCGGATACCGGGATTACCGGAATGCCCAGCATTTCCGGCAGGCGGTGCAGGTCAATTTCCATGCCCCGCTTCTGCACAATGTCCATCATGTTCAGCGCCAGAATAACCGGCTTTCCCAGCTCAATCAGCTGTAAGGTCAGGTACAGGTTACGCTCCAAAGAAGAGGCGTCTGCTACATCAATGATGACATCTACGTCATCACTCAAAATATACTGCCGGGTCACCTGTTCCTCCATGGTGTAGGAGGTTAAACTGTAGGTGCCCGGCAGGTCCACCAGCTTGTACTCGTGATCGTGGAACTGAAAGAGTCCCTCTTTTTTCTCCACCGTGACGCCGGGCCAGTTGGCCACCTTCAGGTTGGCCCCGGTATAGGCGTTGAACAACGTGGTCTTGCCGCAGTTTGGGTTCCCCACAAACCCAATAGATAGCTCGTGTGCCATAGATTCCCATTCCCCCTTGTTTTACAGCGCTGCTACGCCAATGTGGGAGGAGATCCCCCAGCCCACAGCAAAACGCGTGCCCCGTACTTTGATAATCATGGCGCCCCTGCGTTTTTTTCGCAGTATAGAGATGGTGCTTCCCTCGATCAGCCCAAGGGCCTCTAAGCGTCGTTCCAGCTCCACAGGCAAATCCAGCCCTTTTACAATATATTGCGCGCCTGCGTTTCCCTCCTGCAAGGTCATTTGGAAAATCCCTCTTTTCTCAAAAAATCGCCGCTCAGGGCGGCGGAAGAGGAAGGACAAGGGCCTGCTGAACCCTTAAGCCCTCTCAAGTTAGTTCACTATAAACAAACTAGCACATCCCTCCCCAATTGTCAACTTGTTAGTTTTGACTACTTCTTCAAAAAGTTCGCCGCTTTCCCATTGCGCAGGGGGTTAACGCAAATTTTTCTGGGATTTCTTCCGCTTGTGCGGAAACTGTGGTATACTGAAAACCCAAAGCTGTGCGGCGGGCTTGCCCGTCTGTGTAAACCATGGAAAGCGAGGCGCTTTGTATGCTGTTAGCGTTGGATGTTGGAAACACCAATATTACATTAGGGGTATTTGACGGGGAGCGGTTGCTGTTTGTTTCCCGCATGGCCACGGACGCCTCCCGCATGGAGGATCAATATGCCATTGAGCTTCGCGACATCCTCCATCTCTATGGGGTGCGCCGGGCCAACATCACCGGCGCGGTGCTCAGCTCCGTGGTGCCGAAGCTGACAGGCTATCTTTCCCACGGGGTGGAAAAGCTCTTTTCTGTCAAGCCCCTTATCGTCAGCTATGAGACCGTAAAGGAATTTCTGCCCATTGCCATTGACCAGCCAGAAACCACGGGCCCCGATCTGATTGCTGGGTGTGCGGGAGCGAAGGCCCTGTATTCCTGCCCCTGCATTGTCATCGACCTGGGCACGGCCACCACCCTGGTGGCTCTGGACCGGGAGGGGGTAATGGTGGGGGGCGCCATTGTGCCCGGCGTGGGGATCTCCCTGGATGCCCTCACCAGCCGCGCTGCGCTGTTGTCCTCGGTCAGCCTAGAGCCCCCCGCCCATGTGGTGGGGCGCGATACGGCGGAGTGCCTGCGTTCCGGTGTGCTCTACGGCGCTGCGGCTATGCTGGATGGGTTGTGCGACCGAATGGAACAGGAGCTGGGCTACCCCTGCCGGGTCATCGCAACGGGAGGCTTGGCCGGCCTGGTGGTTCAGCACTGCAGGCGGCAGGTAGAGTGCAGCGATACCCTTCTTCTGGAAGGGCTGAAAGAAATTTATCTCCGGGCGGGCGCAGAGCGCTGAGATCGTAAGGAAACCGTAAGAGTGCCGTATTTGCATTGAAGGGGCAGCCGTGGTACAATAAATACCGTGTTTGCGGAAGACGCGCTTGGCTTTGATTCTTTTTTGATTTCTTTTCGGTATTCTGTACTGTGGGGGAGAAGCCAGGTTGTCTCCCGCCCTATTTTGTGCATTGGATCGGTGGACTTATGGAAAAGATGGAACAGAAAAAGCAAGAGTGCGCGAAGGCGGAGAACGTGGCTCCGGCAGGGGAAGAGAAGGGGAAAAGGCGGAAAATCCCCTGGAGCATGCTTTACATTGTGGCTACCATTGTGGCAGTGCTGTTGTTTGGCTTATTCAACCGGGAGTTTGGCAATGTGTTCCGCACCATCGCCAACCTGACTCCCGGCTTTTTGACCCTGGGTGTGGTGGTCAGCCTGGTGTATTTCCTTTTCGAGGGGGAGATTTTCCGGCTGCTGCTCCATAGCCAGGGATACCACATCAGCGTGCTGGAGGGCTTGAAAAACGCCCTTTTGGGCCTGTACTATTCCTACATCACCCCCAGCTCCACTGGCGGCCAGCCGATGCAGTCGGCTTATCTGCTGCGGGATAAAAAGATCCCTGTGGGCATTTCCACGGCTGCGCTGATCATTAAGTTCATGTGCTTTCAGTGCGCCTTTGTTTTGGTATCGGTGGCGTCCTTTGTGGGAATGTACACGAAGCTGGCTGCGGAGAACCCAGGTATCATTCCGTTTATAATTTTAGGGCTTGGAATCAATGGCTGCTCCATTGTGTTTTTTGCCTCCTTGTTCCACAAGCCCATCCTGCATCAGATTTGCCGGTTTGCCAAATGGCTGATGGGACGGTTTGGATTCCTGCGCAGGCGCACCGGCCTTTTGAACTCCATCGACCGGTTTGAAGCGGACTTCAGCAGCTATACGGATGACTTTAAAGGAAAGCAGAAAAGCCTGATCGCCGCGATGCTGCTGTCCATTCCGCAGTTCATCTTGCAGATGAGCGTCATCTATTTTATTTTCCGGGCCTTTGGCTATCACGATGTAAGCTACCTTGAGGTGCTGGCGGTGCAGAGCATGCTGCAGGTATCGGTTTCCTTCATGCCCATGCCCGGGGCCTCCGGCGCGCAAGAGATCGGTTTTTCCTCTTTTTTCCGCAACTATTTTGTCAACGACGACCTCTATGCCGCTGTGATGGTCTGGCGCTTTTTTACCTATTATCTCGTGGTCATCGCCGGAGCCATCCTGGTGGTGGCAGACCAGTTTGTGTACCGCCGGAAGAAGCTGCGGGAGGCGCTGGCTTCTCCAGTGGCAGAGAACGTGGAGGAATATAAAGAGGAGGGAACTCAAGATGAATCGTGAGGCCGGGATAGAAGAGACCCTCTACCGCTTGGCGGTGGAGCTCATACAGAAAAGATACCCCAAGGGCTGGGGCGGCGCGGCAGTGCTGCGCACAGAGCAAGACCACTACCTGACCAGCGTGGCCCTGGAGACCGCCAACGCCAGCGCAGAGCTGTGCATTGAAGTGGGCGCTATGTGCGAAGCCCATAAGCTGCAAGAGCGGGTCACCCATGGCCTGTGCCTGGTGCGGGAGGATGAGCAGAGCCCCTTCACGGTGCTCACGCCCTGTGGCATCTGCCAGGAGCGCTACCGCTTCTGGGGTGAGCAGGTGAAAGTGGCGGTCACCACGCCGGACAACTCTCTGCGGTTCGTTTCCTTGGGAGAGCTCCAGCCCTACCACTGGAGCGCCGCTTACCCGCCGGAGGAGCTGGAACACTATCAGCCTAGGGAGGAACTTCTATGAAGGTCCTTGAAACAGAGCGCCTGATCCTTCGCCCCTGGCGGCTGGAGGACGCGGCGGACATGTATGCCTACGCCAAGAATCCCAACGTGGGCCCCAATGCCGGCTGGAAGCCCCACGAGAGCGTGGAGGAATCCCGGGCCATTTTGGAGAGCTGGATTCACAGCGGCGCGGAGGAGGACATTTGGGCCATCGTCCCCAAAGAGACGGGCCGGGCCTGCGGCTCCATTGGCCTCCACCAGGACGGCCGCCGCCCAGGTGTGCCCAACTGCCGGGAGCTGGGCTACGTCCTGGGCCAGGAGCAGTGGGGCAAGGGCTACATGACCGAGGCCGCTAAGGCGGTCCTCCGTTACGGCTTTCAGGAGTTGGGCTTGGGGCTTATCTCAGTACGTCATTCTTCTTACAATCAGCGCTCCCGCCGGGTGATCGAGAAATGCGGCTTCCACTATGAGGGCACTATGCGCCAATACAACCGCCTGTACGATGGCACCATCTTGGACGGCTGTTTCTACTCCCTTACCGCCCAGGAGTTCGCCGCGGGGAAGCCCGTGCCCCGGGACAACAGTGCCTTGGCCCGGGCCATGTGCCGCTACGAGGGGGACTGCGTCCAGCGGGTCAACCATTTTCTCAAGGTTCACGGCTTCGCCAAGATTATTGGAGAGGGGGAGGGCTACCCGCCGGAGATCCGCCAGCTGTTAGAAGCGGCAGCCCTGGTCCACGATATCGGAATCCGTCCCAGCCTGGAAAAGTATGGCAGCTCCGCCGGCCCTTACCAGGAAAAGGAGGGCCCCGCCGTCGCGAAGGCCATGCTGGAGGAACTGGGGTATCCGCCCGCCTTTGTGGAGCGGGTGTGCTTTCTGGTGGGCCACCACCACACCTACACCGCCATAGACGGAGTGGACTATCAGGCTTTGGTGGAGGCGGATTTCCTGGTCAACATTTCCGAGGACGGTATGGAGCGCCCTGCCATTGAAACGGTTGAGAAGCAGATTTTCCACACGGCAGTGGGCAAAGAGCTTTTGCGGACCCTGTACCTCGCATAAGGTTGTAAATGGAAGAAGCGCCGGAGAGATTTCTCCGGCGCTTCTTGTGGGTTCTATCCTTTTTTTGCGATGTCACACCCCAGTTCGTCGATCTTTTCCCGCAGCTTCAAATAATCCTCGAAAGCGGCGGGCTTTTGAGCGGGGTTGCGCAGCAGGGCGGCGGGGTGAAGGGTTGCCATCATCAGGGTTTCCCCCTTCTCAAAGAAGATGCCGTGTTCCTTGGTGATTTTGATGTCCGGCTTGATGAGCTTCATGGCGGCAATGCGACCAAGGCACACCAAGATCTTGGGCCGCAGCAGGGCGAATTGGTTGCGGAGATAGCCGATGCAAGCCTCCTGTTCCTCGGGCTTGGGGTCCCGGTTCATAGGGGGGCGGCATTTCACAATATTGGTGATATACACATTCGTCTTCCGGTCTAGGTCCACAGCGGCTAAAAGCTTATCCAGCAGTTGGCCGCCCCGGCCCACAAAGGGCTCTCCTTGCAGATCCTCGTTTTCTCCGGGCCCTTCCCCCACGAACATCACCTGGGCCTTGGGGTTGCCCACGCCGAACACCACGTGGTTTCGGGTTTCGCAGAGAGCGCACTTCCGGCAGCTCAGACAGGCTTCCTCTAATTCGCTCCAATGATTCAGCATAATGTTCTCCTTACAGCGTGGATTCTCGTTCAAAATTGTACCACAGGCAGGCCGCCTTGTAAATTCCCATTGAAATTTTCCTTCTCCGGTAGTACAATGAGAGTGCAAACTGCTGGATGTTATTAAAGGAGGAATTTCCCGTGAAAGTTATGGTCGAAACATCCGCCCATCATGTCCATGTTTCCGAGGCGGACCTGGAAGCCCTGTTTGGCAAGGGCGCTACTCTCACCAATAAAAAGGACCTTTCCCAGCCTGGCCAGTTCGCCTGCGAGGAAAAGGTGGAGGTTGTGGGCCCCAAGGGCACAATGAAGATGTCCATTCTGGGCCCCACCCGTCCTGAAACCCAGGTGGAGATCTCCCTGACCGATGCCCGCAAACTGGGCGTCACCGCTCCCATCCGGGAGTCCGGCGATCTGGAAGGCACCCCCGGCTGCGTGCTGCGCGGCCCCGCTGGGGAAGTGACCATTGAAAAAGGCGTCATCGCCGCTAAGCGCCATATCCACTTCAACCCCGACGAGGCCAAGGAAGCCGGCGTAGTGGACAAGCAGGTGGTCTCTGTGAAGGTGGATTACAACGGCCGCAGCCTGATCTTCGGCGATGTGGTGTGCCGCGTCAGCCCCAAGTACGCCCTGGCCATGCATGTGGATACGGATGAGTCCAATGCCGCTGCCCTTCCCGGCACTGTGGACGGGGAAATCATCCTGTAAAAATCGAAAAATAGTATACAGAAAAAAGAAAGCAGGCGCTGTTCACAATGCGTCTGCTTTCTTTTACATCCGCTATTTTTACTATTTTTAAGCCAGCCAAGCAATCGTTCTGCAGATTAGAGGGAATAACTAACCGAGATACCTTTGAAGTCGTCCCTTGGAGGGATTCTGGACGAAGGCCATGCTTTTTCACCCCTCTTGCAGAAGCTGAAAAATCCTGCGGAATTCTTCCTCGAATACGCTTCCCTGCTGCCAGAGAAAGGTAAAATCGTGGTGGATGGAGCAGTCCTCCAAGGGGATTTCCTGCAGCAATCCAGACTCCAGTTCTCTTTGTACCACTGGCTGATAAAAGAAAGAAACCCCCGCCCCCGCCTTTACCAGGCTTTTGATCAGATTTAGGCTGCCTAGCTCCGTCCAGCGTCTAAAACTCTCCACCGAGAGGTTGTTGGCCTCCAGAACCCGTTCTAGAATGCTGCGCGTGCCGGAGCCAGGCTCCCGCACAAGAAGCCGCTCCTCCAACAGGTCTTCCAGACGGTGTACCGGGCGGGTGAAGGCGTAGCCGGGGGCCGCCACGGGGATATAGCGCTGTGTGCTGTAAACAAGGCCATCGTAAGCGGAACGGTCAAAGTTTCCTTCCACTATGGCGAAGTCAATCTCACCACGGTCCAGCAGAGAGAGCAGTTCCTGGGTGTTGGCGGCCAACATCCGCAGCCGGAGTTCGGGGTCCTTTTGAAGCAGGCGCAGCAGCGGCTCCGGCATGATGTATTCTCCGATGGTTAAGGTAGCGCCAAACCGCAGAAGGCGCTCCTTTCCCATTTGGCGCAAGGACTCCTGCAAACGTATCGCGTCCTGGCGCATGGTGCGGGCAGTACGGAGAAACAGCTCGCCTTCCTCTGTCAAAAAGAGCTGGCGGCTTTTATAGCGGAACAGCTTTCTGCCATATTGCTCTTCCAACGCCCGAACCTGCTGGGATACAGCCGGCTGGGTGATATGCAGCAGGCTGGCCGCCTTGGTAAAATTCATCGTTTCGCAGACCGTTAGAAAGGTCTCTACGCGAGGGTCCAGCATGGGCTCACCTCCTTCTCTTATTATAATATATATTTATTAAAAAATAAAGAAATATAATTTTACAGAATTGATTTTTTGGGATATAGTGGAACAGCAATCCAATTCTTCAAAAGGGAAGGGAAGCGGTTCCATATGAAAAAAATCAAAAGCAATCTCCCCGGCATAGGCCTGTGTTTGGCCTTGGCGGTACCCAGTTGGCTTCTGGGACGAGTATTCCCCTTGGTGGGAGGTCCGGTGTTCGCCATACTGATAGGCATGGTGATCTCCTTGTTCTACCGGCAAAAGGGGGGTGCTCAGGCAGGCATAGCTTTTACCTCTAAGAAGATCCTACAATATGCAGTCATTCTGCTGGGGTTTGGGCTGAATTTATCGCAAGTGGCCCAAGTGGGGGCCATGTCCTTGCCCATTATCCTCTCCACCATTACCACTTCTCTGCTGGTCAGCTTTGCGCTGTGCAAGCTGATGAAAATGCCAGCCAATATCTCCACTCTCATAGGAGTGGGCTCCTCCATTTGCGGAGGCTCGGCCATTGCTGCCACCGCCCCTGTAGTGGGTGCGGACGACGAGGAAATAGCGCAATCCATCTCTGTCATTTTCCTTTTCAACATCGCCGCCGCCCTGATCTTTCCCACGCTGGGAGGTTTTCTGGGCCTCTCGGACCAAGGCTTTGGTCTCTTTGCGGGCACCGCGGTCAATGACACTTCTTCGGTCACAGCGGCCGCGGCTGCCTGGGACGGCATGCATCCTGGCGCCAACACCTTGGATTATGCCACGATTGTTAAACTCACCCGTACGTTGGCCATCATTCCCATCACGCTGGCTCTGGCGCTTTGGCGCACTGCGGGGGCCAAGCGCTCTGGCGGAAGCCGGGAAAACCGTTTTTCCCTGAAGAAGGTATTCCCCTTTTTCATCCTGCTTTTTGTGCTTGCCTCCCTGATCACCACAGCTGCCACCTCTCTTGGCGTTCCCGCGGACTTTTTTCAGCCCTTTAAAGAGCTCTCCAAATTCTTTATCATTATGGCCATGGGGGCCATCGGTCTAAACACAAATCTCGTCAAGCTGGTGCGTACCGGCGGTAAGCCCATTTTGATGGGGTTGTGTTGTTGGGCTGCCATTGCCGCAGTCAGCCTGGGCATGCAGCGTGTGCTGGGAATTTGGTAAACGCGGCCCTTGTGGCAGGAAAACTTGTCCGCTGTCTCTTCAGCACAGTTCCAGCTTCACCCGGAAGGAGATTTTGCGGGGGGTTGCCATCCCGTCAAACAGGATGACATAGGCGCCCTTGTCACGGTCTGTCTCCAGAACGGTCCCCTCCCCGAAGAGGAAGTGCCGGACGCGCTGCCCTTCCGGCAGGATGGGCGCCTCCTCTTCCGGAAGGAGGCTCTGGCTGTGGCGGATGAAGTTTTGCGCCTCCTGAAGCAGCCCTTCCTCAGGCGGCTCGGTAAAGGAAAGCAGGCTCGGGTCAATCTCCAGCAGAAATCGGGAGGGATAGCGGGGAGAGCCGTCAAAATTTCTCCCGTCTGCTTCCGAGAGGTACAGCCCCTTTTCTGCCCGGGTAAAAGCCACAAAGGCCAGCCGGCGCTCCTCCTCCATTCCCGGCAGGGTACGCACTTTCCGAGAGGGGAAGATGCCCTCATTCATGCTGCAGAGGAACACATAGGGAAACTCCAGTCCCTTGGCCGCATGCACTGTCATCAGCTTTACCTGGTCTCCAGGTTCTCCCGTGTCCGCGTTGGTAAACAATGCCACATGGTTTAGATAATGGGGCAGGGTGACTTCCTCCCCGCAGGTGGTCTCATATTCATAGATGGACTGTTTCAGTTCGGCAAGGTTGTCCAAACGCTCCTGGCTTCCCTCTGTCCGAAGCATGGCCTCATAGCCGCTGGCGTTCAGCAGAGCGGACAGCACTTCTGAGACGGGCCTGCCTTCGTAGTTTTGAGAAAAATCCTTGACCAGCGAGAGAAACTGCTTTGCCTTGGTCCCTTGGAAAAGGGGGCCGTCCACATGATCCTCCAGCGCTTGATAGAGGGAGCAGCCCTGGGCCTCCGCGGCCTCCTGCAAAAAGGCCATACGCCGCTTGCCCAGGTTCCGTTTAGGGGTGTTGACCACCCTCCGGAAGGAGAGATCATCCTGATAGGCAATCATCCGCAGATAGCTCAGGGCGTCCTTGATTTCCATTCGATCGAAGAACTGCACGCCGCTGTAAATGGCATAGGGCACCTTTTCCCGCAGCAGCACCTCTTCCACCGCCCGGGTCACATAGTGGGCGCGGTAGAGCACTGCCATTTCCCGGTAGGGGACGCCCTGGCGGTGCAGCTCCTGGATCTGCCCAGCAATCCAGCCGGCCTCTGCTTCCTGGCTGCCGGCAAGGTGGCACACCACCGGGTTACCGGAGGGCAGGGTGGGGAGGAGGTCCTTCTTAACGCGGTGGGCGTTCTTGTCGATGAGGGAGTTGGCCGCCGCTAAGATCTCTGGAGTGGAGCGGTAGTTCTCCATCATCAGGATTGTTTTTGTCCCGGGAAACGCTTGGTCGAACTCCAAGAGGAATTTCACATTGGCGCCCCGCCAGGTATAGATGGTCTGATCCGGGTCCCCCACGATGAACAGGTTTTTGTGATAGCCGCACAGCACGGTCATCAGGTCGTACTGCAGCTGGTCGATGTCCTGAAATTCATCGACCATGATGTATTCCAGCCGCTCTTGCCATTTCAGGCGTATGTCCGGGTGTTCCTCAAAAATATATAGGGAGAACTTGATCAGGTCGTTGTAATCCAGCCCAAAGCACTTTTTCTCCTGGTAGAGGTACCCGTAAAAGATGATGTCTCTGGCTCCGCTGGCCTGGTCATACTTTTCCTTCAGGGTGTCCAGCGGCAGGGTGATCATGTCCCGGTAATACTCTGGGTCCTTGAAAAGCTTGCGAATCTCGATCATATCCCGGGCGGCGGAAAAGGTCATATCCCGCAGGGTCAGGCCCCGTTCCTCATAGATGAGCTGCAGCATGGAGTCAATGTCCCCGTTGTCCAGCACCAAAAAGCTCTTGGGATATTGGACGGCGTGGCTGTCCTCCTGCAGGATGGAGACACAGAAACCGTGAAAGGTGTTCACGTATCCGGTGTCGTTGTCTCCGGTGAGCCGGTGGATGCGCTGGCGCATCTCGTTGGCAGATTTGTTGGTGAAGGTGACGCAGAGGATGTTGCCCGGCAGAATACCCAGTTCGTTGACCAGATAGGCAAACCGGTGGGAGAGGGCGCGGGTCTTTCCCGAGCCTGCCCCGGCAATGACCCGCACGAACCCCTCAGTGGAAGTGACAGCCTGGCGCTGGGCGCCATTAAGACCTTGCAGCAAATCCATGGTGAACCCTCCTGAGCAGAACATTTGTTTTTATTATACCAGAAAAGATTCTTCAGAACAAGAAGTCAGAAGATGTTTTGCGACAGCGGCCGCTGCTAAATGGGTTTGCGGGTAATTGAAAATGGAAAAGGGCCTTCGCGGTGCGAAGGCCCTTTTTTGCATGTTCTCAGCCAGAGGGACCGGCCTATGCCAGCCCTGTGAGCTGGGGCAGAATCATACTGACCGCGGGGATATAGGTCACCAGAAGCAGCCCCACGAGGATGGCTACATAATACCAGAGCATGTAAGGCATGGTTTTGGAGAGGGTGCTCCGGCCCACCTTGATGGCCACAAACAGGGTGTTGCCTACGGGCGGCGTGATGTTGCCAATGCACAGGTTGTACACCAGCACCAGGCCGAAGTGGATGGGGTCCATGCCGAAGGTCTGCACGATAGGCAGGAACAAGGGGGTGAAAATCAGGATGGCGGGGGTCACGTCCATAAAGGTGCCAGCTACCAACAGGATCAGGTTCATGATGAGCAGGATGATGATGGGGTTGTCCGTGATGCCCAGCAGCAGGGCGGACACCGCCTGGGGGATCTGTAAGAAGGCCATGACCCAGCCCAGGATGTTGGACACACCAATGAGAAACACCACCATGCCGCTCATTTTGGCGCTCTCCACCACAATGTTCCAGAAGGACTTGAGGGTGATGTTCCGGTAGCAGATGCCTAGGATCAGGGAGTAGATCACCGCGATGGCAGAGCCTTCCGTGGCGCTGAATACGCCGGCTACAATGCCGCCAATAACCACCACGATCAAGGAGAGGGAGGGAAGTGCCTGCAGGGTGGCCTTGCCCAGAGTAGCCCAGCTGAACTTGCCGGGGGTGCCTTTATATCCCTTCTTCTTCGCTAGGATAATGGCCACCGCAATGCAGCACAGGGCCCAGATGACGCCGGGCAAGTAACCCGCCATGAACAGAGCCGCTACGGAAGTGCCGCCAGCGGCCAAAGAATATGTAATCAGCGCGTTGGAGGGTGGGATCAGCAGGCCAGAGGGAGCCGAGGCGCCATTGGTGGCGGCGCACAGGTCCTTGTCATAGCCCTGCTCTTCCTCGCCTTCCCGCACCATGGAGCCCACGGCGGCGGCAGCGGCGGAGGCCGAACCAGAGATCGCTCCAAACAGGGCGTTTGCGCCCACGTTGGTCACCAGCAGCGCGCCGGGCAGCTTGCCCAGAATGGCCATGACGAAATTCACCAGCCGTTTGGCAATGCCCCCTTGGTTCATCAAATTGCCTGCCAGGATGAAGAAGGGGATAGCGGTCAGGCTGAATTTGCTCATGCCCACAAAGATGCGCTGGGCCCCCGTGACCACAGAGATGTCCAGAGGGACGGTTTGCAGAATCGTGACCAGGGAAGCAATGCCAATGGAGTAGGAGATGGGAACGCCTACCACCAGCAACACTGCCAGAATGCCAATGATCATCAGCAGAGATTGCATTGCCATAGCTTACGCCCCCTCCTTTTTGCCTTTGCAGATGTCATAGATGTTTAAGATGGTGTACAGGATGTTGATGACACCACACACCGGCATGGCCACATAAAATACGCCCACGGCCACCCCCAAAGAAGAGGTCATCTGGCCCATGGCCAGCAGGGTGATGCGGTAGCCTCCATAGATGAGGATGATGGCGGAGAAGGCCATGGCGATGAGTTCTCCAAAGACACCGAAAAATTTTTGGGCCCCCAAAGGCATCTTTTCCACCACCACAGGGATGTTCATGTGGCCCCGCTCCCCGGTGATGAGAGAGGCGCCGAACAAGCTGGCCCAGGCGAACAGGTAGCCCACCAGTTCTTCCGACCAGGTGGAGGGGTTGTTTAAGACATAGCGGGTAAAGACCTGCCAGCAGGTCAGGGCGGTCATGGCAATCAGGCTTACTCCCGCCAGGACATTCATAATACGGTTGAGCACTTTACGGGTAGCTTGCATACAGAAACGCCCTCCTTTCACTGGGAATCCGCCGGGTACTCGGCGTTGTGCTCCTGGATGAGCTCATAGATGGGGGCCAGATCGGGATAATCCTCCAGCATCTCCTGATGCATAGGGGCCACCGCCTCCTGGAAGGGGGTAATGTCCGGATAGCTGAAATTCACGCCTTGCTCATTCTCAGCTTTTTCTTTGGCCTCCTCTACAGCGGTTTCCCAGGCATCCCGCTGAGTCTGATTGAGGATCTGGAACCCCTCGTCAAAGATGGCCCGCTCTTCCTCGCTCAGACCTTTCATAAAGTCCAGATTGCCGATGAGGATATCCGGGATCATCTGGTGCATGGTGTAGGAGTAATACTTACAGATGTCACCGTGGCCGTTGTCTGTCAAAGCCAGCTCGTTGTTTTCCGCCCCGTCCAGCATCTGGGACTGAAGGGCCGTGTACACGTCGCCAAAGCCCATGGGGGTGGCAGAGCCCCCCAGCAGCTCCATCATCCGCACGTTGGTGGGGGATTGCTGCACCCGAATCTTTAAGCCCCGCAGGTCCTCCGGCGTCTCGATGGGTGTGTTGATGGTGTAGAAGTTCCGGGTGCCCGCGTCCAGCCAGGTGACGGCCTCAAAGCCTGCCTGCATGGTGGACTCGAAAATGGGTCCCACGATGTTTGGGTCGTCCATGGAGGCGTGGTAGGCTTCCGGACTGGCGAACAGGTAGGGCAGATTAAACAGGGTGTAGTTGTCTGAGAAGGTCTCCAGCAAGGAGTTGGAGGCCACGCAGAAGGTGATGGCGCCGGTCTGGGTCAACTGCACCATCTCGTTCTGAGAGCCCAAAAGCTCGCTGGGGAAAATCTGGATGTCATATTTGTCCCCCAGCTCCCCTTCAATGTACTCCTCAAAAGCCAGCAGGCCCGTATGGGTGGGGTGGTTGGTGGATTGGTTGTGGCCAATGCGGATAATCTGTACGCCACTGGCGGAGGCGCCTCCCGAGCAGCCGGAAAGGGCTGTCAATGCCAACGCGCCAGCCAGTGCAAGGGCGGCCGTGCGCAGTATTTTTTTCATAGAGCCTTCCTTTCTCCGAAAAGCTGTTTACACGCCGGAATAAGCGGAGAAGCCGCCGTCAATGGGAATGCACACGCCGGTGATGAAACTGGCGGCTTCGTTGTTCAGCAGGAAGAGTACAGCCCCTGCCAGCTCTTTTTCGCTGTCGCCAAAACGCCCCATGGGGGTGGCCGCCAGAATTTTTCCGGTGCGGGCAGTGGGGGTACCATCCGGGTTAAAGAGCAGGGCGGCGTTCTGCTTGGTAGAGAAGAAGCCGGGGGCGATGGCGTTTACCCGGATGCCCGCCTTGGAGAAGTGCACCGCCAGCCACTGGGTAAAGTTGGTGATGGCTGCCTTGGCACCGGAGTAGGCGGGGATTTTGGTCAGGGGTGTGTAGGCGTTCATGGAGGAGATGTTCAGAATGTTGCACCCTTCCCGGCCCACCATCTGCCGTGCAAAGGCTTGGGTGGGGATAAGGGTGCCGATGAAGTTCAGGTTGAAGACAAATTCCACGCCGCTTTCATCCAGGTCGAAAAAGCTCTTGGTGTCTGCCTCCAGGTCGCCGGGCTCAAAATACTCCTTGTCGGTGGTGGCCCGGGGATTGTTGCCTCCTGCCCCGTTGATCAGCACGTCGCAGGGCCCCAGGTCGGCCATAACCTGGTCTGCCACGGCATAGCACATGTCCTTGTCCAGCACGTTGCACTTGTAGGCCCGGGCCACGCCGCCCTCGTCATTGATCTCCCCGGCAAACTGCTGGGCGGCCTCCTCGTTCAGGTCCAGCAGGGCCACCTTGGCCCCCGCCCGGGCCAGCACCTTGGCAAAGGCGGAGCAGAGCACGCCGCCTGCGCCGGTGACAACCGCCACTTTTCCAGTTAGATCAGTGTTCAGCACGTTCTTTTCCATGTTCATACCATCCTTTCTTAGAGTCTATTTTGTATCACGATTTTTTGGCCTTTTCACAAGCCTCAAAGAGCCCATTGATGTACGCGGCTCCCAAAGCCCGGTCATATAGCCCGTAGCCGGGTTTGCCGGTCTCGCCCCAGATCATGCGGCCATGGTCGGGGCGGACGTAGCCGTCAAAGCCGGTTTCCACCAGGGCTTTGACGATCTCGTACATATCCAGGCTGCCGCAGCTGGACAGGTGGGCCCGCTCCTCAAAGGAGCCGTCCTCCAAAATCTTCACGTTGCGCAGGTGCATAAAGCCAATGCGCCCGGCGGCGGAATACTTCCGCACCAAGGCGGGCACGTCGTTGAACTTGGCGCAGCCCAGGGAGCCGGTGCACAGGCACAAAGCGTTGGAGGGGGAATCCACAATGGAGAGATAGCGGTCCAGGTTTTCCTCGCAGGTGATGACACGGGGCAGCCCGAAGATGGGGTAGGGCGGGTCGTCAGGATGCAGGGCCATGACCACGCCGCACTCCTCGGCCACGGGGATGACCTTCTTCAAAAACACCTCGATGTTTTTCCACAGGCCCCCCTCGCCCAGCTCGCCGTAGGCGCGGATTAAGTCCCGCACCTGCTCCTGGGTGTAGCTGGAGTCCCATCCCGGCAGGTGGATGTCGTCGGTGAGGGGGTCCAAGCCCTTCATCTGCTCCCAGTACATCACCAGGCTGGTGGAGCCGTCCGGGGCTTTTTTATCCAGCTGGGTGCGGGTCCAGTCGAACACCGGCATAAAGTTGTAGGTGACGCACTTGACGCCGTACTTGGCGCAGCGGCGCACGTTCTCGCAGTATGCCTCGATGTGGGCGTCCCGCTTCTCCGTGCCCAGTTTGATGTCCTCGCTGACAGGGATGGACTCCACCACGTCGAAGACCAGGCCGTGCTCTTCGCACTGGGCCTTCAGGCGGGCCAGGGATTCCTCCGGCCACACTTCGCCGGGTTTTACGTCGTATACAGCGGTGACAATAGAGCGCATGCCGGGGATTTGGCTGATGTACTCCAAAGAGATGGGGTCGGAATCCCCATACCAGCGGAAGGAAAGTTTCATAATGTCTTTTCTCCTTTCATAAGAGGCGGGGATGTTACCCCTCGATACCGATGAATTTTGCCACGTTGTTGTAGCAGATATCCTGCACCATAGCGCCCAGCAGAGCGTAGTCGGCAGGGGCCTGGCCATCTTCCACCCAGCCGCCGATCACGCGGCACAGGATGCGGCGGAAGTACTCGTGGCGGGGATAGGACAGGAAGGAGCGGGAATCCGTGAGCATGCCGACAAAGCGGCTGAGCACGCTGATGCTGGACAGATCCCGCAGCTGCTTTTCCATGCCGTCCAGATGGTCATTAAACCACCAGGCAGACCCGAACTGCACCTTTCCGGCGGTAGCAGCGTCATGGAAGCAGCCTCCTCCCGCCACCAGCTTCTCATTGTCTGAGGCGTTCAGAGTGTAGAGGATGGTCTTGGGAAGGGCATCCCGCAGGGCCAGACGGTCCAGCAGAGAGGCCAGAGAGGCGGCCGGGATGCCGTCGCCGATGGAGTCGCATCCTATGTCGGCACCCAGAGCTTGGAACCGCTTGGTGTTCAGGTTGCGCAGGGCTCCCAGGTGCAGCTGCATGGTGAAGCCCCGGGCAGCGTACTCCCCACCCAGGAAGTCCATGAGCAGGGACTGGTAGGCCGAGACCTCGTAGTCCAGGGGCGCCTCCCCGTCTAAAGCCTTCCGCATGGCCTCTTGGGCAGCCTCTTCATCCCATATGGTGAAATCCGGGGAGCCGAAGGACTGGTCGGACAGGCGGCAGCCGCAGCTGGCGAAGTAGTCCAGCCGCTGCTTCAGGGCAGTTTTCACATCGTCCAAGGTGCGGATGTACACCCCGGCAGCGGCGCCCAGCTTCTGGAGGTAGACGGGGTACTCGTCGTTTTCCACGTGAAGGATTTTGTCCGGCCGGAAGGTGGGCAGCACCTGGGTGCCAAAGCTCTTGTCCTCCGCCAGCAGCTTGTGGTACTGCAAGTCATCGGCGGGGTCGTCGGTGGTGCACAGGGCCCGGACCTTGCTGGAGGCGATCAGAGCGCGGGCCGTGCCCTGCGGGCTTTGGAGGACTCTGTTGGCCTTGTCCCAGATAGCGGGGGCGCTCTGGCTGTCCAGCAGCTCCTCTATGCCGAAAAAGCGCAGCAGCTCCAGGTGGGACCAGTGGTAGATGGGGTTGCCCACCAAGGCAGGCATCACGGCGGCGAAGCGCTGGAATTTCTCTTGGAAGGAGGCCTTGCCGGTGACGTACTCCTCGGGCACGCCGCAGGTGCGCATCACCCGCCATTTGTAGTGGTCGCCGGCCAGCCAGGCCTCGCCAATGTCGGAGAACTGCTTGTCCTCGTAAATCTCCTGGGGATTCAGGTGGCAGTGGTAGTCGAAGATGGGCATGTCCTCGGCATATTCATGATAGAGCCGGCGGGCAGGCTCGCTGTTGAGCAGAAAGTCGTCAGTAATGAAGGTTTTCACAATAAGAGCTCCTTTCCAAAAAGAATGCAGATAACGCAGCCAGCAGAAGAGGGAAACCTCCCTTTTCCTTTATTTTACTGAAAAAAAGCGGGCATGACGTGGGATAATCTGCTTGAAAACAGGTGATAGTTGCTATATAATAGAAAAAACGAACTTGCGGGGGCTATTTTATTGGGTTTGACGATTGAAAATTTCACGCTCCGCCAAACCATGCAGGACAGCTTGTTTGAATGCCATCACTATTTGGACAAGGTTCCTCCTGAAGTGGAGTTTCACGAGCATGAGTTTTATGAGATATATTTCTTCCTGTCCGGCGCTGTCTCCTATGTGATCGAGGGACGTACCTATCAGCTGCGGCCGGGGGATATTTTGCTGACCAATAATGAGGATATCCACCGGCCAGAGGTGCGCGAGGGCAAACCCTATGAGCGCTATGTCATCTGGATTCGCCCGGAAGCCATCCAGTCCTTCCGCAGCTTGGGAGATGATTTGGCCGCTTGTTTTTTAGATGCGGCAAACCGGCGCTTTAAGCTCATTCGGCCGGACAGCAGTACCGTGACACATCTGAGAAGCCTGTGTGAAAAGATCATTCAGGCGCGCCGGGAGGACTGCTTTGCCAAAGAGACCCTGGCCTATCTCTACCTGTGCGAGTTTTTAGTCTATTTAAACCGCGCTTACTTTTCCCTGCCGGACAGCATTTGGCAGGATGTGAGCGAAAATGAAAATGTCAACCAAGTCATTGCCTATATTAACGACCACCTGTCGGAAGATTTGAGCTTGGACCGGCTGGCAAACCACTTCTATGTGAGCAAGTATTACCTCAGCCACAGGTTTAAGGAGTACACAGGTTTGACCCTCTATCAATTCATCATCAAGAAGCGCTTGGTGGTGGCCCGCAATATGCTGCGGGAGGGCACACCGGTGACTACGGTCTGCCTGCAGTGCGGTTTCAATGACTACTCCAATTTCCTCAAGCAGTTCAAGCGGGAATTTGGCCGCAGTCCAAAGGAATTTATGCGCCAGGATTAAATCCGCGGCTGCCGCTGGCTGCGACTCCTTCCCGTATGAGAGCGTCCCGCCTGGGCGGCAGTAACCACGAGCGGTTTAAAAAGGCCGGGTACCCCCGCGGGACCCGGCCTAGCTGTGTTTACAAAGAAGGCGTGAAAGGCCTTTTTAGAGCGAAACGGCGGAGATACCGGCAAAAATACCCCGTGGAAGTGCAGGCGAAAAAGAAAACGCTGAACCTAGAACGCGAAATGCGTTCAGGCTCAGCTGGGATTAAGGAGGCAGAATAACCGCCAACAGGAAACGGGGAGCGGCAGTTTGCCGCTGGTCGAGGTGGAAGGAAAACTGCCCGCTGCAAGCGTGAGGGAAAAGGCAAAAGAAAAAGCTGAGCTTGGAACGCGGATTGCGTCCAGGCTCAGCCTGGTGCCGCTGACCGGACTTGAACCGGTACGGGATCGCTCCCGAGGGATTTTAAGTCCCTTGTGTCTGCCGATTCCACCACAGCGGCCGATGGATAGAAATGATAACTAGAAAATAATACCACGAGAAACAGAGAAAATCAAGAGGGAGGCTACGGAAAAAAATATGGAAATTTTGCTGAGAGTCATTTACTTTTGAGGGGATAGTATAGTATACTTTTCATGTTGGGGAGATCCCAGGAATCTTTGCTGAAGGAGCAATGCTGTTATGTATTACCTAGGAATTGACTTGGGCGGCACCAATATTGCCGTCGGCATCGTGGATGAGAATAACCAGATCATCGCGCGGGCTTCCTCTAAAACAAAGCTGGAAAACGCCGAGCAGGTGGCGGACGCTATGGCTGAGACGGCCTATGCCGCTTTGAAGAACGCCGGCATTACACTGGCCGATGTGCCTTGGGTGGGAATTGGTTCTCCCGGTACCATCAATAAGGCCACGGGCATCATCGAGTTTGCCAACAACCTGCCCTTTAAAAATACGCCCATGCAGAAGATGCTTTCCGAGCGCATGGAGGGAAAGCAGGTCCTTATGGAGAATGATGCCAATGCCGCGGCTTACGGCGAGTACATGGCTGGTGCCCTGAAGGGCGCTGACAACGCCATCGCCATCACTCTGGGCACTGGCGTGGGCGGCGGTGTCATTATCAACCATAAGATTTATTCCGGCAGCAACTATGCCGGTGCCGAATTGGGCCACACGGTGATCGTGGTGGATGGCCGCCTGTGTACCTGCGGACGTCATGGCTGTTGGGAGACTTACGCCTCTGCCACCGGCCTGATCAAGACCACCAAGGAGCACATGGACAAGGCCCCCAAGGATTCTCCCCTGTGGACTCTGGTAGAGGGCGACATCAATAAGGTCAGCGGCCGCACCGCCTTTGACGCCATGCGTCAGGGTGACCCCATCGGCAAGGAGATCGTGGATGAGTACATCAAGTACCTCAGCGTGGGCATCGTGGACATGGTGAACATCTTCCAGCCTGACATCCTGTGCATTGGCGGCGGCATTTCCAACGAGCGGGAGACTCTGCTGGCCCCTGTGCGGGAATTTGTGGCAAGAGAGCAGTATGCCATGAACTCCGCGAAGAAGACCGTGATCTGCCGTGCTGAGCTGGGCAATGACGCTGG
This sequence comes from Acutalibacter sp. LFL-21, assembly GCF_025630755.1. NCBI lineage: Bacteria > Bacillati > Bacillota > Clostridia > Eubacteriales > Acutalibacteraceae > Acutalibacter > Acutalibacter sp. LFL-21. The sequence continues at coordinate 126,393 of NZ_JAOTNT010000007.1, read as the reverse complement.
CATTATCGGCGCAGCGCTGCTGGGCAAGGAGGTTTGAGTTTCATGTCCGTGGAAAAGGCTGTGTTCGGCACTCTCCCCGACGGGCGGGAGGCTGCCCTTTATACCTTGAGAGCCCGCAGTGGTATGACGTTGGTCACCACGCCCTACGGATGCCGGATTATCCGGCTGCTGGTGCCGGATCGCCTGGGGAGGCTGGGCGATGTGATTCTGGGGCACCGCACTTTGGAGGAGTACTTTGGCGCGGATTACCACGGAGCGTTCATCGGCCGTTATGCCAACCGCATTGGTGGGGCGCAGTTTGTTTTAGACGGCAAGACCTATAGCCTGCCAGCCAACGATGGGGCCAACACCTTGCACGGCGGCCCTGGGGGCTATCACCAGGTGCTGTGGGAGGCATCTGTTCAGGAGGAGGGGGACGAGCCCTCTATCACCTATACCTATGAGAGCCCCGATGGAGAAGAAGGGTTCCCTGGCAGCCTGAAGCTGCAGGTGACCTATACCTTGAAGAAGGATAACACACTCTCTTTGGAGTATACGGGTACCAGCGACCAGGCCACTCCCTTCAATCCAACCAACCACGCTTTCTTCAACCTCTCCGGAGACCACCAAAAGGAGGTCCTGTCCACCTGGCTGCAGCTCAATGCCGAGGAGACCACAACGGTCTCGGACGGCCTGATCCCCGATGGGAACATCGTCTCCACCTTGGGCGGGCCTCTGGACTTCACCGCTGGAAAGGAACTGGGGAAGGATATGTTTGCCGATGACCACTTGATCCAGCTTTGCGGCGGTTTTGACCACAATCTGTGCATCAAGGGCGAGGGCTTCCGCCAGTTCGGCGAGGCATGGGACCCCGACAGCTGCCGGGCCATGGAGATCTGGTCTGACCTGCCTGGCGTACAGCTGTACACCTTCAACTCGGTGGACGAAGGCATTTTGGGTAAGGACGGGCTGCCCATGAAGCCCCACACCGCCTTCTGCTTGGAGACCCAGTTCTACCCGGACTCGGTGCATCACGAGAACTTCCCGTTCCAGTACCTGCAGCCCGGTCAGCCCTTTACCACAAGGACAGAATACCGGTTCTCCGTGAAAAAGTAAGTCATAGCGGGGCCGCCCGGGGCCATGCCCGGGGCGGCTCTGCTCTTTTCTTTTCCGCACCACACTCTAAAAGAAGGAGGCTTTCCCGTTGAAAAAAGAAAAATCCTGCGGTGCCGTTGTCTGCCGGAAGGGGGAAAACGGCCTGGAGATCTTGCTCATCCAACACAAGAACGGCGGCCACTGGGCCTTCCCCAAGGGCCATGTGGAGAAAAAAGAGACCGAAGAGGAGACCGCCCTGCGGGAGATCAAGGAGGAGACCGGCTTGAAAGTGGCCCTGGATACGGCCTTTCGGAAGATGGTCACCTATTCTCCCAAGCCCGGTGTGATGAAGGACGTGATCTACTTTGCCGCCAAGGCAAAGAAGGACAGCGCCCGTCCCCAGCCGGAAGAAGTGCTGAAATTGTGCTGGAAGTCCCCCGAAGAGGCCCTGGAAGCTGTCACATATGACACGGACCGCCAGGTCCTCCAGGCCTTTCTGGAATACCATAAGAAGGCCTCTGAAAAGTAGATCACTGTTTCCACGGAGAAAAGCCCCTGCCATTTGGCGGGGGCTTTTCTGCCGTCTGTTCTATTTGGCTGCCCTTGTCCATAGATATGAAACATCCCATGAACAAAGGAGGAACGGCTATGGAGCCTTCCGGGTTCGATTATGTAGCGCGGCAGGTCCCGCTTTATCGGGATTTGCTTTTATCCCTTCCCCAATGGGTGAAGGAGCAGGCCTTCGACTTTCATTTCAGCGCGGGACAACCTATTTCCCTTTGCGGTAGAGAGGGGATCTGTTTTCTGGTGGGGAGGGGCTGCGTTTCCCGCTGCCCGCAGGATGCCCCTCCGGTCACTTCCCAACAAATACGGGAGCTGTTTTTACAAATCTGCGGCTATTCCGTGTATGCCCACGAAGATGAGCTCCGCCAGGGCTATGTGCGCTTGGGGGAGGGCTGCCGGGTGGGGGTCTGCGGCTCGGCTGTTATGGAGGGAGGCGTGGTGCGCGGTTTGCGGGATGTCACTTCTCTGGTGTTCCGCATCCCCCGCCGAAGATGGGGCTGTGCGGACAGGCTCTTTACAGGAGGCATCCCTGTGGAGAAGGGGGTCCTGGTGGCTGGCCCGCCTTCCAGTGGAAAGACCACCTTCCTGCGGGATATAGCCCGTTCCCTCTCCTTGGGGCGGTTTGCCTCCGGCCGCCGCGTCGCCATTGTCGATGAGAGGGGAGAGCTGGGGGGATTTGACTTGGGGCCCTGTGCGGATATCCTGCGGGGATATCCGAAGGAAACCGGCCTGGAGGTGGCTCTGCGAACGCTCTCGCCAGAGGTCATCGTCTGCGATGAGCTCTCCCAACGGGATTTCAAGGCGGTGCAAGGGGCGGTGGCCGCGGGGGTGGCACTGGTCGCCTCTGTTCATGGAGACACAAACGGGCTGTTGCAAAGGCCCCTGTGCCGGGCCCTTTTGGAGAGCGGAGCCTTCCAGACGCTGGTGTGCCTAAAGGGGCGCAGCGCGCCGGGAGAGCTGGCCTGGATCCAAAAGGTGGCCCCCTGGGGCCGCGGCGAGAGGGGAGAAAACGCCTGTGAAGCTGTGGGGAATGGCATTGATCGTGCTCAGCGGCCTGTTGGCGGGCTTGCTGGTGGCGTCCCGTCTGAAACGGAGGGTACGCCTGCTGCTTGATCTGAAAGCGCTGCTCCAGGGCTTCTCCACTGGAATACGATTTTGCAGCGGAAGCCTTTCTGAGCTGATTGTAGAGCATCAGGAATCTCCGTTCTGCCGCCAGGCGGAACGGGAGCCGGAGTTTCCAGAGGACCCGGCGGCCGCCCTGGAACAGGCAGGCCGGGTTTTGCTGTGGGAGACCGGAGACCTGGAATGGTATCAGGGGATGGTGCGGGGGCTGGGGGTCAGTGATACCCAAGGGCAGTTGGAGCATCTCTCCCTGTACCAGGCCTTGTTGGAACCCCGGCTGGAGCAGGCTCGGGAAGAAGCTCGTCAGAAATGCCGTGTACAGGTTGCCTTAGGGCTTTTTTCCGGAATTGTGCTCAGCCTGCTGCTGCTTTAAGAAATGGAGTGGAAAGGGAGGCGTGTCCTCGTGGAAGTGGATCTGATATTCCAAATTGCCGCAATCGGCATTATTGTAGCCGTGCTCAACCAGCTGCTGGTGCGTTCCGGCCGGGAGGAGCAGGCCATGATGACCACGCTGGCAGGCCTCATTGTGGTGCTGATGATGATTATTCGGCAGATTGACGCCCTGTTCCAGGCGGTCAAATCCATTTTTTCTCTGTAGCGATGGAGATATTTGGAATAGGGGTCTGTGCCCTGTGCGCGATGCTTTTCGCGGCTCTGGTGCAGAAGAGCAACAAGGAATACGCCCTGCTTATCAGCCTGGCGGCAGCAGTTGGCCTGCTCCTGCTGATCCTGAGTAGGGCAGAGCCCTTGGTGAGGCAAGTGGAAGACTTAGCGGGCGGCGGCCCCCTGGAAGGCGAGCCTGTCAAGCTGATGCTGCAGGCTGTGGGAATCACCCTGGTGGGGCAGCTGGTCTCTCGCCTGTGCAAGGATGCCGGAGAGTCCGCCCTCAGCTATACAGTAGAGCTGGCGGCCCGAGCGGCGGTGTTGGCAGCAGCCCTGCCCGCGGTGGGAGAGCTTTTAAAATATCTAGGGGAGATTGCCGCCCTGTAAGGATGTGAGGCGTATGCGGAACAAGAGGGCTTTTCTGCCTCTGCTCCTGGCAGTTCTGCTGCTGGTGTGCCTGTGCCCCGTGAGGGCGGCTGCCTCAGAGGTGGGGGAGATCTACAAAAAAAGCGGTGCGGAAGGGATCTATGATTCCCTGGATCAGGAGACGCAGGCACTGCTCTCCCAAATAGGAGTGGAGCAGGGGGAGCCCCTGCCCAGCGAGGAGGGAGAGGGACTGCTGCAGACGCTTTCACAGCTGCTCCGAGAAAAACTGGCAGCGCCATTAAAGGGAATGGCGGCCCTGTTGAGTGTGGTGGTCTTGAGCCGCCTGGCCGTTGTTTTTGAGGAGGGGGGTGATACCGTGATTTTGGCGGCGGCCCTGGCCTGTGCCGCTGTGCTCACTGCCCCGCTTCTCGAGCTCATTCAGGCAGCGGAGCAGGTCATAGACAGCGCCTGTGCTTTTTTGGGAGCCGGCGTGCCGGTCTACGCCGCATTGATGGCGGCTTCTGGCAGCGGAGGGGCGGGCGGGGCTTACAGTGCGCTGGCCCTGGCGGTGGGAAGCTTAATCCCAATTCTCTCCTCTGCCGTGCTGCTGCCTCTTCTCCACGCTTTTTTGATGCTGGCGCTTGCCTCCCCCCTCTGCCAGTCCCGGTTTGACCATTTGATTTCCAGCCTTTACGGTTTTGCCAAATGGCTGCTGGTGCTTTCTGTCACGCTGTTTTCGGGGCTGCTCTCTGTGCAGACCATGCTGGGCGCCCAGGTAGACGCCGCCTCCAGCAAAGCGGTCAAGCTTCTTGCTTCTTCCGCTATCCCTATTGTGGGCGGCGCCTTTGGGGATGCAGTGGCCGCTATCCAAAACAGTGTGCAGATTGTAAAGTCCGGGGCAGGAGCGTTCGGGATTTTGGCGGCTCTTTGTATCTTTGCCCCCACTTTTCTGCAGGCGGCCTTGTGGCTGGGCGTGTGCCTGGTCTGCCAGGCAGCCGCTGGGCTGTTCGATGCCTCCCGGCTGGCGGCGCTGTTTGGGGCCTGTGGTTCGGTGGCCAGAATGCTGCTGGCCTTGCTGGCCAGTGTTTGCGCTGTGGCAGTGGTGTGTGTAGCGATGGTGCTTCTTGTAAAGGGGAGCCTGACATGAGTACCGTGATGAGCAGCATCCTAACCGTGTGCCTGGTACTGATTGCTACAGAGCTTTTGCGCAAGCTTTGTCCAGAGGACCGGATGGTCCAGTTTGTAGCGGGACTCATTGCCCTGGGAATGCTCTTGTCCCTGGTGGGAAGCCTTCTCTCCTTGGATGTGGATTTTTCCTTTTCGGAAAAGCAGGCCCAGCGCCAGCAGGAGGATTTGACCTCTTATGTGGGGGACCAGCTGGAACAAGCCCTTCAGCGGGATGCCCAAGAGTATGTGGAGGGCCTTTTAGCGGCAGGGGGCCTGCAGGCAAAAGAAATCCGTGTTTTGACAGATAGAAACGAAGGGGGCAGCATAGTATTGACTGAGGTGGCCGCCTTGTTTGCCTATCCATCCGATGGGGAGCGGGCCAGGGTGCTGCTGCAAAACGCCTTGGGCGAAGAGGTTCGCGTCAGTGTGGAGGTAGAGCCATGAGCCCTGGCGGGGAAAGGAGAGACCATGGAACAAGCCAAGCAGACGTTTCTTGCGTTCTTTCGCAGGGAAAAACTGCTAAAATGGGTGGTGGCTTTGGGGCTGTGCGGAATGGCACTGATCTATCTTTCGTCTTTCTGGACTCCCGAAGGGGAAGAGCCAGCACCCCCCACGGATGCCGGCAGTTCCGCGGAGTACAGCCAGTCTCTGGAGCAGGAGCTTTCCCGCATCATCTCCGCCATCACCGGGGAAAAGTCCCCTGCCGTGCTGGTGACTTTGGAGGACAGCGGCCGCAGCCTGTACGCTGAGGACGGCCGCAGCACTACCCAGCAGGGAGAGGCCTCCAGCGAGGAGAGGGAGAGCACCCATGTCCTTTTTGAGGATTCTCAAGGCAACCAGCAGCCTCTTACCATCACGCGGACCCAGCCGCAAGTGCAGGGGGTGGTGGTGGTCAGCGCCTTCGCAGAAGACCCGGCTACCCGGGAAAAACTGGTAACGGCTGTGTGCACCGCCTTGGATCTTTCCTCGGCTAAGGTGTGTGTTGTCAGCGGCGGATAGCCGTCTGATAAAGTAGATCAATGCAAAACGATGGAGGGATTTGACCATGAAATTTGGAAAAAAACAGCTGGTGTTGGCTTCCCTGGTGTTGGCTCTGGGGGCGGCGGTGTATTTGAACTGGCAGTTTGCAGGTACAAACCGTTTGCCGGTGGGTGAATCTTCAGAGGAGAGCAGCCAGCTGGGGGCCGCCCAGCTGGTAAACAACGCCTATGTAGAGACAGTCAATGACGGTTTGGAGGCCAACGCCTCCAGTGAATCCGGGGAAAGCGGGGCTCTGTCGCAGGCGCGCTTGGACCGTCAGGCGGCCCGGGACGAGGCGTTGGACCTGTTGGATGAGGTGCTGAAGGATGTGGAGTCAGACAGCGCTGCCAAGCAGCAGGCTGTGGACCAGGCTTCGGCCATAGCGGAAAATATCCTGGAAGAGTCCAATGTGGAGAGTCTGCTGGAAGCCAAGGGCTACACGGACTGCGTAGCCTACATCACCTCGGAGGAGTGCAGCGTGGTGGTCTCCGGCGCCCTGGAGGACTCCGATACCCTCATCGTCCAGGAGGTGGTCATGGAACAGACGGGGCTGACGGCGGACAAAATCAAAATCATCGGCACAAATTAGTTGGAATCTGGAAACGGTTGTGTTATAATAACTCCATCGAATACCGCCGCGTGCGGTTTTCCCGGTGGAGCTTGAAAACATGATGCTGGAAAAGGACCTGTTTGCAAAGGCTCACCGTGGAAGCGGTGGGCTTTTTTATTATTTCGGGAGGTTTGGCTATGACAAGAAGGGAAGCCAGGGAACAGGCGTTTATTTTGGTGTTTGAGCAAGCGGTGCGGGAAGAGCCTATGGATGGCATCCTCCATGATGCGGCAGAGGCCCGGGACTTTGTCCCCGGTTCCTTCGCCGAAGGCGAGGCCCTGGGAGTGGAGGCCCATCAGCAGGAGATCGACCAGCTGATTGAGGGGCACATCCGGGGCTGGAGCCTGCGGCGCCTTTCCAAGGTGGCTTTGGCTTTGCTGCGCCTGGCAGTGTATGAGATGATGTGGGACGAGGGCATCCCTTACAGCGTTTCCATCAACGAGGCGGTAGAGCTTGCCAAGACCTATGGCGGCAAGGATGACGCCTCCTATGTCAACGGGGTGCTGGCATCCATTTCCAAAGCGCTGCCGGAAAAGCGGGACAAGCCCCATGAGTGAGTGTTTTTTGGGCATCGACACCAGCAACTACACCACCTCCGCCGCCCTGTTCGGGGAGGGGAAAGTCTTGGAAAACCGGAAGCGGCTGCTGCCGGTGAAGCCGGGAGAGCGTGGCCTGCGCCAAAGTGACGCAGTGTTCCATCATGTGCGGCAGCTGCCAGAGGTGCTGGGCTCTGTGTTAGAGGAGCTAAAGGAAACGCCCCAAGCCATTGGGGTGTCGGTTTCTCCCACCACGGAAAAGGATTCCTATATGCCCTGCTTCCTGGTGGGGAAGACCACGGCGGAGCTGCTGGGCAAGGCTTGGGGCGTCCCGGTGGAGCACTTCTCCCACCAGCAAGGGCATATCGCGGCGGCACTGTACTCTGCGGGCAAGCTGGATTGGCTGGAGCAGGAGTTCCTTGCTTTTCACATCTCTGGGGGCACCACAGAGGCGCTGCGGGTGCGCCCTGATGAAAAGGGATTGCCCCAAATGACCCTGGTGGGCCGCTCTTTAGATTTAAAAGCGGGGCAGGCGGTGGACCGGGTGGGGGTGCTTCTGGGCCTTTCTTTTCCCTGTGGGCCGGAGCTGGAGCGTTTGGCCTTGCAATGGGAGGGAAAGCTCTCGTACCGCCCAGTGCTCAAAGGGCATGACTGCTCCCTCTCCGGGATAGAGAACCAGTGCAAGGCCATGATCCAGCGGGGAGATCCGCCGGAAAAGACTGCCCGCTACTGCTTGGAGGCCCTTGCCGCTGTGCTGGATAAGATGTGCGGCGGCCTGCTCCAAGAGCTGGGAGACCTGCCGGTGCTGTTCTCTGGCGGGGTGTGCTCCAATTCCCTATTGCGGCAGCGCCTCTGCGCAAAATATGGGGCAGCTTTCGCCGCGCCGGAGTTCTCCTCCGACAACGCTGCGGGCGCGGCTGTATTATGCTGGAAAAAGAGGTCAACACTATGAAAGCAGCAGTCCTCACCGTTTCGCAAGTGAATTTTTTTCTCAAGTCCCTTATTGAAGGGGACGGGCGCCTGAGCCATATCACGGTCTGCGGGGAGATCTCCAACTTTACTGACCACTACCGCTCCGGCCACCTCTACTTTTCCTTAAAGGATGAAAAGTCGGTGCTTAAGGCAGTGATGTTTGCCTCTGCCGCCTGCCGGCTGAAGTTCCGCCCGCAGGATGGTATGAAGGTCATTGTGCGGGGCCGCGTTTCTGTTTACGAACCCACAGGCCAATATCAGATGTATGTAGAGGACATGCAGCCCGAGGGCATCGGCGCCTTGAGCTTGGCTTTTGAACAGCTCAAAGAACGCTTAGCCGCAGAGGGGCTTTTTGGGCAGGAGCACAAGAAAACGATTCCCGCCTATCCAGAGAAGATCGGCGTTATCACCTCTCCCACCGGGGCGGCGGTGCGGGACATCTTACAGATCACGGCCCGGCGCTGGCCCCTGGCCCAAATCGTCCTGGCGCCAGTGCTGGTGCAAGGCAGCCAAGCGCCTAGGCAGATCGTCGCGGCCCTTCGGGAGATGGACCGGCAGCGTGCCTGCGACGTGATTATCCTGGGACGGGGCGGCGGCTCCATGGAAGATTTGTGGGCCTTTAACGATGAGAGCGTGGCCCGGGCCGTGTATGCCTGCTCCCTTCCGGTGGTGTCAGCGGTGGGCCACGAGACGGACTTTACCATCTGCGATTTTGTGGCGGACTTGCGGGCTCCCACGCCCAGCGCGGCGGCAGAACTCTGCACACCGGACTGGCGGGAGGAACTGGCCCAGGTGCGCTCTTACCACCGGTACTTCCAGCAGGAAGCCAAGGGCCTGGTGGAGTACCTTCGCCAAAGCCTGGACCTGCTGGTGCAGGATTCTCCCTGGGGGCAGCCTGCTGGTTTTTTGGCAGGCCATCGGGCAGAAGTGCAGGGTTTAGAGCTGCGGTTGGAGCAGGCTTTCCGGCGCCGGGTCGCAGAGGAGCAGAAGCGCTTGGCCGTGCTTTCCGGCGCCCTGGATGCGCTGAGCCCTTTGAAGGTGCTTTCCCGGGGCTACGCGGTAGTGCAAGGGCAGGACGGAACGCTTCTCAAGCAGGCAAAAGCCGTCCAGCCAGGAGAACGGGTTCAAATCCGCCTGGCGGAGGGCTGCCTCTCCGCGGAAATTTTGGATAGGAGGGAATGAGCGTGGCGGCAAAATTAAAATTTGAAGATGGCATGAAACGGCTTCAGGAGATTGTAGCCAAGCTGGAAAACGGGGAAGAGACCTTGGAGGAAGCCATGAAGCTCTTTGAGGAAGGCGCTAAGCTCTCAGCCCGTTGCTATGAGATGCTGGATAAGGCGGAACAAAAGGTGACGGAGCTGGAAAAGCTGCCAGGAAAGGAAGAAAATGACCATGAAGGAGACCTTTGAGCGTTACCGGCTGCTGGTAGAGGATGCCCTCTCCCAAACCCTCCCACCCCATGACCCCGAGGAGCCGGACGCTCTTGTGTGGCAGTCGATGGCGTACAGCCTGCAGGCGGGCGGAAAACGGATCCGGCCTGTAATGGCCCTGGCTTTCTGTGCCCTGTGCGGCAGCCAGCCCGAGAGGGCTGTGCCCTTTGCATGCGCGGTGGAAATGGTCCATACCTACTCCCTGATCCACGACGATCTTCCCTGTATGGATGACGACGACCTGCGCCGGGGAAAGCCTACCAACCACAAGGTTTATGGGGAGGCCATGGCCCTTTTAGCGGGGGACGGCCTTTTGACTCTGGCCTTTGAAGCTGCCTTACGCTTTGACGGGCCCGCTCAGGACGCCTTGCGTGGAGCCAGGGTTTTGGCGCAATGCGCCGGCGCCTCCGGCATGGTGGGCGGACAGTGTATAGACTTGGAATCCCAGGGGAAGACAGCGGATTTGGACCTGCTTTGGAAAATGGACCAGGGCAAGACGGTTGCGCTGATTTCGGCTGCCTGCCAAATGGGCTGTATCGCTGCCGGGGCAGGGGAGAAAGCCCTGGAAAATGCCCGCCGCTACGCGGAAGGGGTGGGCATGGCCTTCCAGATTCGGGATGACATTCTGGATGTTCTGGGCGACGCACAGACCTTGGGAAAAAACGTGGGAATGGACTCCGCACGGGATAAGCGCAACTATGTGTCCCTGTTGGGGGTGGAAGAAGCCCAACGCAGGGTGGATTCCTATACGGCACAGGCTTTGAAAGCCTTGGAGGGCTTCCAGGGGGACACCCTCTTCCTGAAGGAACTGGCAGAATCCCTGGCTACCCGGGACAAGTGAGCCGGACCCTTTCCTATGCCATTCCCCCTGAGTGGCAGAGCCGCCCTGTGAAGGATTTCCTTCGGCGCCAGCTGGGCCTTTCCGCCCGGGCACTGGCGGAGCTGAAACGGCTGGAAGGCGGTTTGACGCTGAATGGGAAGCCTTGCCGCAGCGTGGACCCTCTCCCGGCGGGGGGAGTATTGGAACTGCGCCTGCCTGCGGAAAATGTTTTCTATGAGCCTGTAGCGGGCCCGCTTTCCATCCTTTATGAGGACGAGGATTATTTGATTGTGGATAAACCGCCCGGAATGCCCATCCACCCGTCTCCCGGGCATGACCGGGACAGCCTGTTGAACCGGGTGGCGTATTATTATGGGAAAACGGGCCAAACCCCCGCGTTTCGGCCTTTATACCGATTGGACCGGGACACCAGCGGTCTGGTGGCGGTGGGAAAGCACCGGTTGGCAGTGTCCTCGGCCCAGCAGGAGAAGACGTATTTGGCTGTGTGTGAGGGGTTCCTTTCCGGTTGTGGTACAGTGGATGTACCCATCGGGCTGGAGGTGGGGAGCAAGATCAAGCGATGCTGCGGCGCAGAAGGTGCCCAACCCGCGGTGACGCACTGGAGGGCTATAGCCCAGCGGGAGGGTCACACCCTTCTGGAGCTTCGTTTGGAGACGGGCCGCACCCATCAAATTCGGGTTCACATGGCTTTTTTGGGCCACCCATTGGCCGGGGATGACTTATATGGGGGCTCTTGCACCCGCATAGCCCGCCAAGCCCTTCACTGCGGACGGTTACTCCTCTCCAGCCGCGCTCTGCAGGTATCCCGGCTGTTTTCTGCGCCGTTTCCCGGCGATTTGCTTCAGTCCTTTCCCTGGCTGTCCACGATATGAACGCTAAACGCTCTGTTAGGAGATGATTCTATGCCCGCCTGCCTGACACACTATTTCTTTTCTCAAAATGTCCGGGAGGATTTGAAAGACAAGGCCGAACTGGACCCCTGCGCTTACGCCTGGGGAGCCCAGGGGCCGGACTTTTTCTTCTGTCACCGTTTCCTGCCCATTTGGAAGGGGGAGTCCCTGCGGGAATACGGCGGCCGCCTGCACGAGGAGAGGCCCTCGAAGGTGCTGGGATCTATGCGCAGCTTTCTTCAGGGCCATCCCGATCCTGCAATTCAATCCTATGTGTGGGGCTTTGTGTGCCATTACTCTTTAGATTGCACCGCCCATCCTTACATCAACTGGCTGGCTCAAGAGCTTGTAAAGCAGCGCCCCTGGGAGACCCCCTCTACCATGCACGGGGAGATTGAAGGGGCCTTGGACGCCATTGTCCTGCGGTATGAGACGGGCAAGCTTCCCTCTGAGGTGAACTTGAAGGCCATGTTCCCGAAAAATGAAGGGGTCCAACGGAAAATTGCCCGGCTGTACCGCCAGGTGTTGTTTGACCTTTACGGAGAGGATGTGCAGGAGGAAAAGCTGGTGCAGGCCATGGCGGATGCCCACCAGGTTTTTGCCCTAGTCACAGACCGGACTGGGTTAAAAAAGAAGCTTTTCAGCTGGGTCGAGCGGAACAGGCCCAGCGTAATTGGCAGCCACATCGTGCCCTTAACCGAAGCGGAGGATATCGACTACGCCAACACGCAAAATTCCCCTTGGGGGGAGGAGGGCTCTTGTCAGAGCTTTTTTGAGCTTTATGGCGAGGCCCAGGGAGTGGCAGGGAGAATCCTTTCCGGCTTTTTAGAGGGGGATCTTGCCGCACTGACAGAGGAAAAGCCCTTTGGATAATTTCGCAAAACAGAAAAACGGCTGAGAAAAAGGGCCATTCCCAAGGGAATGGCCCTCCATTTCTCAGCCGTGAAACTCCAGCGGACCGCCGCTTACACAGCGCGGGTCACTTTGCCGGAACGCAAGCAGCGGGTGCAGGCGTACACACGCTTGGGAGTCCCGTTGACAACAGCCTTCACACGCTTGATGTTGGGCTTCCAAGTCCGGTTAGAACGACGGTGGGAGTGAGAGACCTTGATGCCGAAAGACACATCCTTACCGCAGAAATCACATTTTGCCATATCTGCACCTCCTTACAAGAAACGAGATTCTTCCAAAATTACAACGGTAGAAATTATAGCAGATTCCCGCGGAAAATGCAAGTTATTTTTTCTAAGGATTGTCTTTTTTTCAAAAGTAGGGTATAATCCATTCAGATAAAGGAGGTTTCCCATGCTGATTAATACGCTTTTAAGCCTGCTGCGCGGCTATCACGTGGATCTAGGCACTGTGGCAGCCCAAGTGATTTCCATTCTGTTTGTGATCCTGTGCATCCTTCCCCTCCATGAGCTGGCCCATGCCTGGGTGGCGAACAAGCTGGGGGATCCCACCGCCAAGCTGGAGGGGCGGCTTACCTTCAATCCCCTGGCTAGTGTGGACCCTATGGGCGCCCTGGCACTGCTGCTTTTCGGTTTTGGCTGGGCTAAGCCCGTGCCAGTGGACAGCCGCTACTTTAGAAAGCCGAAGAGGGATATGGCCATTACCGCTTTGGCTGGGCCGGTTTCCAACCTGCTGGCCGCCTTCGTAGGGGCGGTCTTAGTGGCGGTTATGGAGGCGTTCTCCCCTTATAATGGCTTTACCAATTTTGTGTACAACGTACTGTGGTATTATGTGGTGGTGAACATCTCCTTGGCGGTGTTCAATCTGATCCCCATGCCACCCCTGGACGGCTCCCGCATTGTCGCCGCTTTTCTCAGCGACCGTGCCATGTACACTTATTACCGGTATCAGAACTTGTTTGTCATGGTGATGTTCCTGCTGCTTCTTTCCGGTGCTCTTTCCGGCCCCCTGGCCACAGCCCAGACCTTTTTTGCCAACATCATCTTCAGCCTGGCCCGCGCCCCTTTCCAGCTGTTTGGGCTGCTGTAAGCTATGGAGAAGCTGGAATACCATCTGCCCGTCTTTGATGGGCCCTTGGATCTGCTGTTGTCCCTCATTGCAAAGAACAAGCTGGATATCTATGATATCCCCATCGCGGAGCTTTTGGATCAGTATATGGAGCAGATCGCTCTGATGCGGGAAGAGAATATGGATGTGGCCAGCGAGTTTTTGGAGATGGCTGCCAGGCTGGTACAGATCAAGGCCGCTTCGCTTCTGCCCCGGCAGGAGGAAGAAGAGGACCCCAGGGCGGAGCTTACCGGCCAGCTGCTGGAATACGAGCAGTGCAGGCAGGCGGCGGCTGTCCTTGCGCAGAGGTGCTCTTTCGACCAGCTGACCCGCCGCCCAGAGCCTATCCCTGCGGATACCACCTACCGGCGTGTCCACGATCCCCGGGAGATCGCCCAGGCGCTTGTCTCCGCCTGGGGCAAGGGGAAGAGCCTGCTGCCGCCCAAACCGGAAAGCTTCTCTGCCATTGTTTCCCGCAAAATCGTGTCAGTGGCCTCTCAAGCTATTTCTATTTTGCGGCAGCTGTGGGGAAAAAAATCGCTGCCTTATCGGGCGTTGTTTGCTGGTAAGCATGACCGCTCTCAGCGGGTGGCCGCCTTTTTGGCGGTGCTGGAGCTGGTTAAGAACCACCGCCTTCGTGTGGAGGGAGATGGAGAGGACAGCGAAGTGCGGCTGTTGGATTGGGGGGAGAAACATTGAACCAGGATGAATTGACCGGCCAGACGGAGGCCATTCTCTTTGCCGGCGGAGAGCCCGTTTCCCTGGAGCGGATTGCCCAAGTGCTGGGGGTGCGCACCCCTGTGATCGAAAAAGCGGTCTCTGCTTTGCAGGAAAAGTACAATACCCCTCACAGCGGTGTGCAGCTGCTGCGCCTGGGGGAGAGCGCCCAGTTCTGTACCAATCCTGCTTACATCCAGCCCGTACGGGAGGTGCTGGATCTAAAGCGGAACGCGCCTCTTTCTCAAGCGGCCATGGAAGTGCTGGCGGTAGTGGCCTACAACCAGCCGGTGACAAAGGCTTTTGTGGAGCAGGTGCGGGGAGTGGACTGCTCCGGCGTCATCAGCAGCTTGATGCAGAAAGATCTCCTGGAGGAACGGGGGCGCCTGGAGCTGCCGGGACGGCCGTTGCTTTACGGTACAACGGAAACTTTTTTGCGCTGCTTTCAGCTTTCTTCTATTGATGAGCTTCCGCCCCCGCCTCAGCGGGGGGACGAGGAGGCGCCTGCCACAAAAGATGGGCAGCTCACCTTTTAGAAAGGCCGTGAGACGATGATCTCGCTTCTTATTCTTGCCGCCGTGCTCCTTGGGGTGACGTTTCTCCTGCTGGCGCCGGTTCGCCTGCAAGTGGACTTTCAGAAGGAATTTTCCGCCCAAGTTCGGTACCTGTTCCTGCGTTTTCCGCTGGTTTCTGCGGGAAAGGAGGGAGAAGCCCCGTCAATGCAGGGGCCGCCAGCTGAAGAGGAGCCCCCTCCTTCGGGGTCCGGCCTGGGCCGCAAGCTGCGGGCTATGCTGCGGCGTCAGGGCTTGCGTGGGTTTCTGAGGTCCCTGCAAGAGCTGGCTCTGGCTGCGGAACATACAGCCAAGAGCCTGCTGCGGAAAATCCGCTTAAAGCGGTTTGACCTGTACATCTGCCTGGGGGGAGAGGAGGACGCTGCGGCTGCGGCCGTCCTTTATGGGCAGGTGTGCGGGGCGGCCTATTCAGCCTGCGGCATATTGTGGGAGTTGTTCCCCTGCCGCAGGCGTTCCGTGAGTGTGGATCTGGATTACCGCAGCCGGGACCACCGGGTGGAATTTTTTGCTGAAGCAACTATCCCTTTGTTGTTTTTATTGAGGGAAGGGCTTATACTATTGTATAAGGCGCTTCCTTTTTTCAAAAAGCTGCAAATCTCCGAAAACCAAGCAGAAAGGATTTCGCAGACGCGAAAGCAGGGTGACACAAAATGAGTGAAAATCAAGTGAACAATTTGCTGGGCGTTACCATGGATAAGATCAAGCAGATGGTGGACGTGAATACTGTCATTGGAAGCCCCGTCACTACGCCCGACGGCACCACGGTGATCCCCGTTTCCAGGGTCAGCTACGGTTTTGCCTCCGGAGGCTCGGACCTTCCCTCGAAAACCCAGCCTGCCGCGGGGCTGTTTGCGGGGGGCAGCGGTGCCGGCATCACCATCAGCCCCATCGCCTTTTTGACCATTCACGAAGGGCACGTCCGTGTGCTTCAGATCGAGCCCTATCTCAGTTCAGTGGACCGCGCCTTGGAAAAAGTGCCGGATGTGGTGGATAAGCTGTCTGCCCTGTTCCAGAAAGAAGAGAAAGAGAAAGCGCCCGAGAATGCCGGCCAGCCGGGGAAGGCTTCTCCGGATACCCCGTGAAAGCATAGCTTTTTGCCCGCCCGCATATTTTTTTGCGAGGCGGGTGATTTGTGTTGAAGCAGAAGCGTAAGAAAAAGAACGCAGGGGCTTTTGCGGGCGTCCTCCTGCTGTTGGGAATCTTTTTCAGCCCAATGGCTGCGGCCTCCGGCCCGGAGGTCTCTGCTCAAAGCGCGGTGATGCTCACAGCGGATACGGGAGCTGTTTTGTTTGAAAAAGACGCTCACACACAACAGCCCATGGCAAGCACCACTAAAATGATGACGGCCCTGTTAACCCTGGAAGACTCTCAGGCCCTGGGGGACCCGGTGGTGGAGATCACTCAGGAAATGGTGGCGGTAGAGGGCTCCTCCATGGGCCTGCAAGAGGGGAACCGCATCTCTTTGAAGAATTTGGCGGCCGGGATGCTGCTTGCTTCTGGAAACGACGCGGCCAACGCGGCGGCCCTGTATTTGGAGGGCTCCATAGAAGCGTTCGCGGACCGCATGAATTCCCGGGCAGCGGAGCTGGGGATGGAAAACACCCATTTTGTCACCCCCTCTGGCTTAGATGGGGTGGATGCCCACGGCGAAGGGCATTTTTCCACTGCCTATGATATGGCCCTGCTGGCTCGAGAGGCACTGAAGAACGAAACCTTTCGGGAGCTTTGTTCCAGTGCCAGCTACCCGGTGGAGTTTGCAGAGCCTGTAAAACAGGTGACCTATACAAACCACAACAAGCTGCTGGGTTGGTATGAGGGCTGTGTGGGGGTGAAGACCGGATTTACCGAGCAGGCAGGCCGCTGCCTTGTTTCCGCGGCAGAGCGCAACGGGGTCCTGTTGATCGCAGCGACCTTGAATGCCCCAGATGATTGGGAGGATCACATGGCTCTGCTGGATTATGGGTTTTCCCAGGTAGAGCCCTACCTGCTGCCGGGCGGGGATGTGAAGCTGGCAGTGCCTGTGGTGGGTTCTGAGTGCCAGAGCCTGTTTGTGCAGGGGGTCAACGGTGGGACCGTGTCCCTGCCCTCGGAGGATATTTCTCGGGTGGAGCGGAGAGTGTATGCCCCTGCGTTTTTATATGCCCCCGTGCGGGCCGGGGATACAGTGGGGGAGATCCGGTGGTATCTAGAGGGAGATCTTTTGGGAAGCGCGCCCCTTACCGCTGGGGAAAGCGCCCCATTGCAGGAAGAAGAACCAGGGCTTTGGGCCCGCTTTTTTGGAACATAAAGCAAAGGAAGTGAAGTTGTGGCTGAGAAAACCAGGCTGCAGAAAATATTGGCGGAATGTGGCATAGCCTCCCGCAGGAAGGCGGAGGAGCTCATTGCCGCTGGTAGGGTAACTGTCAATGGATATGTGGCCCATTTGGGAGACAGCGCCCTGCCAGGAAAGGATCGGATCGCTGTGGATGGCCAGACTATAGAGGGCGGCGGGAAAAAGGTCTATCTGGCGCTGCACAAGCCACGCGGTTTTGTTACCACCCTTCACGATGAACGGGGCCGGAAGTGCGTGGCCCAGCTGGTGGAGGATGTGGGTGTCCGCGTCTACCCGGTAGGGCGCTTGGACAAGGATTCCGAAGGCCTTCTCCTTCTCACCAACGATGGAGATTTCGCCAACCAGGTGGCCCATCCCAAGCGCCATGTGGCCAAGACCTACCGGGTCACTGTGCGGCCCGCTGTCACTGAGGAGCAGCTCAATCAAATGAGCACCGGCATCGTCATTGAAGGCCGCCGTACAGCCCCTGCCAAGGTGCGTGTGCTGCAGCAAGAGCTGGGCCGGGTGGTACTGGAGATCGTCCTGTACGAAGGCCGCAACCGGGAGATCCGCAAGATGTGCGAGGCCCTTGGCTTGGAGGTTGCCCGTCTCAAGCGCATTGCCGTGGGACCGGTGCGGCTTGGAATGCTCCCGCAGGGAAAATACCGGGAGCTGACAAAAGAAGAACTGCGGGCACTGGCCGCGGAAGCGAAGAAAGGAAGCGCAAACCATGATCCAAGTGAAGCCAATGGAGGACAGACAAGAAGAGAAAAAGCGGCTAAGGGACGCCGGGCTCCCCGCCGGTGAGAACAGAGTGTTGTTGATGAAGGACCGGGGTGAACCTGTGGGCTGTGCCATAGTGGGATTAGAGGGGGAAACCCTTCACCTACGAAAGCTGTCTGTAAAGGGGTATAACTTTCAGGAGAAGCCCCAAGGGGACACCGCGTTCTATTTGGACACATTGATGCGTTCCGCCGCCTCTTGGGGAGAGGACCACGGGGCCGTCCAAATTGTCACGGACTTCCCGGATTTTTACGGTTTCCTGAAGGCCCGGGGCTTTGAGACGGATGAAGCGCGGGCATTTACGCCGATGAGCACCATTGTCCGCTATGAATGGGGCGGCCAGCCCTTGAAATAGGCCGGAAGTGGCGGCGGTTTCTTACGGATTTGTGAAATCGGGCGAAACTGGTTGCAAAGGGTCCTGGGGAATGGTAGAATAATAGGATGGAATTAGGTCGCTGCTTTTAAGGCTTTTGATAGAACAGGAGGACTGAAATGCTCCGTAGCATGACAGGCTTTGGCCGGGGAGAAGACACCATTGGCGGACGCCATATCGTGTTTGAAATCAAATCGGTCAATCACAAATACTTTGAGTTTAACTCCCGGATTCCCCGGGGCTATCTGTTTTTAGAGGACAAGCTGAAGGCTTACATCCAGGGGAAGATTTCCCGGGGAAAGGTGGATGTGTTCCTGCAGATTGAAACGCTGGAGGAGACGGATGTGCAGGTTTTGGTAAACCACTCCCTGGCCTCTGCTTATGTAACTGCCCTGCAGGAATTGAAAGAGCGCTATCAGCTGCCCGATGAACCCAGCTTAGCGCTCCTTTCCAAGTACTCTGATATCTTTTCCGTCCACAAGGCTCCCGAGGACGAGGACGCGGTGTGGGAGGCCGTCCGCCAGGTGGCTGATCAGGCCATTGCCTCCTTCCTGAAAATGCGTGAGGCTGAAGGAGCCCGCCTTAAGGCGGATATTTTGGAGAAGGCCGGAGAGATTGTGGCCCTGGTGGATCAGGTGGAGCGCCACACCCCTGAAACAGTGGAGCACTATCGGGAGCGCCTGAAGGCCAAGATCGAGGAACTTCTGCAGGATAACCGGTTTGACGAACAGCGCGTGCTCACCGAGGTGGCTATCTTCGCCGACAAGGTGGCCGTGGACGAGGAGACCGTGCGCCTGCGCTCCCACTTCCAGCAGCTGCAAAGGCTGGTGGATTCGGACGGCCCCGTGGGAAGAAAGATCGACTTCCTGGTGCAGGAGATGAACCGGGAAGCCAACACCATTGGCTCTAAATCCGTCAACTCCCAGATCGCCTATTTGGTGGTGGATATCAAAGCCCTCATTGAGAAGATCCGGGAGCAGGTGCAGAATGTGGAATAAAGGAGGCCTGGTATGAAGCTGGTAAATATTGGGTTTGGCAACCTGGTCTCTGCGGACAAGGTGGTGGCCGTGGTCAGCCCTGAGTCCGCCCCCATCAAGCGGATGGTCCAGGAGGCCAAGGAACGGGGAGTGCTCATCGACGCTACCTTTGGCCGCCGCACTAAGGCTGTCATTATCATGGACAGCGACAACGTGGTGCTCTCGGCCATTCTGCCGGAAACGGTTGCAGGGCGTTTTAATGGCAAGGAGGAGCCCGTGCCGGAAGAGGAGGAAAAACATGAATAAGGGATTGTTACTGGTGATTTCCGCCCCCTCGGGAGGGGGAAAAGGCACGATTTTGAAAGAACTGTTCGCCCAAGATGAAAACCTGCGGCTTTCTGTCTCCGCTACTACCCGAAGCCCACGGCCCGGGGAGGAACATGGCAAGCAGTATTATTTCCTCAGCCGGGAGGAGTTCGAGGGCCTCATCCAAGAGGGGAAAATGCTGGAGCACGCCGAATATGTGGGAAACTACTACGGAACCCCCCGCCAGCCCGTGGAGGACTGGATGGAACAGGGCCACGATGTGGTGCTGGAGATCGAGGTCAAGGGGGGCGCCCAGGTGAAGCAGCTGATGCCCGAGTGCGTCTCTATCTTTATTCTGCCCCCCTCTATGAAGGTGCTGGAAAAGCGTTTGCGGGGCCGGGGCACGGAGGAGGAAGAGACCATTCAAAAGCGGCTGGCAAAGGCCCGTGAGGAAATCCCCCACGCCAAGGACTATGACTATATTGTGTACAACGATGCCCTAGAGGATGCTGTCAGCGACCTGCGGGCCATCATCCAAGCGGAGAAGCTCAGGTTCTGCCGCAATACAAATTCTATTGAAAGGGTGCTGGAAGATGCTGAAACCGTCTGCTAACATTATCACTGTTCCCCACAAAAGCACATATTCTCTGGTGATCGCCGTGGCCAAGCGGGCCCGGCAGATCGCTCAAAAGGCGGAGGAAGAGGGGACTATTCTCATGGACAAGCCTGTTGACATGGCAGTGCAGGATTTCGTGGAGGGCAAATATTTGATTATTGAGCCCGACGAGGAATCGGAAGAGGCTGCCGTAGAAGAGGATGAATGAGGCCGCTTTTGCCCAGGTTGCCGTGGAAAACACGGTGTATCATTTTGACAAGCTTTTCACCTATCGCGTGCCCCTGTCCCTGCGGGAGCAACTGAAGCCCGGTGTTCGGGTCAGCGTGCCCTTCGGCTCAGGAAACCGCAAGCGGGTGGGGCTGGTGTTTTCTCTTTCCTCCCAAGGGGAGGGTGAGAAGACCAAGGATGTAGAGGCTGTCTTGGACCGGGAGCCGGCCCTTTCTCCCAGCATGCTGGATCTGGTCCGCTGGATGAAGGAGCGGTATTACTGCACTTTTTTTGAGGCGGCAAAGCAAATGATCCCCACTGGATACCATTTGCGCCTGCAAAACAGCTATGTGCTCCGCGAAGGATTCAAGAACTTTGACCGGGAGGACTATACCGACGGGCAATGGCTGCTGCTGCAAACGCTTCAGGCCGCGGGAAAGGCCGTGCCGGGGGAGAAGCTCTCTCAGGAGACGGGCTTGGAGGAAAACAGCCCGGCCCTGCTCTCCCTGCTGGAGCAGGGGGCTGTTTGCAAAGTGAACACAGCCTTGAGCCGGATCGGGGACGCCACCGCGAAAATGGTGCGGCCCATCCTGGGATTTGCCGGCAAGCTGACGCCCCGGCAGCAGGATGTGTACCAAACCCTGTTGGATGCGGGAGAAGCTTCAGAAAAGGAGCTCTGCTATTTTACAGGAGCGTCCCCTTCTGTGGTGCGTGCTTTGTTGGACAAGGGGGCGGCGGAGGCCTTTTCCTATGAGGTATACCGCCGCCCGGCTCTTTATTCAGAGGAGGGCGTGGAGGAGGCCATTTCCCTTTCCCCAGCGCAGCAAGAGGTGCTAAAGGGCCTTCTGCGCCAGTACCGTGACCCAGAGGGAAAGCGGTCGGCCCTGCTGTACGGTGTCACCGGAAGCGGCAAGACCTCTGTGTTCTTAAAGCTTATCCAGCAGGTGCGGGATGAGGGGAAAGGCGTCATTGTCATGGTGCCGGAGATCTCCCTTACCAGCCAAACCATCCGTCAGTTCCGCCGCTGGTTCGGGGATGAAGTGGCGCTGTTCCACAGCGGTCTATCTTTGGGAGAACGGCTGGATGAGTGGAAGCGGGTTCGCCGGGGAGAGGCATCCATCGTAGTGGGGACCCGTTCGGCGGTGTTCGCGCCGGTGAAAGATCTGGGGCTTATTGTCATCGACGAGGAGCAGGAGCACACCTACCGTTCCGAATCCAGCCCCCGATACGACGCCCGGGAGGTGGCCCGCTGGCGCTGCTGGAAGGAAGGGGCCTTCTGCCTGCTGTCCTCAGCCACCCCCTCGGTGGAAAGCTGCCGCATGGCCCAGGAGAAGAAATTTGGTTTCTACAAGCTCTCTGACCGGTTTGGGGAGGCGGCGCTCCCCCAGGTGGAGCTGGTGGACATGAATGAGGACGCCCCGCCGGGGGAGGCGGCCATCGGCGGCACTTTGGCCCGGGCTCTGAAGGAAACCCTCCAACAGGGGCGGCAGTCTATTTTGCTGTTAAACCGCCGGGGCTATCACACCTTCGCCTCCTGCAAAACCTGTCACGAGGTGGTCAGCTGCCCCCACTGCAGCATTTCCCTGACCTATCACAGCGCCAACCGGCGGCTGATGTGCCACTACTGCGGATATTCCGTGCCCTACTCCCACCATTGCCCCTCCTGTGGGAATGACACAGTGGTGTTTCGGGGAACCGGCACCCAAAAGGCTGAGGAGCAGCTGCGGGAGCTGCTGCCCGAAGCGCAAGTGCTGCGCGTTGATACGGACTCTGTGGCAGCCAAGTACTCCTTGGAGAAAAAGCTGGACCAGTTTTCCAGGGGCGAGTATGACATCATGGTGGGCACCCAGATGGTGGCAAAAGGTTTGAACTTTGAGAATGTCACGCTGGTGGGAGTGCTCTCTGCGGATCAATCCCTGTTCAGCGATGATTTTCGCAGCAACGAGCGCACCTTTGACCTTCTAACCCAGGTGGTAGGCCGGGCCGGCCGGGGGAAATATCCTGGGAGGGCTATCATTCAGACCTACGCTCCGGAAAACCCAGTGCTGCATCTGGCGGCCCATCAGGACTATTTTGGCTTTTACCGCCAGGAGATCCGTTTCCGCCAGGCCCTGCTGTATCCCCCTTTTGTAGACATCCTGGTCATCGGTTTTGTGGGGGAGAAGGAGGCACTGGTGCGGCAGGGCGCCGAGACTTTTCTGCGGATGGCCAGCCAGCTGGCCCGGGAGGAATACAGCGGCCTGCCTCTGCGGATGCTGCGCCCCTCTCCGGCGGCGGTGGCCAGAGTGAGCAACAAATACCGCTACAAGCTGCTCATTAAGTGCCGGAACTCTCCCCAGCTGCGAGAGATGGTTTCCCGGCTGTTAATTCAATTTGCATCTCTGCGGGAGTTTCAGCAGGTTACCGCTTATGCGGACCCGGACCCCTACCGCATCTTATAGAAAGGACATGAAAGCTATGGCAATCAGAAGGATCGTAAAATTTGGCGACAGCGTCTTGGAGAAGGAATGCCGCAAGGTGGAGAAATTTGACAAGAAGCTCCATCAGCTGTTGGATGATATGAAGGAGACCTTGGCTGACGCCAACGGCGCCGGACTGGCCGCTCCCCAGGTAGGCATTCTCCGCTCGGTGTGCGTGGTGGACGTGGGCGAGGGCCCCATTGAGCTGGTCAATCCGGAAATTATTGCCACGGAGGGAGAGCAGAACGGAGCGGAAGGGTGTTTGTCCTATCCTGGAGAGTACGGCCTGGTCAAGCGCCCCATGAAGGTGACAGTCCGCGCCCAGGACCGGGATGGAAACTGGTTTGAAAAGACCGGCGAGGCCCTGTGCGCCCGGGCCTTTTGCCATGAAATTGACCACCTTCACGGCGTTCTGTTCACCTCTCACGTCAGCCGGATGCTCACCCCTGAGGAGCTGGAAAACGGCGTCATCGAAGATGAGGAATAAGACATGCGCGTAGTTTTTATGGGAACGCCGGACTTTGCTGTGCCCTCTCTGGAGCTGCTCATTCGCCACGGTTATGAGGTTTGTGCCGTGTACACCCAGCCGGACAAGCCCAAGGGCCGGGGCCACAAGCTGCAGGCCCCGCCCGTTAAGGAGCTGGCCCTGCGGCACAATATCCCTGTGTTCCAGCCGGTGAACCTCCGGGGGGAGGACACCCAGCGGGAAATCCAAGCCTGGAACGCCGATGTGATTGTGGTGGTGGCCTATGGGAAGCTGCTGCCCAAGGCTGTGCTGGACGCCCCTAAACTGGGCTGTGTCAACGTCCACGGCTCCCTGCTGCCTAAGTACCGGGGCGCGGCGCCCATCCAGTGGACAGTGCTCAACGGCGATAAGACGGCAGGCGTCACCACCATGTTCATGGCAGAGGGCATGGACACCGGCGACATGCTTCTGAAAGCCGAAACGCCTGTGGGGGAGGAGGAGACCTCCGGCCAGCTGTTCGACCGTTTGAAGGACCTGGGCGCCCAGCTTCTAATTGAAACTTTGGAGAAGCTGGAGCAGGGCGCCCTCACGCCCATCCCCCAGGAGGAGGCCCAGGCCACCCACGCCCCCATGCTCTCCAAGGAGCTGTCCCTGGTGGACTGGACCAAGCCAGCCCACCAGGTCCACGACCTGATCCGGGGCCTGAACCCCTGGCCTTCCGCCGCCTCCTATCTGGACGGGAAAAAGCTGAAGCTCCACGCCTCCCGGGTGCGGGAGGGCAGCGGCCAGCCCGGTAAGGCTTTTGTGCAGGAAGGCGCTTTGTTGGTCTACTGCGGCCAAGGCGCCCTGGAGCTGACAGAGCTCCAAACGGAAAATGGCAAGCGCATGGACGGCAAGAGCTACCTTTTAGGCCATCCCCTGGAAAAGGATTCCCACTTTGGAGGGCCGGAAGATGCTTGAGATAAAGTCAGGGCGCTTTCTGCTGAAAAGCCGGGAAATCCTCCATGGCCGGGAGCTGGATGTGGTGGTGGATCGCCAAACCGGCGTCAATTACGTGACCTATCTTGCCTCGGCCAGCGCCCCGCTGAACCCCCTGCTGGATAAGGATGGTAAGCCTCTGGTGGACGAACTGCCCTTAGAAAATGTTTAAGCCAGAAAAAGGAGGCTGACCATGTTTCAAAAGAAAGAGAAAGAGGAGCGCTTTGCCGTGAAAAGCAAAGAGGCCTTCCAGGGCGGGGATTTGGCGGTGCTGGTGGATAAGCAGACCGGCGTCAATTACCTTTCTTTTGTGGGCCTGAGCGGTTCCCAACCTCATCCCACTGCTGGATAGAGACGGCAAGCCGTTGACAGACACACTCCCCATCGACACCCCGTAACTCAAGGACAAGGAGCGCTATGAAACACACCCCACGCCACACGGCCACCCAAGCCCTGCTGCAAATGGAAGAGAACGAGGGCTATTCCAATATCGTCATCGATAAGGCGCTGCGTGCCGCCGGACTGGATGCCCGGGACGCGGGGCTGGCCTCCACCATCTTTTACGGGGTGCTGGAGCGCCGCCTGCCCCTGGAGCACTTCTTGCGGGGCTGCCTTGCCAATCCCCGGAAAAAGCTGGATCCCCAGGTGTGGGCGCTGCTGCTGTGCGCCGCCTACCAGATTCTCTATTTGGACCGCGTGCCCGATTCCGCCGCCGTCAACGAGGCGGTGGAGGAGGCCAAGGGGATCAAGGGAGGCGCCTTCGCGGGGCTGGTTAACGGGGTGCTGCGCAGCCTGGTGCGGAAAAAAGAAAGCCTCTCCCTGCCACAAGGGGACGGCCTCCAAGCCCTGAGTTTGCGCTATTCCATCCCTCAGGACCTCATCGCCCTGTGGCAGCACTCCTACGGGAAGGAGCTCACCGCCCAGCTGCTGGAGGCCTTCCAGCGGCGGGCTCCGCTGTACTTGCGGGTCAACCCCCTGCGGGCTACAGTAGAGGGCCTGGCCGCCTCTTTGGGACGGCAGGGCTTTTCCCTGAAGCCGGTGGAAGCCCTGCCCTGGGCAGCGGTGGCAGAGGGAGAGGGCTCCCCTGCCAGTTTGGAGGAGTTCCAGGAGGGCCTGTTCCATGTGCAGGACCTCTCCGCCCAGCTGGCCTGCTCGCTGCTGGAGGCCCAGCCCGGGCAGGCTGTCTGTGACTGCTGCGCCGCCCCCGGCGGGAAGAGCTTCACCTTGGCCGAGGACATGGAGAACACGGGCAGCCTGTATGCCTTCGATTTATACAAGGGCCGGGTGGGGCTGATCCAGCAGGGGGCGGAGCGTCTGCGGCTCTCCTGTATCCAGGCGGGCCGCAGGGATGCCTCCAAGCCCTACGAAGGCCTGGGGCAAATGGACCGCGTCCTTTGCGATGTGCCCTGCTCGGGCTACGGCGTCATCCGCCGGAAGCCGGAAATCCGCTACAAACCCCTTTCCTCTGTGAAGGAGCTTCCCTCGCTGCAGTATGCCATCTTGGAGAACGGGGCGGCCTTGGTAAAGCCCGGCGGCCTGCTGGTTTACGCCACCTGCACCCTGAACCCAAAAGAAAACGGCCAGGTAGCCTTGCGCTTTCTAGAAGAGCACCCGGAGTTTGAGCCGTCGCCCTTCTCTCTGCCAGGGGTGGAACACCTGGTGGACGAGCCTGCCCACACTGTGACCCTGTTACCCATAAACGGAGGTTCTGACGGCTTTTTCGCCGCCCGCTTCCGCAGAAAAGGAGAGTTATGAAACAGGATTATTTTCAGCCCAGAGACTTAAAATCCAAGACCCTTGCGGAGATCCAAAGTGAATTTAAGGAGCTGGGGCTGCCGAAGTTCCGGGCTCTGCAGGTATACCGTTGGCTCCACCGCGGCGTGGAGGACTTCTCCCAGATGTCCGATCTGTCCAAGGCTTTGCGGGAAGAGCTTTCTCAAAAATATGAGATTGCCTGGGCAGAAGTGGAGCAAAAACGGGTTTCTAAGGATGGCACGGTGAAATATCTTTTCCGTTTGCCAGACGGGGAGCATGTGGAATCTGTGCTGATGCACTATCATCACGGAACTTCTATTTGCATTTCCACCCAGGTTGGGTGTAAAATGAACTGTAGCTTTTGCGCTACAGGCCAAAGCGGTTTTGCCCGCAACCTTTCTCCCTCGGAGATTCTCTCTCAAGTACAGTCGGCTTCCTTGGACAGTGGGGAGCGGATCTCGCACATTGTGCTGATGGGCATGGGGGAGCCCCTTGACAACTACGAAAGCGTCTTGCGCTTTTTGGAGCTGGTCACCTCCCCCGAGGGGCTGAACGTAAGCATGCGGCACATCTCCTTGTCCACCTGCGGGCTGGTGGACAAGATCTATGATCTGGCAGACCGGAGGCTGCAGCTGACCCTTTCTGTATCCCTTCACGCCCCCAATGACGAAATCCGGTCTAGAACGATGCCCGTAAACAAGAAATGGAATATGGAAGCGCTTTTGCGGGCCTGCAAGTACTACAGTGACCGAACAGGCCGGCGCATCTCCTTTGAATACGCCATGATTCGCGGTGTAAACGATATGGACTGGTGCGCCAAAGAGCTGGCGGGCAGGCTGCGCGGCATTTTAGCCCATGTAAACTTGATCCCTGTCAATGATGTGACGGGGACCGGATATCAGAAAAGCGGCCTGGACCGGCAAAAACGCTTCGTTTCCCTGTTAGAGGCCCAAGGCGTTACCGCCACGGTCCGGCGGACACTGGGTTCAGATATTGAGGCATCCTGCGGGCAGCTGAGACGAAAGGCAGAAGGAGGGACCGGATATGAGAGTTGACTTTGACACCGATGTGGGCGCTGTGCGCAGCTCCAACCAGGATAGCTGTGACTGCGGCCTGTTTTCCCCAGGAAGCGCATGGGCGATTGTCTGTGACGGCATGGGCGGAGCCAATGGGGGCAATGTGGCCAGTGCAATTGCGGTGGAAACCATCCGGGAACAAATCCTTGCCGGGTTCAACGAAAACCTGAGCAAGCCCAATATCAAAAATCTAATGGTCAATGCCATCAGCCGGGCTAACGAGGCGGTGCACAAGGCCTCTTTAGAGCAGCCGGAGCTGCGGGGCATGGGCACCACGGTGGTATTGCTGATCGCCACCAAGGGCACCCTTCATACAGCCCATGTGGGGGACAGCCGGGCCTATCTCCGCCACCAGGGAGAGCTGAGCCAGATCACCATGGACCACTCCTATGTGCAGGACCTGGTGAACTTTGGACAAATTACCCCCGCGGAGGCCCGAATTCATCCCAAGCGGAACATCATCACCCGGGTGCTGGGCGTTCACGAACAGGTCCGCTGCGACTACAATGCCTGGGATTTCTCCCCTGGAGACGTGGCCTTGGCTTGCTCGGATGGCCTGAGCAACTATATGGAAGATGAGCTTTTAGAAGAGTATTTGGATAAATATGGAGAGACAGGGAATATCCTGGCAAAAGAGCTGATCCAATACGCCATCGAGTGCGGCGGCGCGGACAACATTACGGCGGCTGTCATATATAACGGCTGAGAAATTCTACCGATAAGAAAGGTTTGGTAACGGTTATGGATAGATTTATCGGCAAACGCCTTGACGGCAGGTATGAAATCCACGAGTTGATCGGCGTGGGGGGCATGGCCTATGTGTATAAGGCCTATGACCGCATGGAGGACCGCTGGGTTGCCATTAAGATCCTCAAGGAAGAGTTCTCCAACAACAGCGATTTCCTCCGCCGCTTCCGCAATGAATCCAAGGCGATTGCGGTGCTCAATCACCCCAATATTGTGAAGGTTTATGATGTCAGCTTCGGCGACCAGATTCAGTATATCGTCATGGAGTTCATTGATGGCATCACCCTGAAGCAGTATATCGAGCAGGAAGGCGCCATCCGTTGGCAAGAGGCGGTGCATTTTACCAGCCAGATCCTGATGGCACTGGAGTGCGCCCATGAAAAGGGGATCATCCACAGGGACATTAAGCCGCAGAACATCATGCTTTTACAGGACGGAACCATTAAGGTGGCTGATTTTGGCATTGCCCGTTTCCTGCAGAGCGAGACCCAGACCATGACGGATAAAGCGATTGGCTCTGTGCATTATATTGCGCCGGAGCAGGCCCGCGGCGATTATATTACAGATAAGGCGGATATCTACTCGGTAGGCGTCATGCTCTATGAGATGCTCACCGGCAAGCTGCCCTTTGTAGCGGATAATGCGGTGTCTGTTGCGCTGATGCAGCTGCAGGCTAAGCCCGTAATGCCCCGGGAAGTCAACCCCTCCATTCCCAGGGGGTTGGAACAGATCACCATGAAGGCCATGGAGAAAAACCCAGTGGACCGGTTTCAATCGGCGGGAGAAATGCTGGATGACCTGGACGAGTTCCGGCGGGACCCAAACCTGGTGTTCCGATATGACCTGCAGACCAACAACGCCCGCTATGACGCTTCCCGCTCGATGGAGGCTTACGACACCGGCCGCCAGGCGCCCTCTTACAACGATGATTATGAGTATGAGGAAGAGCTGGTCCGCTCCCGGCGCAGCGCCAAGGGCGCTATGGTGGTCAAGGGGATCTTGGTGGCGGCCATCATTGTGGGCATTGCTGTGGCGGCCATTTACTTCCTGAATTATTGGAACAACCGTCCCGACGAGGGCAGCGATTTGATTGAAATGCCGAACTTGGTGGGACAGCTCTATGAAGACGTTGCCGCAAATGAACAGTATGCGGATTTTAACTTCATCGTAAACGAGGGCAACGACCCGGACAAACAGCCCGGTGAAATTATGAACCAGAACCCCGACCCAGGGATTATGGTGAAGCAGGATGCAGATGTAACCCTGTTGGTCAATGGCGGCGTAGAACAGGTAGCTGTGCCTGACGTGAAGGACTATACCATGGAAGAGGCGCAGCAAGCCATGGAGGATGCCGGGCTCCACAGCCAGGTGGAGAACGTGGCCGATGATGAAGTGGAGGAGGGCCATGTGATCTCCACCGACCCTGCCGGAGGCGAAATGGTGGACCAGGGCACCACCGTCACTTTGCGGGTGAGCACTGGCCCTGCGGAGGAAAAAGTCACGGTTCCCACCGGTTTGGAGGGCGACCTGCTCTACAATGTCACCGCTACGCTGGAGGACGCAGGTTTGGTTGTTGGAACGATCACACAGGATGACAGCAGCACTTTGGCCGAGAATATTGTCATCAGCGTCAATCCCGGCGAGGGGACAGAGGTCTCAAAAGGCACCACCGTGGATATCACTGTCAGCTCGGGCAAGGGAGCCACGAAGACTCTCTCATACAGCGTGCCGCTGCCCAGCGGGAATGAGGACGTAACCCTCACCGTGTACCGCAATGGCGTTCAGGTGGAACAGAGTGTGGTAAACCTGGGCTATACCAGCAGCTATCCCCTGTCCTTTACGGGAACCTCCGGGTCAGAGACGATTGTGGTATCTCTGAACGGGCAATCCTATATGGAGCTCTCGTTCGACTATGACAGCCAGAGCACGCAGGTAATACGAAGCTATGACTTTACCCCTTCTGGCGGCGGTGAAAGCGAAAGCTCTAGCTCTGACGGCAGTTCTGACGGGGAAGACAGCTCCTCTTCGGAAAACTCTGGGGAGGGCGCCCAGTGATGGCATCCAAACATTTGGAGGGGCTGGTGCGTAAGGGGATCGGCGGGTTTTATACCGTAGAGACCCCGGAGGGCTTCTTTACCTGTACGGCTCGGGGACGCTTTCGCAAAGAGCGCATTTCGCCTTACGCGGGCGATCGTGTGCGAATCTTGGGAGAGGAGGACGGCACAGGAGCGCTGGAGGAGATCCTCCCCCGCAGGAATTTTCTGGTGCGGCCTCCCCTTGCCAACTTGGACCAGTTGTTTATTGTCTCCTCCCTGCGGGACCCTTATCCGGAGCCGCTTATCATTGATAAAACCATCGCTGTGGCGGAGCTGGAGGGAATTCAGCCTGCGCTGGTGCTCACCAAAACGGATTTGGAGGATGCTTCTTCCTTGAAGGCGATCTATGACCTGGCAGGTGTGCCCTGCCTTGTCGTTTCTTCCGTAACCGGAGAGGGAGTGGACCAGGTGCGGAAACTGCTGGCCGGAAAGGTATCTGCCTTTACGGGAAATTCCGGTGTGGGAAAATCCACGCTGCTGAATGCGCTGTTCCCCCGGCTGGAGTTAAAGACGGGAGAGATCAGTCAGAAGCTGGGCCGTGGACGCCATACCACCCGGGAGGTGGAACTGTACAAGCTGGAGGACGGGGGCTATGTGGCAGACACGCCGGGTTTCTCCACTTTTGAAATCGAGCGCTACCGGCTGACGGAAAAGGAGCGCCTTGTCCATGGGTTCCGGGAATTTGAGCCCTATCTGGGCCAATGCCAATTTACCTCCTGTTCCCATACCTGTGAGAAAGGGTGCGCCATTCTGCAGGCCGTGGAGGAGGGAAAAATCGCCCGTTCCCGCCATGAAAGTTACTGTGCAATGTATCAAGAGATAAAGGATGTCAAACAATGGCAGCAAAAAAACAAGAATGCATGATTATTGGGGCGGCCCCCATTGAGGATGTGGCCGTGTTCCGGGAATTTCCTCCGGAAAATTATTATGTAATTTGTGCGGATGCGGGCTATGAGACCGCCGCAAGGCTTCACATTACGCCGGACCTGATTGTGGGGGACTTTGACTCCGCGAAGGCAGCGCCGCCGAAAAGCCGTAAGGTACTGTCCATCCCTGTGAAAAAGGATGTAACAGATACCATGTACGCAGTGATGATGGGCCGGGCAAAGGGCTTTCGCAGCTTTGTGCTGTTGGGCTGCTTGGGCGGGGCGCGGTTTGACCACTCGCTGGCCAATATCGAGGTGCTTCAGTACTTGCTGGCTCACAACTGCCGGGGGGTTATGGCGGATAGCCACACCAAGGTGTTTCTCATTTCAGACAGCCGCCTTCGCCTGACGCAAATGAAGGGCGCTACGGTATCTGTGTTCCCCTACAACGGCTCAAATTGCAATGTCTCTTATACGGGGCTGCTTTACCCGCTGGACCACGCCTCTCTCACGGCGGGGGGAATTTTGATGGGTGTCAGTAACAGTGTGACGGAGGATGTGGCGGAAATCCGTGTCCACATTGGCACCGCCTTGGTTGTGGTTTACCAAGAGTAACACAATTTCTCCCTTTGGATATACTGGTTAGTGAACGAGAAAACCGGAAAAGGGAAAGGTCGATGGGAGCTATGGCAAAATGCTGTTCCTGCTTTAAGGATTACCGGTGCAGGTGTTTGTGCGCGATCAGCTTCGGCTTGGGGATGTCCCTTTCCAGTTTCTGCCCCATTGGGCTCACCTTGTTTCTTTCCGCGGTGATTCTGGTGGCCCTGGGCTTTTCGTTACTACGCCATGGAAACGGGAGGCAGCCGCGATGAAGATTGTAGTGGTAGAAAAGCGCAAGGGCCTGCTTGGCATGTTCCTGCGCAGGCTTTACGGCATCCGCAAGGCCGAAGAGGCGTAACGCAGAACCAACATAGAAAAAGGCGCCAGCGGGGATTTCCTCCCTGCTGGCGCCTTTTTCGCATATTTGTCTGGGACGCGCCATACAAATGGGGTAAGAAAAGCAAAGGAGAGGATTATGCTATGCAGGCAAAGAGGAAAACCCAGCCCTATGATACCTTCGAGCCCCTATTCGATGGCTCCTGCGAGGTACCCATAGATATGGAATGTGACATGCCCGATTATTGCGCGGACATTCAAAAAATACTCAAGTGCCGGGTGGTGCCAGAGCTCTCCTCCTACGCGGTCAGCGAGGACGCCCTGCGCTGCGAAGGGGTGTGTGATGTTCGGGTGCTGTATCTGGACGCCCAGGGGGACAGCCTGAGGTGCTGTGACTTTACCAAGGAATTTTCCGCCACCATCCAGGTAAAGGCTGCTGAGGAAAAAGCGGTGGCCTGGGTGAGGGCCTCGGTGGAGCACATCACCTGCCGGGCGGTCAATGCCCGCCGCATTGACCTGCACGTAGCGGTTGGGCTGAAGGCTTTGGCTGTGGTCCAGCGCGAGGAGAGCATTACCTGCGGCTTGCAAGAGGCGGGTTTGGAAAGAAGGGTGGATCACCGGCAGGCCTCTCAGGCGGTAAACGCAGTTAGCCACCAGTTTACCCTGGAAGACCGCCTGCCTTTAAAAAACGGCAAACCGCCTATCGACGCCATTCTCCGCAAGGAGGTGGCATGCCGGTCCACCAGCTGTAAGCTGGCCCAAGAGCAGCTTTCAGTCAGCGGCCGGGCCGACCTTTCTTTCCTGTACCGCTCTTCCCTAGACGGCGCCCCAGAAAAAATGAGCGCTTCATTGGAATTTGACCAAGTGATCGAGTGCGGCGGCGCCAGCGAGGACTGCCTCTGCGATCTTCGGATCACCCCAGGGGAGTGTGTGATTCGCCCTAGAGAGGATGATGTGGGGGAATACACCAGTGTGGATGTGACGCTTAAGGTCTTTGTAACGGCGTTTTTGTACAAGGCCTGCGAGGTGGAATTTATTGATGACGCCTATTCTGTCCGCACCCCCCTGGAGCTGCGGTATGCTCAGGCATCTCTCGTTGCGGTGAGGGAGGTGTACACAGAATCTTTAAAAAAGAAATGCAGCCTTACGGTGACAGAGGATGAACTGCAAAAGGTTGTAGATCTGTGGTGTGAGCAGGAGAATGTCAAGTCCACTTGTGAGCAGGGAAAGCTTTGCTATCGGGTGCGCTACACGGTTTGCCTGTTGTACCAGGGAACCTCTGGCAGGCTGTTTTACACAGAGCGTGCTTTTGAGCACAGTTTTTCCACGGAAATGGAGGGGTTGCTGCCCACCCTAAAGAGCGATACCGTTTCCGTGACCGATCTGTGGGAATACCGCATCGCGGAGAAAAACGCGGTAGAGGTTTCTGTGGAGACGTGGGCTTCTACCTTGCTCTATACCAGGGAGCCGGTGAAGTATTTGGCCGGCGCTGAAGCTGCCGAAGGGGTACAGCCCTACCCCCACAAGCCACGGCTGCTGGTGTATTATGCCTCCGCTGGGGAAAAGATTTGGGATATTGCCAAAAGCCACCGGACCCTTCTCTCTGACCTAAGGGAACAGAATGAAGTGTATGAGGAGGCCCTGCCGGAGGCAAGACCTTTGATCCTGTGCAACCGTTGACCAAATATTGCTGCAGAGAGGTAAGGAACATGGAAGGATTCAACGTATACAAGGACATCCAGGACCGCACCAATGGAGAGATCTACATTGGGGTGGTGGGGCCTGTGCGCACAGGAAAGTCCACTTTCATCAAGAAGTTCATGGACACTGTGGTCATCCCCCACATCCCAGACGGTCTCCAGCGGGAACGTGCGATTGATGAGCTGCCCCAGTCCTCAGCTGGGCGCACCATCATGACCACCGAGCCCAAGTTTATTCCGGAGCAGGCGGTGGATGTACAAATTGATGAGGACGCCTCTTTTCGGGTGCGGATGATAGACTGTGTGGGGTATATCGTTCCAAGCGCCATTGGCTACATTGAGGAGGACCAGCCGCGCATGGTGCGCACCCCTTGGTTTGAAGAGCCCATTCCCTTTAATATGGCGGCGGAACTGGGCACGAAAAAGGTGATTACGGAACACTCCACCATCGGCTTGGTCATCACTACGGATGGCAGCATCAGCGACATTCCCCGGGAGGAATATGAAGAGGCTGAGGAGCGGGTGATTGACGAGCTGAACCAGACGGGAAGGCCCTTTGTGATGCTTTTGAATTGCGTGGAGCCGGAGAGCCAGGAATCGCAGGCGCTTGCGGCGCGCCTGGCGGAGAAATACGGAATTCCTGTGCTGGCCGTAAACTGCATAGACATCACAGAGCAGGACATTCGAGACATCATTGCGAGCCTTTTGTATCAGTTCCCTGTGCGGGAGGTTTCTTTCGAGCTTCCTGGGTGGATCACATCTCTGGAAACGGATCACTGGCTCTTGGCCGAAGTGCTCTCCACCTTGAAGGCATCCTGCGGAATCCACAAGATGTGCCAGGTCAAGGGGATGTTGGAGAGCATGAAGAGCTGTGTGTCCATCAAATCAGTGAATGTTCAGCGCATCGACCTGGGCAGTGGGCAGGGGCAGGCAGAATTGGTGTTCGACCAGTCGCTGTTTTACCGGATTCTCAGTGAAAGGACCGGGCTGGGGATTCAGGACGAGTCGGACCTGATGGCTCAACTGGTGGAAATGACCTCCATTAAAAGGCAGTATCAAAGGCTGCAACAGGCCTATGAAGATGTGCAGCAGACCGGATATGGCATTGTAATGCCCGATGTGGAAGAGCTGACTTTGGAAGAGCCGAAAATCCTCAAGCAAAATGGAAAGTATGGCATTCGGCTAAAGGCAACTGCGCCCTCCATCCATATGATGAAAACACAGATCCATACAGAGATCACTCCCATTGTGGGGTCGGAGCAACAGTCGGAAGAATTGGTGATGTATCTCCTCAAAGAATTTGAAGAGGACCCGGCGAAAATCTGGGAGTCCAATATTTTTGGAAAGTCCCTTCATTCCCTGGTTAACGAGGGGCTGCACAACAAGCTGTACCGCATGCCTGAGGATGCCCGGGAAAAGGTGCGGGAGACCATTGAACGCATTATCAACGATGGATGCAGCGGTCTGCTGTGTATCATTTTGTAGGCGATGCAGGATTTAGAAAAGCTGCGGGAGATCGAAGCATTGGGGCGGGAGGACGGAGAAGAGGCGCCCTCTCCCGAGGAAATCCCTTCCAAAGGTGGCTTTGCCCCCATTTTTCAGGCGGTGCTGTGCCTGGCCATTTTGGCGGGGCTCCTCTGTCTAAAGGCTATGGACTCCCCCTTTTATGAGGCGTTTAGCGAGTGGTACCATCAGGAAGCATCCCAGGAGATTCAGCTGCCCAGCTGGGAGACACCTGCCCCATCCGCCTCGCCTGCGCCGTCGCCCTCCCCGGCGGCCAGCCTGGCGCCTATAGGAGAGGATGCTTCTCTCCAACGGATATGACATCCTTTACCCTGGGGACCTGCCAGGTGCGCTTGGGTTTTTCTTGCTTTGCGCTGCTTGCGTTTTGCTGCCTGTTTTTGGGCGCCGGAAGCAGCGCATTTTTTCTGGCGGCTGCCCTCCTGCACGAGCTTGCCCATGTGGCGATACTGTTTGTACTGCGTGCGCCGCCCGCTTTGGTGCAGCTCACCGCCCTGGGATGCCGGATGGTTCCCAACCGGGAGCGGACCCTCTCCTATGGACAGGCGGCCCTGGTTTCTTGGGCCGGGCCTGGCGTGAATCTCCTCTGTGCGGGAGGAATGTTGGCCGCCGGGGAGACAGCGCATCCGTTTTTCTTCGCCAGCCTGGGGTTGGGGCTTCTTCACAGCCTGCCAATAGAGCCCCTAGACGGAGGCTTGGCCCTCCGTTCTCTGCTCTCGCTGCGTCTGGGGCCCCGGCGGGCGGGCAGGTTCGCCACCGGCGTGTCTTTGCTGTTCCTTTTTCCAATGGCAGTGTTGGGATTTCTCATCCTGCTGCGAACCCGTTACAATTTTACCCTTTTGGCGATGAGCCTCTATCTGATGCTTTATCTTCTGCTGGGAAAGGACTTGTCTCTGTAACAGGCCCGCCGCTTTGGCGGGCCTGTTCTCTGTTGGCAGGCGGCGGTTCCCGTGGTATAATAAACATTCACGGAATAAAAAAGGAGGGAAGGCGATGGATGTATTTGTCTGCCTGGACGACCGCAACGGGATGCTCTTTAACCACCGCCGTCAGAGCCGGGACCGAGAGGTTATCCAGGATATGCTGGACAGCTTGGATGGAAAGCCCTTGTACATCCGCCCCTATTCCCAGGTGCTGTTTCAAGGCCGGGAAGAGGCGGTGCGGGTGGTGAAAGAGTTCTGGGAGACCGCGCTGGTGGAAAAGGCTTGCTTTATTGAGGATCTGCCTCTTGCGCCCTTTGCGGGCGAAATCCGCACATTGACAGTCTACCGCTGGAACCGGCGATACCCAGCAGATGTGTTTTTGGATGTGGATTTGAGTGGTTGGCGCCGTGTGTCCTGCTGGGAATTTCCTGGACATTCCCATGAAACAATCACCAAGGAGGTCTACTGCCCATGAGACGTTGTTTTGCTTGCCTGCTTTCGGGTGTGCTCGTTCTGTCCTTGCTGCTTTCCGGATGTGAGCTGGGTCTGCCCCAGGAAAACCAGCAGGCCAGCGCAGTTTCCGTTTCCCTGGAGGAGGTGCCGGCTTACTCCGGTTCCCCCTATGTGGAATTGGACGGAAACCTGCCGGGCTTTTCCTTGGAAGAACGCACTACAGATTCTTTCGAGACGTACAGTACCTTGGATGCGTTGGGGCGCTGCGGCCCGGCCTATGCCTGTATTGGGCAAGATTTGATGCCCACAGAGGACCGGGAGAGTATCAGCAGCGTCCGTCCCACAGGATGGATGCAGGCGGAATACAGTTTTGTAGACGGGGGTTCCCTCTACAACCGCTGCCATTTGATCGGTTTCCAGTTGACAGGGGAGAACGCCAATGAGGAAAATCTCATCACCGGCACCCGCTATATGAACGTAGAGGGAATGCTCCCTTTTGAAAATATGGTCGCGGATTATATCAAAGAGACGGGAAACCACGTGCTCTACCGGGCGGCCCCCATCTTTGAAGGGGAAAATTTGGTGGCCAGCGGCGTGGTGATGGAGGCCCTTTCCGTGGAGGATGAAGGCGAGGGCGTTTGCTTCCACGTCTATGTGTACAACGTGCAGCCGGGTGTGGAGATCGACTACGCCACTGGGGAGAGCTGGGAAACCAGAGACTCCGCCTCCTCCGCCCTGGAGAGTCAGGCGGAAGAACAGGAGACAGACTACGTTCTCAACACCAGCTCCAAGAAGTTCCACCTGCCAGATTGCCCCTCTGTGGACAGCATGAGCGGCAAAAACCGGCAGGAGTACCATGGCACCCGGGAGGAACTCATAGCGCAGGGCTATGAGCCATGCGGCAGCTGCCATCCCTGAGGGAGTTGCCTTTGGCAGCGAAAGCTGCTATAATAAGGGAAAATCTAAATACGTGTAAAGATAAAAACACAGTCCCGGCTGGTAGTCCGGGCACAGCGCCGCTGTCAGTAGCCTTCCGCCTCGGTTGTCCCTTCTTTGCCGTTTCAGCGAGGTGTTTTTGTTATGCCGGAAAACGGTGCGAAGCTGACGGTGTTTTTTCAGGAGCCCTTTTGGGTGGGCCTGTACGAGCGCTGGACGGAGGGGCTTTTGCAGGTGTGTAAGATCACCTTTGGAGCGGAGCCCAAGGACTATCAGGTGTACGAATTTTTGCTGAATCATTGGGATGGGCTGCGGTTCAGCCCTCCTGTGGCGGAGGAAAAGGAAGAAGCTCCCCGGAAAAATCCCAAGCGGGTCCAGCGGGAAATCCAGCGTCAGCTGGCCGGCCTGCCCACCAGCACCAGGTCCCAGCAGGCCCTGAGTTTGCAGCGGGAAGCCGCCAAAGAGCAGCGACGCCAGCGCTCTCACCAGGGCCGGGAAACGCAGCGGCAGGAGCGTTTTGCCCTCCGGCAAAAGAAGCGAAAGGAAAAGCACAGAGGACGATAACGACAGAACGCCCCATTCAGAGCTCTCTGAAGGGGGCGTTCTTATGAAAGATCAGCTTTTACCAGCAGAAATGTCCGTCTCTTGTAAAGGCGCAGCGGGAGGGATTCCCTTCTGCTCGGAAAAGAAGTCCCTGCCCCAGGTCCGCGGCGACGGACCACAAGGTATCCCTTCCTGTGGAGGGGTCATACTGGCACAGGAACCCGTGTTCCCCGGCGAGAAGCCCTTGGGCTGCTGCTAAGTCCATCTCCCGCGCGGAACGGGATAAAAAGCGTTCCATAGTCTCATAGCGGCGCTGGGCTTGCCAAGTGTCAATAGCAGGGACATTTTTCTCCCGAAGACTGGGGGTGTGAAACAGGTTGGCGCCGCAGACAAAGGGGCGTTCCTCCGTGGGGAACCGCGCTTCTATCCCTCCGGCAAAGCACTCCAGCTGGGCAATCTCCCCCGTTCGGTCGGCAATGGTAAAAGTCTGCGCCGAAGCGATGGGCAGCCTTGCCGACCATTCCAGCGCCTCTTGGACGGTGGCGCACTTCTCCAGGAAAAAGCGAAGCAGCATCCCGGCGTTCATTCCCGGCTGGATGGAGGGGGGATAGATAGACGCCAGCCCCACAGCCAGCCCCGCTTCGTTGACGCCGTCCTCCATTTGGATGAAAGAGGTGGTGTCCCCCATAAAAGAATAGGAATTGCTCTCCCTGGGAAACCGGTACAGCATATTGGAGCAGTCCCCCTCCAAGCCGGTGAGAAAATCGCTGTTGCGTCCAAAGAGGATGTGTTCCTCATTGGACACCGCAAAGCAGGAACAGTGGCAGGCAGGGGGCAGGGCGTACATGCTGAATAAAGCTGCCTGCAGGGATAAAGCAGAGCAACCCTGTCCTAAAGCAATCCCTTGGATTTCCTCTAAAATTTGCGGGAAATACGCCTGGTAGGCCGGGAGACAGTGCTCCGCAAAGGCTGCGCGCTCTTCTGTAAGAGGGAAGGGGATGCGTTCTAAAATAAATATTCCGCGCTTCGCCAGCAGGGACCCCCAGTGAAAACCTATTTCAAAGTGTGTCCCCTCAAAAGTGATGTGTTGCATGGTTTTGCTCTCCTTTGTATTCTGTTGGAGAACCGCCGGCGACTCTTTTTTTAGGGTAACAGAATAAAAATTTTATGTCAATCCCCCTTCTTTCTATTCCCGTTCAGCGCGCGCTTCTGCTATAATAAAGGCACAAACTGCAGAGAGGAAATTTGCCATGAAACATCGCTTTTTTGCTTTTTTACTATCAGGGCTCTTGCTTGTGAGCCTTACGGCCTGCGCCGGCGAGGGGAGCTCTTCATCTAAAAACACCCCTTTGCCTTCTGAAAGCTCACAGCTTTCCTCTGAGCTTCTCAAGGAAGAGGACCCCACACCACAACCCAGCCCCGCGCCGGCTTCTGCTGGGCCCACTGCCGCGCCTGAAAGCGTTTTTTCCGCGCCAGGGGCAGAGGAAGGGTTGCTGCAAATCACTATAAATGGGCAGGTGTTTTTCGCGGAGCTGGAGGACAATGCATCTGCCTCCGCTTTTGCGGAGATGCTTCCCATCTCTTTGATGATGAAAGAGACAGGGGAGAATATCATGGGCTTTGAGCTTCCTGCATCCCTGCCAGAGGACCCTGTGGAAAATTCCTCTGCGCTGCGGGAAGGGCAGCTCATTTTAGAAGGGGCCAGTGGTTTACGCCTGGTATACGGGGCTGCTTCTGCAGGCAGTTATACTCCCCTTGCCTTGATCGAGGACCCGAAAGGAATGGAGCAGGCTCTGTCAGACGGTGAGGCAGAGGTGAGCTTTCAAATGGGAGGACAGTAAAAAAACGGCGGTTCTCTCTTGACTTACAGTGAACTCTAAGAAATATAATGGTTCTATACTGTGAAAGAAAGGGAGCGTTGCAAAATGATTTACCGCGATTTTCAGGATTTGAAGCTCTCCGCCTTGGGAATGGGTGCCATGCGCCTGCCTGTTGTAGACGGGGATGATGCCCGCATCGACGAGGCGGCTGCCTTTGAAATGGTGGACCTCGCTATGAAAAGCGGCGTCAATTACTATGACACCGCCTGGGGCTATCACAACGGAAATTCCGAACTGGTGATGGGAAAAGCCTTGGCCCGTTACCCTCGGGAGAGCTTTTACCTGGCTACCAAGTTTCCTGGCTACGACCTCTCCAACATGCCTAAGGTGCAGGAGATTTTTGAGAAACAGCTGGAGAAATGCCAGGTGGAATATTTTGACTTCTACCTGTTCCACAATGTTTGCGAAATGAACATTGACGCCTATCTGGACCCGCAATATGGCATTTACGAGTACCTGCTGGAGCAGAAGAAAAACGGGCGTATCCGCCATCTGGGATTTTCTGCCCATGGGGATTATCAAGTGATTCAGCGCTTTTTGGATGCCTATGGCAAGGATATGGAATTCTGCCAGCTCCAGCTCAATTATCTGGACTGGGAGTTTCAAAACGCCAAGCAGAAAGTGGAGCTGCTGGATCAGTGGAATATCCCTGTGTGGGTGATGGAGCCCCTGCGAGGCGGCAAGCTGGCTTCCCTGGCTCCAGAAGATGAGGAGAAACTGAAGGCGCTTCGCCCTGAGGAAGGAATCCCCGCTTGGGCGTTCCGTTACCTGCAGAGCCTTCCCAGTGTAAAGGTCATCCTTTCCGGCATGTCCAACCGGCGGCAGATGGAGGAAAATATTCAGACCTTCGCCGAGGACAAGCCCCTCAATGCGAAAGAGCTGGAGACGATTCATTCCATCGCAGACAGTATGGTGAAAAAGATCGTGTTGCCCTGTACAGCCTGCCACTACTGCACAAGCCATTGCCCCCAGGGTTTGGATATTCCCGGCCTGCTGGCGCTGTACAACGAACACTGCTTTACACAGGGAGGTTTTATTGCCCCGATGGCCCTGTCTGCGATTCCTGCGGAGAAGCAGCCCAGCGCCTGTATTGGCTGCCGCAGCTGTGAGGCCGTATGTCCCCAGGGAATTAAGATCTCCGAGGCTATGGCCGACTTTACGGCCAAGCTGGGCGGCTGATGGGAGGCATCTTCATGGAATACCGCAAGCTTCCCCATGGGGGAGAGCAGATCAGCGTCATCGGCCTGGGGAACAGCTCTCTTTCCGCCGAAGTGGGGGAGAAGGAAATCCAGGCCACCGTGGAGATGGCCTTGGAAAACGGTGTAAACTACTTTGACATGGCCGCCGGGGACTCTGCCCCCTTTATGGCCTATGGCAGGGCCCTCTCCGGCTGCCGGGATAAGGCCTACCTTCAGGTGCATTTCGGTGCGGACTACCACACCGGCAAATACGGCTGGACCCAGGATCTCGAAGAGATCAAGCGTTCTATCGACTGGCAGCTGAAATCCCTTCGGACGGATTACATCGACTTTGGCTTCATCCACTGTGTGGACGAGCTGGCCGATTTGGAAACAGCGGTTACAGGCGGCGCATTGGAGTACATCCAGGCCCTTAAGGCACAGGGAGTGGTACGCCACATCGGCCTCTCCTCCCACACCCCCGCTGTGGTGGAGAAGGCTCTGGACCTAGGGCTGGTTGACATGGTGATGTTCAGCATCAACCCGGCCTATGATTACCGCCACGGGGAATATGCCTATGGCCAGGTGGATGAGCGCCAGGCCCTGTACCGCCGGTGCGAAGCCGAGGGTGTAGGGATTTCTGTGATGAAAGCCTTCAGCGGCGGGCAGCTTTTAAAGAAGGAAACTTCTCCCTTTCACCAAGCGTTGACAGAGTACCAGTGCATCCAATACGCGTTGGA
This sequence comes from Acutalibacter sp. LFL-21, assembly GCF_025630755.1. Lineage (NCBI taxonomy): Bacteria > Bacillati > Bacillota > Clostridia > Eubacteriales > Acutalibacteraceae > Acutalibacter > Acutalibacter sp. LFL-21. Next base: position 85,064 of record NZ_JAOTNT010000007.1, on the reverse strand, counting down.
TAAACCCGGCGTTTTGACGGTGCTGCCCGGTGTGCGGGACCGCAAGGATTTAAAGCGTATCTTGGGCTTCCTGCAGGCCACTGCTGAGGAGCGGGACTACTCCATCTTGGGAAGCTTTGCCCCCCAAGACGCCAGCGGGGTGTGCGTGTACTGCAACCACTGCCAGCCCTGCCCTATGGGCTTGGACGTGGGGCTCATCAACAAGTATTACGACCTTTCCCGGGCGGGGGATACGCTAGCTCGGGATCATTACAACAACTTGGAAAAGACCGCCGGCGACTGTGTCTCCTGCGGCCACTGCGATTCCCGCTGTCCCTTCCGTGTGGCTCAAAGCCAGCGCATGGAGGAGATCAAAGCCTATTTCGGAAAGTAAAAAGCTATAAAAATATGGGGTAAATTTGATCGGGCAGCCCGTGCGGCTGTCCGATCTTTTGTTTTGCAAAATAGGGGATAGGGGTATCCTAAAACAGGAAGAAATGCAGAGCGTTTGGGGTGATTACCGGCCTTGCAGAACTTTTTCCAAAAGAGGGATTGACAAATACCCCTGCCCGGTATTATACTCGTACTTAAGAAATACCCTGTATGGGTATTTTAGAACGGAGGCGAGACCGCATGTCAAAACAAAACCTTTCCCAGGAACAGATCTCCGCAGCGGGAGAATGCTGCCATCATCATAAGTCCACGCCTCGCAGCGAAAAGGAACTGCGGCTGCTGCAAAACCGCCTGAAGCGCATGGTCGGCCAATTAAATGGGATCGGCAAAATGCTGGATGACAACCGTTACTGTGGGGATATCCTCATCCAGGTAGCTGCGGTGGAAAGCGCCCTGCAGTCCTTTGGCTATCTGGTTCTTCAGGACCATTTAGAGACCTGCGTGGTGGAAGAGATCCAAAAGGGGAATATTCAGATTGTGGATGAAGCGGTGGAACTTATCAAGAAGCTGAAGTAAGGAGGGAAGCTGATTGATGAAAACGGAAAAATATAATGTCACCGGCATGACCTGCGCTGCTTGCCAAGCCAATGTGACCCGGTGCGTTTCCAAGCTGGAGGGCGTAGCAGATGTAAACGTCAGCCTGCTGGCCAACCAGATGACCGTCTCCTACGACGAGAGCAAGGTGGGCGAGGAGGACATCGTCCAGGCTGTGGAAAAAATCGGCTACGGCGCCTCCTCTCTGGAGCGGCAAACCGCCTCTCCAAGCAAGGGCGGTTTCCGCAGCGAGTGGCAGGCCCGGCAGGACCAGGCCTTGAACGGCCAAAAGCAGATGAAGCGCCGGCTTATTTCGTCCATTGTGTTGCTGGTGCCCTTGATGTACATTGCCATGGGCGGCATGATAGGGCTGCCGGTGCCCTGGTTCTTTGTGGGCATGGAAAACTCTTTGGTAAACGCCCTGGCCCAGCTACTTTTGACAATCCCCGTGCTGTTTATCAACCGCCACTTTTTCCAGACGGGTTTTAAGGCGCTGTGGCACCGGGCGCCCAACATGGATTCCCTGGTGGCCATTGGCTCGGGGGCGTCGCTGGTGTACGGGCTGTTCGCCATGTTCCGGCTGGCTTATGGGTTCGGCCACGGGGACATGGAGGTGATCCATGAGTATGCCCACGCCCTGTACTTTGAGTCCTCTGCCATGATCCTCACCCTGGTGACGGTGGGCAAGTATTTGGAGGCGAGATCTAAGTCTAAAACGGGAGACGCTTTGGGCAAGCTGGTGGATTTGGCACCCAAAACCGCCGTGGTGCTCCGGGGCGGGGTGGAGCAGACTATCCCCGCGGAGCAGGTGGCGGCCGGGGATATTGTGGTCATCCGCCCCGGCGAGGGGATCCCGGTGGACGGCGTTGTCACTGAGGGCCACGGCTATGTGGACCAGGCTGCCATCACCGGCGAGAGCATCCCTGTGGAGAAGGGTCCCGGCGACTCGGTGATTTCCGCCACGATAAACAAAAATGGCACTTTTCAATTTCGGGCTTCCAAGGTGGGAGAGGACACTACGCTCTCCCAGATTATCCGTTTGGTAGATGAAGCCAGCAACTCCAAGGCGCCCATCGCCCGGCTGGCAGACAAGGTCAGCGGCGTATTTGTGCCGGTGGTCATCGCCATCGCCATAGTGACGGCCGTTGTGTGGCTCATCGCCGGTATGGGCTTTGAGTTTGCCCTGTCCAACGCTATTTCCGTGCTGGTTATCTCCTGCCCCTGCGCTTTGGGCCTGGCCACGCCGGTGGCCATTATGGTGGGCACAGGCAAGGCTGCGGAAATGGGAATCTTGATTAAGTCCGCTGAAAGCCTGGAAAACCTCCACAACGTGGACACCATCGTCCTGGACAAGACCGGCACCATCACCTCGGGCCATCCTGCCGTGACGGATATCCTCCCGATGGACCGCTCTTTGACGGCGGAGCAATTCCTGGGGGAGGCTGCCGCTGCCGAGCTGGGCAGCGAACATCCCTTGGCGCAGGCTGTGGTGGAGCGTGCCCGGCAGCTGGGGCTGTCTCTTCCAAAAGCAGAGGCTTTTGAGGCGGTGGCGGGCCGTGGGATTCATGCCCGGGTGCAAGGCAGAGAGTATCTGGCCGGGAACTTGGCGTTTTTGGAGGAGAATCACCTTCCCACAGCAGCGGAGGAGCGCAGTGCCGCAAGAGCCGCGGCTGATCGGTTGGCCCAGGAGGGAAAAACGCCTTTGCTGTTCCTTCGGGATGGAAAGCTGCTGGGCGTTATCGCGGTGGCGGACACCATTCGGGAGACCAGCCGGGCGGCCATCCGGCGGTTCAGTGAGATGGGACTTCGTGTGGTGATGCTCACCGGCGACAACAAAGTCACCGCCGAGGCCATCCGCAAGGAGCTGGGCATCGAACAGGCTATCTCTGACGTGCTGCCCACCCAGAAGGAAGCCCACATCCGCGCCCTCCAGGAGGAGGGCCACAAGGTGGCTATGGTGGGAGATGGCATCAACGATGCCCCCGCTTTGACCAGGGCTGACATCGGCATAGCCATTGGGGCGGGCACGGATATTGCCATTGAGTCCGCCGACGTGGTGCTGATGAAAGATTCTCTGGATGACGTGGCCGCCGCCATCGATTTGAGCCGTGCCGTGGTGCGGAACATCCACATGAACTTGTTCTGGGCCTTCTTCTACAATGTACTGGGCATTCCTCTGGCGGCCGGGGTGTTGTACCCTGCTTTCCAGCTGCGGCTCAGCCCCATGATCGGTTCTGCCGCCATGAGCTTAAGCTCCGTGTGCGTGGTGACCAATGCCCTGCGCCTGCGTTTTTTCAAGCGCAAAGGCGCGCTTGTTGCGGAGAAAAGCGCTCCGGTTTTGGAGGCTTCTCATATAGACATAGCCAACCCTGCGGCCCCTGCGGAGGAAGTTTCTCAGGAGCTGGAAAACGAGAAAGGAAGTAGTGAAATGAAAAAAGTGCTGATCGTAGACGGTATGATGTGCGCCCACTGCCAGGCCCATGTGCAGAAAGCCCTGGCTGGTGTGGAGGGTGTCACCGAGGCTGTGGTGGACCTGGAGAGCAAAAAGGCCACTGTCACCTTGGCTCAGGATGTGGCGGACCAGGCGTTGATGGATGCTGTCACGGAGGCGGGTTACACCCCCGTCAGCTGCGAAACAGTGGCCTGATGGGATAAGCCTTGACGCGCCCCAGGAAACACGGTATAATACTCCGTGAAAGAACGATGCGGTGCCCTTCCCGGCGCCGCATTTTTGTGGAACGATGAAGCCGAAGGAGTAGATACATGTATCATCTTATCAAGCAGGAGGGCGCCGCCCGCCGGGGAGAATTTGAGACAGTCCACGGTACGGTACAGACCCCTGCCTTTATGAATGTGGCCACCGCTGGGGCCATTAAGGGCGCCGTATCCGCCTACGACTTGAAAGACCTGCACTGCCAGGTGCAGCTGTGCAACACCTATCACCTGCACCTGCGTCCCGGGGATGAAACGGTGAAAAAGCTGGGAGGAATTCGAAAGTTCACCGGCTGGGACGGCCCCGTCCTGACGGACAGCGGCGGGTTCCAGGTGTTTTCGCTGGCCAAGCTGCGGAACATCAAGGAGGAGGGCGTCACCTTCGCCTCCCATGTGGACGGCCACAAGATTTTCATGGGGCCCGAGGAGAGCATGCGTATCCAGTCCAACTTGGGCTCCACCATCGCTATGGCCTTTGACGAATGTGTGGAGAACCCCGCCGCTTACGAATACGCCAAGGCCTCTTGCGAGCGCACTGCCCGCTGGTTGGAGCGCTGCAAAAAGGAAATGGCCCGCCTGAACAGCTTGGAGGATACCATCAATCCCCACCAGCTGTTGTTTGGCATCAACCAGGGCTGCACCTTTGAGGACTTGCGGGTGGAGCACATGAAACGCATCGCAGAGCTGGATCTGGACGGCTATGCCATCGGCGGCCTGGCTGTAGGGGAGCCCACCGAGGAGATGTACCGCATCATCGAGGCGGTGGAGCCCCACATGCCCAAAGACAAGATCCGCTATTTGATGGGCGTGGGAACTCCTGCCAATATCCTGGAAGCGGTCCGCCGGGGTGTGGATTTGTTCGATTGCGTCATGCCCAGCCGCAACGCCCGTCATGGCCACGCCTTCACTTGGGAGGGCTGCCGCAACCTGCTCAACGCCAAGTATGAGCTGGATGAGGCCCCCTTGGACGAAAATTGCCAGTGCCCTGTCTGCCAGAAGTTCAGCCGGGCGTACATCCACCATCTGTTCAAGGCGGGGGAGATGCTGGCCATGCGCCTGACCGTGATGCATAACCTCTATTTTTACAACCATCTGATGGAATGCATTCGGGAGGCCCTGGATGCTGGGCGCTACGAGCATTTCTATCAGGAACACATTGAGGCTTTGGGAAAGCGCATCTAAATGGAAGAATTTCCACGTTTTACTTGCAAGTTTCGCTGGTTCTTGTTATAATCTAAACATTAACTCGGAGGTGCAATAGACAATGAATCATTTGATGGCTCTTGACTCAACGGCTTCTGCTCAAGGCAGCGGCCTCAGCATGATTGCCATGCTGCTGGTGTACGCAGTCTTTATTGTGGCCCTGTATTTTATCTTCTTCCGTCCCCAGAGCAAAAAGAAGAAGAAAGAGGCCGAAATGCGGAAGAACGCCCAGGTAGGGGATGAGATCACCACGATTGGCGGTATCTGCGGCCGGATTGTGGCGGTGAAGGACGAAACAGATTCTATCGTGATCGAGACCGGCAGTGATAAAGCAAAGCTTCGCGTTAAGCGCTGGGCGATTGGCAGCGTGGACACAGTTCACGAGGATGACCAGAATTAAAAAAGCGGTTCGCTCTGGCGGACTTTTGAGGAGGCGTGTGCAGCGCTTCCTCTTTTTTTGTCCTAAAGCCGCCTTTGAACTCATATTGATATACCAAAAGTATGAGGGGAGAGTGTGTAATGAAGAAACTGAAAGGGATTCTTTTGTCGGTTGTGGTGGCCACAGCGGCAGGGGCTGTGATTCTGGCAATTTCCTCTCTGGTAGTTGCTAGGGTGGGGGAGCTTCCCCGCGGGCCCTTCCTTTCTGTGGTAGCCACGGCGATTGTGTGTTCGGCCGTGTTTTTGGGCGGCCTGTCTGCATCTTTGCTGGTGGGGGAGAAGGGGGCTTTGCTGGGAGCTGCCTGTGGATTGTTTTTCGCTTGTTGTGTCACTGGTGTCTCTTTGATGCTGCAGGGGGCTTTTTTCACACCGGCTGGGGCTGCCAGGTTGGCTGCGATCTTTTTGGGAGGATGTATTGGCGGGATCTTGGGGGTGAACCGCAGGAAAAAGGTGAAATTCTAACCGTGATTTTGAAAAAACACACGTGGGTTTCCGCGTGTGTTTTTTTATACACACAAAATGTTGTGGAATAAACATAACGCCTGCCGCACAATATACATTAGTTTACATAATCTAAAATACATAAAATTTTTCGGTTGAAATAAAATTGAGAAAATATTCGCCTTTTCCCTTGAAAAAATCCGCAGAATGGTTTATAGTATATATTCACAGGGAGAAACTGCAGTATATCCCGGTAAAAGCAAGCTGCAAGGTCCTTGAAAAAGGGGCCGGATCACCGGAAAGCGGCATGGATTCTGGAAAAACTGAGAAATCCTTAAACCGCAATATATGCGGTTTGCTTCATGAAAGAAACAGTATATATTGCGATTTCCGAAAATTATCTTCCTTTTTCTCCCTCTTATTTGCGAAGAATATGGTACAAATTTTCGTAAATTTTTTCGTTACGGCTCTTGTGGTAAAAGCCAAAAACAGGAAGTGAAGTTTCCTGTAATCTTTTTGAAGCATTCATTTTTCACAGCAGTGAATATCCTGTCCTTGCTGCCCGTATGATATATGGAACAAGATTCCCGGCTTCAAGGATGTGGTGCTGTGAAAATGGATAAGGAACGCTTATCGTCTGTCCAGAGGGTTTCCCGAGAAAAGGAGGGCCCATTCTGGAGTCGCTTTTTTTCAGACCGGAAGGCTTTTCTGCTGCTGCTTGGCGCTTTGGTTTTGGGCACAGCGGCGGGAACGGCTTTTGGGGTGTTTCTTCCCCTGTTTCAGGACCGTGGAGTGCTGCCTTTGCGTTTTTCGGGCATCTCCTTCATGGAATCCGGTTTTCTCTCCTGCTTTTCCACTCTTTTGCTCAATGCGCTGCTTGGGTTGCTCCCCTTGTTTCTGTTAGGGCTTACCGCATTTGGCATTTTTGCGGTGCCGGCATTTCTCTTTTTTAGAGGTGTGACAGTGGGGCTTGGCGTTTCCTTCTTTTTATGGAAGGACGAGCTCTGGGGGCTTTTCCATTCCGCGTTGATATATACACCGGCTGCTGCGGCTTCGGGAGTTCTGCTTTTGCTGTTCGCAGTGCGTTCGCTGGTTTTTTCTCGCTATCTGGCCAAGGCCGGTTTCTCTGCCCATGGGGCCAGCTTGGACTTCAAGCTGTATATGCATGACCTATTGGTCTTCTTATCCTGTGCGGTAGGGGTTTCTCTGGCTGGCAGTATCCCAGCGGCAGTGTATGGGGCATTTCGTTAAAAAGAGGGTGGCAACAAAGCATGAGCGGTATCAGCGATTATTATTCCATGTTCAGTGATTATCTGACAAATCAAAAGGCCAATTCGGTCAATACCAGGGAATCGTATTTACGGGACACCTTATATTTTCTGGAGTATTTGTCCGATACCGGCACCGACCCCCTTCAAGCGGATGAGCAAACGGTGCAGGGGTATGTTGATCATCTCCATGAGCTGAAGCGGTCGCCCACGACAATTTCCCGAAACCTTGCCTCAGTGCGGTGCTTTTATAAGTTTTTGATCTTCCGGGGCCTGGTTGAGAACAATCCTGCAAAGGGGATTAAATTGGAAAAGACGGTGAAGAAGCTGCCCCAGGTGCTTTCGGGAGAGGAGATTGAGCTGTTGCTGGCTCAACCGGATATCACGGAGCCCAAGGGCTGCCGGGACAAAGCGATGCTGGAGCTGCTGTATGCCACGGGCATCCGCGCTTCTGAGCTGATCAATTTGAATATCAAGGACTTAAACCTTCGCTCTGGCGTGCTCTATTGCCGGGGTTCCAAAGGGGTTCGGTCTATTCCTGTTTATCCTTCTGCAGTGGTGGCTGTTTCTGATTATATCTACCGTATGCGCGGGCTCATTACTGGGCCGGAGAGCGGGAATGCTCTCTTTGTCAATTTAAACGGCGGCCGGCTGACCCGGCAGGGCTTTTGGAAGATTGTAAAGGGCTATGCCACAGAGGCGGGCATCACCAAGGAGATCACCCCGCACACCCTGCGCCATTCCTTTGCCCTTCACCTGCTGGAAAACGGGGCTTCTGTAAAGGATATTCAAACCATGATGGGCCATGCAGATATTTCTTCTACACAAGTCTATGTACAATTGCTGGACAGCCATGTAAAACAGGTGTATAATAATTGTCATCCCAAGGCGAAGTTGGGGTAAAAAGAACGATTTGTGAAATGGAGTTGGTCTTTTGGCTTTTCTCGGTATTTTTGGAAATTACGACAAGCCGGGTCCCGGCGTAAACAAGGACGATCCCCCAAAAGCTGCGCCGGTTCGTTTTTTTGAGATTCTTCTCAGAAAATTCGGCAAGCTGGTGCAGCTCAACTTGATCTTCCTTATCCCAACGATCGTGGCCCTGGTGTTGATGGCGGTTATTTTCCTGTTTCCCACCCACTATGTGCTGCAGCTTCCTTCGGGGGACGGGGTGGTGCAAATCGACGCCTGGGTGTTGTATGCGGTGCCGCTGCCCTTAATTCTGCTTTCTCCCTTTACGGCGGGCCTTACATTTGTAACTCGAAATTTTGCCCGTGAGGAGCATGCCTTTGTCTGGTCAGATTTCTGGGATGCCGTGAAGGGGAACTGGAAGTATTTCCTGCTGAATGGCGCGATTGTTTACCTGGTTTATCTGGTGCTTAGCTTTTCTATGATCTACTATCTTAACAGCACCTCGCAAGGCTGGCTGTATTACATCCCCTTCTGGTTGTGCATTGTGCTGGCAGTTCTGTTCCTGTTCGCTCAGTATTACCTGCCGGTCATGTTCATCACCTTTGACCTGAAGTTTAGCCAGGCTTACCGCAACGCTTTCATTTTTGCCGTGGCTGGCTTGGGGCGCAACCTGCTGATCACCGTTATTTTGGGAGCGCTGCTTTTCCTGGTCTTTTCCATTCCTCTGGCGCCCCTTACGGTATTGATCTTCCTGATAGTGGCCGTGTGCCTGCTGTTCTCTTTGGTGAGTTATTTCATCAATTTCACCGTATATCCCATTGTGGACCGCTACCTGATTAAGCCTTACCAGCAGAAGCTGGAAGAGCAGCGGACCGGTGTCACTGCAGCGGAGAAAAAGGAAGAAGAGGAGCGTGACCGCTTCTTTGCGGAACCGGAGGATGAGGACGAAGATGACGATGAGGACAAGTTTGTCTATGTCAATGGCCGTCTAATCCGAAAGTCAGAGCTGAAGAAACAGGGCTCTTCGGAAGAGAAAGAGTAAAGTAAAAGCAAAGAAAAAAGCACAGCGCAGCTTTTGCTGCACTGTGCTTTTTTATGAATTCTCTTCTTCAGAGGATTTCGTTGGGGGAGAGAGAGGCTTTTTAGAGGGGGCTTCGTGAGCCAAAGGGTTGGCGTTCATCGCCTCTTCGATCTGCGTGCTGGAAGTATGGGTGTAAATCTCTGTTGTACCCAGATTCGCATGCCCTAAAATGTCCTGTAGGACGCGAACATCCACATGGCCATAGCGATACATTAATGTGGCGGCAGTGTGCCGCAATTTGTGGACAGAATAGCCAGGGCCGCTCAGGCCAATTTTGTCCAGGTATTTTTTGACCAGCGCCTGAACTGTCTTTGGGCTGATCCGGGTCCCGCGGTTACTGAGGAACAGGGCATTCCGGTCTTTGACGCCATCTTTGGGACGCACTGCCAAATATTGGGTGATCGCATCCAAGCACGCTTGGTTCAGATAGACGATCCTTTCTTTATTGCCTTTGCCCCAGATGCGCAGGGTGGAATTGTTGTGAATCACATCTGCTAAGTTGATGGAAACCAGTTCGGAAAGGCGCATGCCGCAGTTTAGGAAAAGGGTAAGAATGCAGCGGTCCCGCTCTGCGTCGGGCCCATCTACTGCATTCAAAAGTTCGATACTTTGTTCGAGTGACAAAAAATGGGGGAGAGTCTTTGCCTTTTTGGGGGGAGTCAGGTTTTCCGTTGGATTCTCCTCCAAAAGCTTTTCGTGAACTGTAAGGTACTGAAAAAAAGATTTTAGCGAAGTGGATTTCCGCTGCCGTGTAGAGCTCATGTTGTTCCGCTCGTCTGCCACGAAATTCATAAATTCAAAGACGTCGACGGTTTTGATTGAACGGATATAAGGAAGGTCGATCTCCTTAATGGAAATTTGATCAAACGGAACGCTGGCTTGCTGGCGGCTTTTTAGAAAACGGAAAAATGTACGCAGGTCCATACAATATTCCTCCACGGTTTTAGGCGATAAACCGCGGATATTCCTTAAATACAGGGCATATTGCTGCACAAGCTCCGGCATTTCATCTCGAATTGAAAAACTCATAAAATCTGTTTTGCCCTCCCCTGAATTATACAAAATATCTATTTTGTATAATTGTCTCAATTTTTTCATCCCGCTCTACTTCTCCCTGAAGCAGCGGCAGAATCCCACCTACATCCAATAAGGGGCCCTTTTTCAACTCAGTCACGGAAATCCCGCAGTCCAGAATAAAGGCCCGGATGAGTTCTCCGTCCGGATGGCTGGAGAGCTGTCCTGCAAATGCCATCTTGTCCGGCGCCAGCTTTCCGCTGCAGCCGCCTATAAAGCCTGTGTCATAGCCAGGCAATTCTATGAACCCTGGACGGATCAACAGCACCTCAAATCCCTCAGCTTTTAATGCGCGCTCTAAACCGCGGTCCGCAGTAATAGCGTGGTTTGCATCAACTAAGGCCACTGAACAGGCGCAGTAACCTTGGCCTACGGGCAAAAACTGTAAACCCTGCTTTTGAGCGGCTTCCTGGATGGCAGGGTCCACACCGCGCGGGTTTCCGATCAGATAGGAGTTCCATACAAGGCCGCCGCACAGCACATCCTTCGGATAGGTTTGTTCTGGCCACCTTTCCGTTTCGCTTACCGAAAAGCCTTGCCGGGCCAATTGGTTATTCAGAGGGCTCCTCCTTAAAACGAACATTTGTTTATCGTAAAGAGGGCTCACCTGCAAATCAGGGTGAAAGCGCACAGGCTTTGGAAGGCGGTGCTCCTCCTCTGTCTGAATGGACGTAATGCCCAACGTGTCCAAGGCGTCTTTTAGCCAAGGGAATTCTCCCGAGACTAAGGCAGCACGCACGGGGCTGTCTGGCAGCCGGGGATGCTGAAGAAAGCGGCTCATGTGGCTGCCTCAAAGGCTTCCCGGAGGTTTCGGGCGCCAATGAGCTCTATCTCCTTTCCCAAGGGAGAATTCAGGCTCTTTATACCGTGTTTGGGAAGCACACATCGGGTAAATCCCAACCGCGCCGCCTCCGCGATGCGCAAGTCCCCATGACTGACGCTGCGCAGTTCCCCTGCTAGACCAATTTCGCCAAATACCACAGTGTCCTCTCGGATGGGCTTGTCCTTTAAGCTGGAGATCAGCGACATGGCCACTGCCAAATCTACAGCGGGCTCATCCAGGCGCAGCCCCCCTACCACGTTGACGTAGGCGTCCAGGTTGGAAAAGTAATAGCCTGCCCTCTTTTCCAGCACCGCTAAGATCAGTGCCATGCGGTTGTAGTCGAAACCTGTGGCCATCCTTCGTGGGGTGCCATACCCTGAGGTGGTGGCAAGTCCCTGGATTTCCGCCAGAATGGGACGGGTGCCCTCCATCACGGCGGTGACACAGGTGCCAGAAACATCTTTAGGCCTGCCGGACAGCATGGCCTGGGAGGGATTTTCTACTTGCCGGAGGCCGCCCTCCCCCATATCGAACACACCGATCTCGTTGGTGGAACCATAGCGGTTCTTTACTGCCCGCAGGATGCGGTAAGTCATCTGCCGGTCCCCCTCAAAATAGAGCACGGCATCCACAATGTGTTCCAGCACCTTGGGCCCGGCAATGGCCCCGTCTTTGTTTACATGGCCCACCACGATAATGGGGATATCCAAGGACTTCGCACAGCGCATCATGGCATTTGTGCATTCCCGCACTTGTGTAACGCTGCCAGGAGAGGAGTTTAGATCGGTGTGGTTCATGGTTTGAATGGAGTCAATCATTACCAGATCAGGCTTTTCAGAGCGGATTGTTTCCACAACATACTGCACGTCCGTCTCTGTAAGAACCATTAGATTAGGGCTGTGCACCCCCAGGCGGGAAGCGCGCAATTTAATCTGCCGGGCCGATTCCTCCCCAGACACATAGAGAATGCGCAGGCTTTCCCCTAGATGCTCGCAGATTTGCAGCAACATCGTGGATTTTCCAATCCCCGGATCTCCGCTGATGAGGATAAGGGAGCCTTTGACGATGCCTCCCCCCAGCACCCGGTCCAGCTCTGAAAGGCCGGTGTGATAGCGGGACTCCTCTTGCATGCTGATCTCATTGATGGGGGTGGGACGGGAGACCCTGGTCCCCGCTGAAGGGGCTTTCTGCGGAGCAGAGGCTTCCTTGACAACCTCTTCAAAGGTATTCCACTCCCCGCAGCTGGGGCATTTCCCCATCCATTTGGCGGACTCAAATCCGCATTCCCTGCATTGGTAGATCCACTTGCTTTTTGAAGCCATAGTCATTCTCTCCGTTTTCGTATTGGGCAGTTGCGATATAAAAATATTATACCACATTATACCACAAATCTCCCGGAAGAAGAAGCCCCCTGCTCTGCGCTTTCTCTCTGTTCCAGAAAAGAGATCAACCCGTTGTAAATGGCGGCAGCCATGTCCTGCTGATAACATTCCTTTTCCAACAGCGCCGCTTCCTCGGGATTGGACAGAAAACCGCATTCCACTAGGACCGCTGGAACCTGTACCTGGGAGAGCAAATAAATCTCCTCCCCTGCCTCTTTGTTCTGGCGGGTGTTCTCCGGCTGTAAAGACTCCACCACACTTTGCCGGATACATTCAGCCAATACGGCACTCTCTGGATTATTGGGGGAATAGAACATCTGCGCCCCCCTGTACTGGCTTTGTTCAAACTTGTTTTGGTGAATGCTGACCAGGATGCAGTCACCTATTTCCTCCACAAGCCGTACCCGGTTTTTGGTGTCAGAGGTCTTCCTCTCCGAAATAGTGGAAAGGCTTTGGTCCCCTACGGAATAGTCCCCGTCCCTTACCAAAACCACGGTGAAATTGGCGGCTCGCAGCTTCTCGGCCAGCGCCGAGGCGATAGCTAGGTTTACATCCTTTTCCACCAGGCCGTTGACTCCTACCGCGCCGCCGTCCTCTCCCCCGTGCCCCGCGTCGATGACGACAGTTGCCTTTTTCTCGAAGAACGCAGCATGAAATGCCACCACGCCGAAGGCCTCTGCGGTTTGTAAGCAAAACAGAGCCAGTGATGCGCAGAACAGCAGCCAAAACAGCAGCTTTCGATTCAATTTCATAAAGCTTCCCCCCACTTGGGACAGCATATGCGGCAAGTTTTTTCACTATTCCCTTTCCAATTTTCCCGGCGCATGGTAAAATAAATAAATATACTTTACTATGGAACGAGAAAGGACGTGAGCCTCTAGTATGAAGATAAAAAATCTGTTCGGGCAGAAGAAAGTGACCATCTCCTGTGAAATATTCCCTCCTAAAAAGGACACTGCGTTCAGCGGTATCTTTGAAACGGTGGACGCCATCCAGTCTTTGGGGGTGGACTTTATCAGCGTCACCTATGGCGCGGGCGGAAGCACCTCCAAAAAAACGGTGGAGGTGGCTTCTTACATTCAGGAACGCCATCATCTGCCGGCTTTGGCCCACCTCACCTGCTGTGACTCCACTAAGGAGGATATCCGCCAGCGCTTGGCGGAAATGAAGGAGCGGGGAATCGAAAACATTTTGGCCCTGCGCGGGGACAAGCCCAAGGAGTATGTGCCTGGCCCCTATACTTATGCGATCGACTTGATTCGAGACATAAAAAGCCAAGGCGATTTCTGCATTGGCGGCGCTTGCTATCCCGACGGCCATGTGGAATGTGAGCACAAAGAGGATGACATTGCTTTTCTGAAGGAAAAGGTAGAGGCCGGATGTGATTTCCTTACAACGCAAATGTTTTTTGACAACAATGTCTACTACAATTTTCTCTACCGGGTGCTGGCCGTTGGCATTCAGGTGCCGGTGATTCCTGGCATTATGCCTGTTATCAATGCCAGACAGGTCAAGCGCAGCGCAGAACTCTCCGGTACCTCTCTTCCTCCCCGCTTTAAGGCGATTGCCGACAAGTTTTCTGATGACCCCCTGGCGATGGAGCAGGCGGGCATTGCCTATGCCACAGAACAAATTATTGACCTTGTGGCCAATGGCGTTAAGTATATCCATCTGTACACCATGAACCGGCCCCAGACTGCGGCGAAAATTATGGAGAATCTCAGCCACATTCTGCGCTGAGGAGGAGCTGCCCGTTATGAATCAAAAGGAGATCCTTCGATACTTGGGGGCTTCCTGCCGCGAACCGCAGCTGGAAGGGATGATCGGCCAGGCGTGGGAAAAGGTGGTGCGGGCCGCCAGCCCCCGGTATGTTTCCGGGCGTTTTTCTCTGGTTGTAGAGCAGGGGGGCGTCACGCTGGGTGGAACGTATTTGTCCAGCTTCACACTGGCGGACCACCTGCGGGGCTGCAAGGAGGCTTTCCTCACTGCTTTTACCCTGGGGCCCGGGGTCGATGCCCTAATTAAACGCTGCGAGCTGACAGACATGCCTTTGGTGCCAGTGCTGCAGGCCTGCGCCGCCGTTTATACGGAGGAGCAGGCCGATGCGGCCCAAGAGGACATCCGGACCTACGCAAGGGACCGGAGCCTATACTTACGGCCCCGGTACAGCCCTGGCTACGGCGATTTTCCCCTTTCCTGTCAACGGTTTTTATTCGAGGCCCTGCAGGTCTCCAAAAAAATAGGAATCACCTTGACAGAAAGCTGTTTGATGCTTCCCATGAAGTCCATTACAGGTGTGGTAGGGCTTTCCCCGGATCCCTCTCTGTGCCATGTGGGAAGGTGTATGGCCTGTGCTTCGGAGAATTGCCCATTTCGCAGAACGGACGAGTGAGAACCCTAATCGTGTAGAGAAAGGATGGAGGCACATGAACAAGGTATTCAGTCAATTGGGGGAAAAGATACGTTTTTTTGATGGCGCAATGGGGACGGTTCTACAGGAAAAGGGGCTTTTACCGGGAGAACTGCCGGAGCTCTGGAACCTCTCCCACCGGGAGGAACTGATAGAGATTCACCGCTCTTATCTGCGGGCTGGAGCGGATTTTCTGAAAACCAACACCTTTGGAGCCAATCGCTTTAAACTGGAGGGCAGCGGACACACAGTAGAAGAGGTGGTGTCTGCTGGCGTAAAGAATGCCCTACAGGCTGTTGAGGACTGCGGCAAGGGGACGGTATTCTTGGATATTGGCCCAACTGGCAAGTTGCTTCGGCCTTTGGGAGAGCTGGACTTTGAAGATGCTGTCTCCGCTTTCGCAGAGATGGTTCGCGCAGGAGCGGCTGCAGGGGCAGAGGCGGTTCTCATTGAGACCATGAGCGACATTTATGAGGCAAAAGCGGCTTTGCTGGCTGCGAAGGAGAATTCTGATCTGCCGGTGTTCGTCACCATGACCTTTGATGAGGATGGCAAGCTCCTCACGGGAGGGGAGCTTGGCGTGGCTGCCGCCGTGCTGGAGGGCCTGGGCGCGGATGCGATTGGCTTTAATTGCGGCCTGGGTCCCCAGCAGATGGCCGGCCTGCTGCCAAAGCTGCGGGAGCTGACGGGCCTTCCCATTGTGGTTAACCCCAATGCCGGCCTTCCTGTAGAGCGGGATGGCAAAACCTGTTACGATGTAGGACCGGAGGAGTTTGCCAGCTGGATGGGCGAAATTGCCCGGGGAGGCGCTTGGGTGGTGGGAGGATGCTGCGGCACCACTCCAGAGCACATCCGGCGGACGGTTGCTGCTTGCGCCGGTCTGGGGTGCCAGCCTCTTCCCCTCCCCTCCCGTACGGTGGTCACCTCTGGCCTCCATTGGGTGGAGATCGGAAAGGCCCCGGTCATCATTGGCGAACGCATCAATCCCACGGGTAAAAAGAAATTCAAACAGGCCCTGCGGGATCAGGACATTCCCTATATTCTCCGGGAAGGCATTGCCCAGCAAGATGCTGGGGCCCATATATTGGATGTCAATGTCGGACTGCCGGAAATTGACGAGCCCGCCTTAATGTGCCAAGTGATCCAAGAACTGCAGGCGGTATCTTCCCTTCCCTTACAAATTGACACTTCTGACCCGGTGACCATGGAACGTGCCATGCGGTGTTACAACGGGAAACCCCTAGTCAACTCAGTGACAGCGAAGAGCGCTTCCATGAAGGCGATTTTTCCCTTGGTGAAAAAGTACGGCGGGGTGGTCATCGGCCTGACCATTACGGAAGAGGGGATTCCGGAAACTGCGGAGGGGCGGTTTCTGGCGGCCCGGCGCATTGTGCAGACAGCCCTGTCCTATGGCATCCCCCGCAGCGATATTGTAATTGACCCCTTAACGATGGCGGTCAGCGCTGGCCAGGATGCCGCTCTTGTCACATTGGAGGCCCTGGAACGCATTAAACGGGAGCTGGGGGTAAAAACTTCCTTGGGAGTGTCCAATGTGTCATTTGGGCTGCCTCAGCGGGAAAATATCACAGCCGCCTTTTTCCTGATGGCCCTGCAGCGGGGATTAGATGCGGCCATTATGAATCCCTTGTCTGAACAAATGATGCGCACCTATCGTTCCTATTGTGTGCTGTCTGGCTGGGATGAAAGCTGCATGGACTATATCGCCGCCTATGGACAGGAACAGGCGCCTGTTCCCAAAGCATCAGCCGCAAATGCTTCCTATACCCTGCGAGAGGCAATTGAGAGGGGGCTGAAAGACGCGGCCAATCAGGCTGCAGAAGCTGCTCTGCAAACCCGGGAAGGCTTAGAGCTTATCAATGAGGAGATCGTTCCCGCTTTGGACGCGGTGGGCGATCGGTTTGAAAAGAAGACGCTGTTCCTGCCCCAGTTGCTGATGAGCGCTGAAGCAGCTAAAGCGGCGTTCGAAGTCATTAAAGGCCAACTGCAGGGCCAGGAAGATACCGGAAGGAGCCGGCTGGCCATTGTTATTGCAACGGTGAAGGGAGATGTCCATGACATCGGAAAGAACATTGTTAAGGTTCTTTTGGAGAATTACGGATTCCGTGTGTTTGACCTGGGAAAGGACGTTCCTCCGGAGCTGGTCTTAGAGGCAGTGCAACGAGAGCATGCCCAGCTGGTGGGCCTTAGCGCCCTGATGACGACTACTGTGGTGAATATGAAGGAGACCATCGAGCTGCTCCGAAGGGAAGTGCCGCAGGTAAAAATCATGGTGGGCGGCGCAGTGCTTACGCAGGAGTACGCCGACAGCATTGGGGCGGACTTCTACGGCAAGGACGCTATGGCCTCTGTGCGGTATGCCACAGAGCTGGCGGAGTCTCTGTTATAATCAAATCAGAAGCAGGAAGGGGATCTCAGTTGCGGGATCCCCTTTCTGCTTCTTCTATCTCATCTGTAAAAATGCAAAGAAAAAAGCACCTCGAACAGAGGTGCTTTTTGGAGGTGACACCCGGATTTGAACCGGGGAATCAGGGTTTTGCAGACCCATGCCTTACCACTTGGCTATGTCACCATCGGAAAGAAAAGACGCTTACTTGCTGAAAATAAGCGTCTTTTCACATCGTGGAGCGGAAGACGAGGCTCGAACTCGCTACCTCCACCTTGGCAAGGTGGCGCTCTACCAGATGAGCTACTCCCGCAATGGTGCCTCCGATCGGAATCGAACCAATGACACGGGGATTTTCAGTCCCCTGCTCTACCAACTGAGCTACAGAGGCAAATATGGCGACCCGGAACGGGCTCGAACCGTCGACCTCTAGCGTGACAGGCTAGCGTTCTAACCAGCTGAACTACCGGGCCATATGCAAGGGGGATAAAAACTTATCCAACCCTACAAACAGTGTGTATGGTGGGGACAACAGGACTCGAACCTGTGACCCCCTGCTTGTAAGGCAGGTGCTCTAACCAGCTGAGCTATGCCCCCGTAAGCCCTTCACACATTTTGTTTCGCTTCATCAGCGACGTTTAATATCTTACACGATTTGTTCTCATTTGTCAAGCGGTTTTCCAAAAAATTTCAAGAATTATTTTTCTCCGCTTGCGCTGCCTGGCGGGCCAGATCGGCGATCTCCGCCTTGGTGAAAACATATTTCTTGTTGCAGTAGTGGCAGACCGTTTCCACCTCTTCCCTCTCATCCCCGTGCAGGCTTAAAAGTTCCCGGCTTCCCAGGGTGAGCAATCCACGGGCGAAGCGCTCCTTGCTGCAGTTGCACACATAATGTACAGGTGCCTGGTCCAAAATCTCTACCTCAAAGCCCTCAAGGGCAGCGCGGCACATTTCTTCCGGCGTTAAGCCTTTGGCCAGCATGGTGGTGACGGAGTCCAGCTTAGCGATATTCTGCTCCAAGCGGTCCAGTGCAGCGTTGTCCGCACCCGGCAGGGCCTGGATCAGCAAGCCGCCGGAAAGCATGGCCTCGCCTTTCTCTTTATCCACTAACACACCCAGGGCACACACGGTGGGGACCTGCTCACTGCTGGCATAGTAATTGGTCAAGTCCTCAGCAATCTCCCCGCTGATAAGCGCTACCTGGCCGATATAAGGCTCTTTTTCTCCCAGATCCCGGATGACGGCTAGGCGGCCCTGGTTTCCCACACCGCCGCCCACGTCAATTTTGCCGTTGGGTTTCAAAGGCAATTCAACCTCCGGGTGGTCCACATAGCCACGGACATTGCCATGAGCATCGGAGATAGCCACCAGGTTGCCCAGGGGGCCCCCTCCGTTAACCTTCAGGGTCAGCGAGGCCCCCTCTGTCTTCAGAAGGTTCCCCATTAGAGAAGCGCCGGTTAAAAGCCGCCCCAAAGCGGCACAGGCTGTTTTGGAAAGCCCGTGAATTCTTTGCGCAGTATAGACAATCTGGCTGGAATCTATAGCAGAGGCCATCAGGCTTCCATCCGAAGTGATCGTTCGTAAAATCTTATCCATTATACAGATTCGTTCCTTCCTTGCTTTTTGGCAGCGAAAACCAGGCGCTGGCTGTCCTTGCGCGGGGGATTGAAAGTCAGCTCGTCAAAGACCTGCACCTCTTCAAACCCGGCATTTCTGAGCATCGCCAGCACCTCTTCCACGGGGTAGGCTCGTTCGGTAAAACGCTCGGTGCTGCGGTTATAGAGAGACCCCTGGGGCTGGAAAAAGTCCAGTTGGATGTCCACCCTGCCATCTGTGTGGCAGCGGTTTTGCCACACACAATAAACATCCTCCACCTCATAGACATAGGTTTCGTTTCCAAGCAGGACTTGGTGCTTATACAGGGTGTTCATGTCAAAGAGAAAATATCCCCCCGGGTCCATGAAAAAAGATACCTTGGAGAGCACTTGCTGAAGCTCTTCCCTGTTTTTCAAGTGATTCAAGCTG
Source organism: Acutalibacter sp. LFL-21 (assembly GCF_025630755.1). NCBI lineage: Bacteria > Bacillati > Bacillota > Clostridia > Eubacteriales > Acutalibacteraceae > Acutalibacter > Acutalibacter sp. LFL-21. The sequence goes on along the minus strand of NZ_JAOTNT010000007.1, from coordinate 65,928 downwards.
TCCAAGGTACAAACTGCCGTCTTTACCGTGCCGTATAGGTCCAGGGACTGCATCTTTTGACACAAAAACAGGATGTCCGCCCCAGCCTCTGCGCATTTCATGCGGGCTTCTGAGAGCATCTCCACCGAGCCATCCACACCGTAGATATCCACGCCTCTGCGGTACAGCTCCAACGTGAGAGATCCCGTGCCGCAGGCCAGATCCAATGTCAAACCCGGCTGATGCCCCAAACGGCGCATCAGCTCCAAGAGGTATTCCGCACGGCGGGAATACTCCACATTCTCCGTGAGCTCGTCATAATACTGGGCGAAAACGGAGTAGCTTTTCACGCTTGCTTCTCCTCTTTATCCAGGCGCTGGAATACCAGTTCATACCCATCGCTCCCATAGTTCAGCGAACGGTTCACACGGCTGATGGTAGCGGTAGAAGCTCCTGTTTCTGTCACAATATCGCTATAAACCCGCTTATGGCTGAGCATATGGGCCACAGCCAGCCGCTGAGACATGGCCTTCAGTTCTGGCACCGTGCAAAGGTCGTCAAAAAAACGATAGCACTCCTCGGGCGTCTCCAGGGCTAAGATGGCCTGAAAAAGAAAATCTACATTCTTGTCCTGAATCTTTCCATTCATACTTCCGCACTTCCTTTCCCTAGCGCTTTATGCTTTAGAATTGTAGCATAGAAAAGCAGAAAAGTAAACAGGAAAACTACACATCATTGCGAACCAGGTCTTCATAGGTCTCTCCTTTGACCACAATGCGGGACTTCCCGTGGGAGACCATCACAACGGCAGGTTTTAAATTCCTGTTGTAATTGGAGGCCATGGAATAGTTATAGGCCCCTGTGGAAAGCACGGCGAGGATATCCCCTTCCTCCGGCTTCTGAATCAGGGTATGCTCTTGGATCAGGTCGCCGCTTTCACAGCATTTGCCGGCAATGGTGGCAGTGTAATCCGCCGGCTCCCCTGCCTTATTGGCAAGGATGCATGTATAGGCGGACTGGTACAAAGCGTAACGGGGGTTGTCGAACATGCCGCCGTCAATGGCCACATAGTCCCGCACACCGGGGATGTGCTTGATGTTCCCCACAGTGTACAGAGTGATGCCCGCTTCGCCCACGATGGAACGGCCTGGCTCAATGAAAATATAGGGCAAATCTAGCCCCAGTTCCCGGCACTTGGCGTGAACCATGGCAGAGACATCCTCCATGTATTCCTCATAGGGGATGGCATCGTCCCGCTCTGTGTAATGGATGCCAAATCCACCGCCCAGGTTCAGGTGTTCAAAGGTCATGCCCAGCTCCTCACGGACTTGGGCAAAAAACTGGAGCATAACCTCCGCTGCATGGACAAAGGGGGCTTTTTCCAGGATTTGGGAGCCGATGTGGCAATGAAGGCCCTTTACCACCACATGCTCCAACTCACTGGCTCGGCGCAGTGCGTCCATGGCCTCTCCGCTGGCCAAATCCAATCCGAATTTGGAATCCACCTGACCGGTGCGGATGAACTCATGGGTGTGGGCGTCGATACCCGGCTTGATGCGGAAGGAAATGGGCGCGGTGACGCCCCGTTCCGCTGCCAGGCTTTCCAGCCGTTCCAGCTCGGAGAGGTTGTCCACCACGATATCCCCCACGCCGTTTTCCAGGGCCATGGTCAGCTCGCCGATGGACTTGTTATTTCCCTGGAAATGGATTTGCCGTCCCGGCACGCCTGCCTGCAGAGCCGTATAAAGCTCGCCTCCAGACACCACTTCCACATCCAGCCCCTCGCTGAGAACGATCCGGTAGATCTCCTTACAGCTGAATGCTTTACTGGCATAAATCGGCTTGCCGCGGCCGCCATAATTTCTTTCAAAGGAGGCCACATACCGGCGGCAAGTTTCTCGAATCTCATCCTCGCTCATCACATACAGCGGCGTGCCGTACTGTTCCGCTAAACACAGGGTATCGCAGCCGCTGATCTCCAAATGGCCGGCGTTGTTCACGCCAAGGCAATGCGAAATCACATCCAGTCCCTCATTTCGTTTCGATATTCTGAGCGCTGCCTACAGCGTTCTCTATAGCTTGCTTAACATCCTCTAAGCCAACACCCTTTACTGCCGAAAAGGGAAGCCAAGAAATGCCCTGGCTTCGGAACAGCTCATCGAACAAGCCTGTCTGCTGCTGGTTCTCCGTCCGGTTAAGCTTATCGCTTTTGGTGCAGACTACTATAAAAGGGCGGCCAGTCTGCAGCAAGAAATCCACCATCTGCAAATCGTCTGCTGTAGGCTTGTGGCGCATATCCACCAGCTGAATTACCAGGGCGATGTTTCTATCCTGGGCAAAATACCCTTCCACCAGAGAAGCCCAACGGTCCCGCTCGCTTTTGGATACTCTGGCATAGCCATAGCCAGGAAGATCCACTAAACGGCACTCTGGAAGCTTATAAAAGTTGATGGTGGCCGTCTTTCCAGGAGTGGCGCTGACCCGGGCCAGCGCTTTCCGGTTTACCAATTTATTAATGAGGGAGGATTTCCCCACATTGGATTTCCCGGAGAACACGATTTCTGGCAGTTCCCCCCTGGGAAGCTGGTCTTTTCGCCCGGCCGCCAGTTCAAATTCCACCTTTTGAAAATTCACGGTATTCTCCTTACACAAAGGTTATTGATATAACTCCGGAGCCTTTTGATGCTTCGCCGCTATCTCAGAGGGAAGCCCCACAGGCTCTTGGGTCACAGGGCGCGGCATATGGGTTAAGGCTGTCTCCAGCACGGTGTCCACCCGTTTGACGGGAATAAACTGTATATGCTCTTTTACAACAGGGTCCACCTCGGTCAGATCCGGCACATTTTCCGCAGGGATAATTACCGTATGGATGCCATTTTTGTAAGCGGCCATGGATTTTTCTTTCAAACCGCCAATGGGAAGCACCCTTCCCTGTAAAGTGATTTCCCCTGTCATAGCCACATCATGCCGTACAGGAATGCCGCACAATGCCGAGGTGATCGCTGTTGCCATGGCAATGCCTGCAGAAGGGCCATCCTTGGGCACCGCCCCTTCCGGCGCGTGGATGTGAATATCGCATTTCTCATAGAACTTGGGGGAGATCCCCAGCGCTCCCGCCCGGGTACGGATGCAAGTGATTGCCGCACCCGCAGATTCTTTCATCACATCGCCCAGGGAGCCCGTGAGCTGGATTTTCCCAGTGCCCTCCATAACGGCGACCTCAATGGGTAGCAGCTCGCCGCCCACACTGGTCCAGGCCAAGCCATTTACCAACCCTATCGTGTCCTCGCCAGCAAGCTGATCTTTTGTAAACTTCCGCGGCCCCAATAGGCTCTCTAGGTTTTCTGGTTTCACAGTGAAGGAGGTGAATTCTGGGTCGGATACAATCATCTTGGCCACTTTACGGCAGACCGACGCAATCAAACGCTCTAACGTCCGAACGCCGGCCTCTCGGGTATAGCCTTCCACCAGTTCCTTCAGCCCTGCCTTGGAAAACTTCAGCTGAGAGGCTTTGATGCCATGCTTTTTCAGCTGCTTTTTGATCAGGTGGCGTGAAGCGATGTTTAACTTTTCCTCCAAAGTATAGCTGCCCAGCTCGATAATATCCATCCGGTCGTACAGCGGGCCAGGGATGCGGCTGGCGTCATTGGCGGTGGTGATGAAGAGCACGTTGCTCAAGTCAAAGGGCAGATCAATGTAATGGTCTGTGAACTCGGCGTTTTGCTCTGGATCCAGAACCTCCAAGAGAGCGGAGGCAGGATCCCCTTTGAAATTCTGTCCCAGCTTGTCAATCTCGTCCAGCAGCAGCAAGGGGTTGTTTACCCCGGCCTGTTTCACCGCACTGATGATGCGGCCGGGCATGGAGCCGACATAGGTGCGCCGGTGGCCCATGATTTCCGCCTCATCGCTGACGCCTCCCAGGGAAACCCGCACATATTTTCTGCCGGTAGCCTGTGCGATGGAACGGGCAATGGAAGTTTTGCCCACACCGGGCGGTCCCACCAAACAGATGATCTGCCCTGTCTGCTGGGGGGCCAGGCTCTTCACGGCCAAAATCTCCAAGAAACGCTCCTTGACCTTTTCCAGGCCATAGTGGTCCCGATCGAGAATGCGCTGGGCCCGAACTAGATCCAACTTCTCTTTTGATGATTTTTTCCAGGGAAGCTCCAGGCAGGTGTCCAAATACATGCGGATCACACTGGCCTCGTGAGAGCCATAGGGCATGCGGTAGAGCTTGTCGCATTCCTTCAGCAGCTTCTCCTCGCAGACCTGGGAAAGCCCCAGGGCCAGCACACGCTCCCGCAGTTCATCAGCTTCCTGCTGGGGATTATCGTCCTCCCCCAGCTCGCTGGTAATGGCCCGCAGCTGCTCTTTTAAAAAGTACTCCCGCTGGTTTTCGTCCATCTGCGCCTGGGCCTTTTGGTTGATCTCGTTTTCCACGGACAAAATCTTGATTTCCTCCGTTAGTACGTCAATCAGCTTTTGCAGGCGCTTTAAAGGCCGCAGCTCATCTAAGATATACTGCTTGCGCTCGAAGTCAATGGATATATTGGAAGCGATGTAGTCTGCCAGGCGTCCGCAGTCTTTTTCCTGCAGCACCCCCAGCAGAATATCCGGAGGCACATGCTTGAACAGCCGCAGATACTCGTCAAATTTTTCATGGACAATGCGCAGCAAAGCCTCAGAACGGTAAGAGGGCTTATAGGTTAGCACAGGGCATTTAGTAATCTGCCCCAGCAGGAAAGGTTCCTCTTGCAAAAGTGTGCTGATCTCTCCGCGGCAGGCACCCTCTACATGGAGTTTTACGCCCTCCTCAGAGTGATGCATCACCTGCTTGATGCGGGCAATGACGCCGGTCTTGTACAGATCATCACCGGTGGGTTCCTTATCAGAAAGGTCTGTTTGGGAGACCAGGAAGATCAGCCTGTCCTTTGAGAGGGCATCAGAGATGGCCAGCACAGACTTTTTCCGCGCCACATCAAATTGCAGCATCATGCCGGGGAAAAAAACAAGGCCCCGCACTGCCAGAACTGGGAGAACCAGCTCGTTTTCAATTTTTGGATTGTCCTCTGTAAACATTTGCATGTATGTACTCCTATATACCAGCAAAAGGCTGGGGCCGGTTGGGCCGGCAGCAGCCTTTCTCTGTGTGTTTATGAGACGGAATCCCGCTGGGTTCGCCGTTTAGGCTGAGTAATTTTAATCTTCACGGGCTTCCTGTCTTTATTGTAAGTGATCTGAGGGGGGGCTCCGTGCTCTACAGTTTCCCGGGTTACAACCACCTTTTCCACTGTATAGTCACTGGGAACCTGATACATCAGAGGCATCAGCAGATCCTCCATAATGGAGCGAAGGCCCCGGGCTCCTGTTTTGCGCTCCAGCGTCTTTTTCGCTATCGCGACCAAAGCGTCTTCCGTAAACTCCAAATCCACCTTGTCCAAGTCAAACAGCTTTTTATACTGGTTGACCAACGAGTTCTTGGGCTCCCGCAGAATGCGCACCAGAGATTCCTCATCCAGGGCGTTGAGCGCGGTGATAACGGGAATACGGCCCACCAGCTCAGGAATAAGTCCATATTTTACCAGATCGTGAGGAGTGACATCCTTCATCCAGTCGATGCGGTCCAGTTCCTTTTTGCCGTGAACCTCTCCCCCGAATCCCAGGGAACTGGAGGCGGCACGCTTTTGGACAATCTTTTCCAGCCCATCAAAAGCGCCTCCACAGATAAACAGGATATTGGAGGTGTTGATGTTGATAGCCTCCTGCTGGGGATGCTTCCTTCCTCCCTTGGGGGGGACGCTGGCAACCGTGCCCTCCAAAATCTTCAAAAGGGCTTGCTGTACGCCTTCGCCAGAGACGTCCCGCGTGATGGACTGGTTCTCGGATTTACGGGAGATCTTGTCGATCTCATCAATATAGATGATGCCTCGCTCGGCCTTGAAAATATCGTAATCCGCCGCCTGGATGAGCCTGAGAAGGATATTCTCCACGTCCTCGCCCACATAGCCCGCTTCCGTTAACGTGGTGGCATCGGCAATGGCAAAGGGCACATCCAGCAGTTTCGCCAAAGTTTGGGCCAGGTAAGTCTTGCCCACACCGGTGGGGCCCAGCAAAAGCACATTGCTTTTCGTGATCTCCACGTCATCGCCAGAAAAATAGATACGCTTATAGTGGTTATAAACTGCCACGGAAAGAGCAATTTTGGCATTATCTTGCCCAACTACATACTCATCCAGCTTTTTTTTGATTTCCTGGGGCTTCGGAAGAAGGATGCCCACTTCTTTTTCATCACTTCTGCCCTTCTTAAGGCGGTCCTCGTCCTCGATGATGGAACTGCACAGCCGGACGCAGGCGTCACAGATGTATACGCCAGATCCGGCAATAAGCCGGTCTACCATAGACTGGGGTTTGCCGCAGAAGGAGCAACAGATCTCATGGTCGCTGCTGTTTGGCATCCGTCCACTCCCTTTCTCTTTTTAGCGGTGTTCGATGACCTTATCAATCAGGCCGTACTCCAGGGCTTCCTGGGCAGTCATAAAGTTGTCGCGCTCGGTGTCGCGCTTTACCACGTCCAACGGCTGGCCCGTGCGCTCAGAGAGGATTTGATTCAACTTATCCTTCACGCGCAGGATGTGGTTGGCGTGAATGCTGATATCCGTAGCCTGCCCCTGGGCGCCGCCGCTGGGCTGGTGGATCATAATTTCGCTGTTGGGCAGGGCAAAGCGCTTGCCTTTCGTGCCCGCGGCCAGCAGAAAGGCGCCCATGCTGGCGGCCATCCCCAGGCAAATGGTGGAAACATCACACTTGATATACTGCATGGTATCATAAATAGCCATGCCGTCGGTAATCACGCCGCCCGGGCTGTTAATATACAGAGAGATGTCCTTCTCCGGATCCTGTCCTTCCAGGTAGAGCAGCTGTGCCACAACTACTCCAGCGGAAGCGCTGTTTACTTCTTCATTGAGAAGGATAATGCGGTCATTCAAAAGCCGGGAGAAAATGTCGTAGGACCGTTCCCCGCGGCTTGTTTGTTCGACTACATAGGGAACCAAGCTCATTTGCACTGGGACTCCTTTCGTAAACGTTGATTAGTATGAAAACAAACAGTAAGATTTATTCCGGGCAGTTAGGCTTTAGCCCTCGTTTTTTTCCTCGGTGCTCTCGGCCTTCTTGCTGGAGCGGCGCTTGGGCTTCTCAGCGGCCTCTTCCCCTTCGGCAGCCTCTGCCTTCTTCTTGGTGGAAGCGCGCTTCTTCGCGGGCTTTTTCTCCCCGGCCTGCTCTTCCTCAGCCTTCTTCTCCACAACCACGGCGTTGGCCTTAACCAGGTCAATGGCCTTCTGGTTCTGAATGTCGCCGTTGATGCCCTCCACGGTGACCAGGTTCTTCACACTTTCCAGGGGCATGCCATAGGAGTCCGCCAGCTTCTGATACTCGGCCTCAGTCTCCTCCTCAGTGGGCTTCAGGCCCTCCAGCTCAGCGATCTTTTCCAGACCCAGGCGCACCTTTACCTGGCGCTCGGCCTGAGGCTTATACTGCACCCGCAGGTCATCGGTGGTCTGGCCAGTGTACTTGAGATAGGTCTCCAGCTTCAGCCCCTGGGACTGCAGGCGGTAGGCAAAGGAGTTGATGATCTCATCCACCTCGTTCTCCACCATCTCATCGGGGATCTCGGCCTGAACCTTCTCGATGATAGCCTCCACCAGCTGGTTTTCCACGTCGCTGTCGGCAGCCTTCTCGCGCTGCTCCTGCAGGCGCTTCTCGATATCCTTCTTGTACTCATCCAGGGTGTCGAACTCGCTGACATCCTTGACGAACTCATCATCCACTGTGGGAAGCTCTTTCACCTTGATCTCATGGAGCTTAATCTTAAACACGGCGGGCTTGCCCTTGAGCTCCTCGGCGTGGTAGTCCTCGGGGAACGTGACATTCACGTCGAACTCGTCGCCGATGCTGTGGCCCACAACTTGATCCTCAAAGCCGGGAATAAACTGGCCGGCGCCCAGGGTCAGCTCGTAATTGTCGGCTTTGCCGCCGTCAAACTGCTTGCCGTCCACATAGCCGTCGAAATCAATGGTGACGATGTCGCCGTTCTCAGCAGCGCGGCCCTCCACTGTGATGATACGGGAGTTGCGCTCGCGCACGCGGTCAATCTCCCGGTCGATATCCTCGCCGGTGACTTCCACGGCGGGGTGGGTGACCTCGATGCCCTTGTAGCCCTCGATGGTGGCCTCGGGCTTGGTGACCACATTCAGCTTGCACAGGATGCCTTTGTCTTTGCCGATCTCGTCAATCTTGAATTCGCCGATGCTGATGACCTGCAGGCCGGACTTCTCCACAGCCTCCATCACCATGGGGCGGTACAGATGGTCGATAGCGGCCTCGTAAAAGACCTCTTCGCCATAATATTTTTCGATAAACGCCCGGGGGGCATGACCCTTGCGGAATCCGGGAATGTTCATCTTCTTGCTTTCCCGCTTATAAACGGTGTTAATGGCTTCGTTAAACTCTTCTGGGCTGACTTCCAGCTCCAGCTCATAGCGGTTGGTTTCCACTTTGTTGGTCGCTTTTACATTCATGTCTCTGATTTCCTCTCAAAATAAACTTACCGAAGTAACTGAGTAATTATAGCACACGCGGTGCGAAGAATCTACAGCTTTCCCGCAAAAACTTCGGGAAAAAGCGAAAATTTTAACGCTCTATTCCACCAGGACCGGACAGAATTGAACATAGTCTGCGGAAATAAGGCGCATTTGCACCCCTTTATACTCCCCAACCAAGGCTTTTTGGGCGGCATATTGGCCGTGGATGTGCCCAAAGTAACAGCGGGTTATCTGGTTTTCCGCCAGCAAATCCAGAATTTCCTGGCACTCCATGCTGTCGTACACGGGCGGGTAGTGAAGGAACGCCACCAGCTCCCCGCCCAGCTTCTTGGCCTCGGCCATGGACATGGACAGGCGGCCGGCCTCCCGGGCTACAATCTTCTTGTCCTCCGCTGTAGCGGAATTGTACAGCCAGCCCCGGGTGCCGAACAACGCCTTGCCCTCCACCAGATAGGCGCAGTTGTGCAGGACCTTCATGTCAAAAAAACCCTGCTCCGCCAGGAACTGGTCGATCTTGCTGCGGGTGGACCACCAGTAGTCGTGGTTCCCCTTGAGCAAGATTTTTTCACCTGGAAGGCTGTGCAAAAACTGAAAATCCAGCAGAGCGTCCTCCAGCTTCATGGCCCAGGAGATGTCCCCGGCGATCACCACCGTGTCCCCCTCCTGGACAACACGCCGCCAGTTCTTCTCCAGGCGTTCCACGTAGTTGTGCCAGCCCTTGAATACATCCATGGGTTTTTCTCCGTTGAGGGAGAGGTGCAGGTCTGCAATGGCAAACAGGCTCATGTGGGGATCCCCAGGGCTTCCAAGACGTAGGCGGCCGCATTCTCCCGGGAGATCACCTGGGTAAAGCGCTCGGGCTTCTCCTGCAGTGCCCGCAGCTGGGCAGGAGAAGCTATCCCTGTGAGAGTCTCTAGAGCGGCCAGATTCTGGAAATCGTCGGAAGAGAGCTGCTCCGCACCCAGGGCCCGCAGCACACTGGCGGAGAACTTGTAGGGATTTGCCGTAGAGGCGATCACCGCAGGGACCATTTTCTCCTGGGACTGCGCCAAATACTGGCGGTACACATCTACTGCCACAGCGGTATGGGTATCGCAAAGGTAGCCCTCCTGCTCCCACAGCTGCCGGATGGTGGCGAAGGTGGCGCCGTCTTCGCAGAAGCCGCCGTAGAACAGCCCCTGCACCTTTTCCCGTACCGTGCCGCCTACAGAGTACACCCCGGTTTCGGCCAGGTCTTTCATCCATCCAGCCAGGGTCTCGCTGTCCTCGCCGCACAGGTCGTACAGAAGGCGCTCCAGGTTGCTGGAGATCAAAATATCCATAGATGGGGATGCCGTAGCGTGAAACTCCCGGCGGCGGTCATAGGTGCCGGTGCGGATAAAATCGGTCAGCACCTTGTTGGCGTTGGAGGCGCACACCAGCTTTCGGATGGGCAGGCCCATCTTCCGGGCGTAATAGGCGGCCAAAATATTGCCAAAGTTGCCAGTGGGAACCACCACGTCCATGGGCTCGCCCAAGACACGCTTCCCTTGCCGGACAAGCTCCAGATAGGCGTAGACGTAGTAGACAATCTGGGGCAGCAGCCTTCCCCAGTTGATGGAGTTGGCGCTGGAAAACAGCATGCCGTGCTCCGACAATTGCTGTTTGAGCTCTGAGTCTGTGAAAATCCGTTTCACACTGGACTGTGCGTCATCAAAGTTGCCTTCAATGGCGCAGACAGACACATTGGCGCCCTCTTGGGTGACCATTTGCCGTTTCTGCATGGGGCTGACCCCATCCCGGGGATAGAACACCAGAATACGGGTGCCGGGCACATCCTGAAATCCTGCCAGCGCCGCTTTGCCCGTATCCCCGGAGGTGGCTGTCAAGATCACAGCCTCCTTCCCCCGCCCAACCTTCTTCAGGGCAGTGGTGAGAAAATGAGGCAGAATTTGCAGCGCCATGTCCTTAAAGGCGCAGGTGGGGCCGTGCCAGAGCTCCAGCAAGCATTTGTCTTCCCCCATTCTTGGCAGCGCATGCAGCTTTACAGGACAGGGACCGCCAAATTTTTCGGGAGTGTAGGCCTGGTCCACACAGGTGCTGATCTCCTCCTCAGTAAAATCCGTCAGAAATTTGGAAAAGACCGTTTTCGCCAAGGTGGGATAATCCAGCTTGGCCAGATCGGGCAGCTCGCTGGAAAGGTCCGGAAAGCACTCCGGCACGAAAAGCCCTCCCTCTTCGGAGATCCCTTGGGCGATTACCTGAGAAGCCTCCAACCGCAGCTGGGAATTGCGGGTACTTTTATAGCGCATCTGCATCACCTGATTCCGTTGTAATTTCGTTTGAGTATAACTATACCGTACTTTTTCCGTTCTGTCAAAGCAATTCCTGCTCCCGAAAGAGCCGGGCGGCGTTTCCGTAGAACAATTTCTCCACCAACGCTTCCGGGTAATGCCGCAGAAACAGCTCATACAGGGCTGGGATGGCGGAAAGCCCCGGCATGTCCGCGGGCAGGTCGGCGCCGTCCCAATCGCCGCCCATTGCCAGGGTGTCCTCCCCGCCCAGGGAAAGAAAATAGTCTGCGTGGCGCAGGACATCCTCCATACAGGCTTTTTCCGGCAGGTCGTTTAAAAATGCTTTGTAGAAATTGAGCCCCACCAGCCCGCCAGAATTGCGGATGGCCTCGAACTGGCTTTTTTCCAGGTTCCGCGGATGGGCGCAGACCCCTTTTGCGTTGGAGTGGGAAGCCACCAGCGGCTTGTGGGCCATTTCCGCCACATCCCAAAAGAGTTCTGGGCTGGCATGGGACAGGTCGATGAGGATGCCCGCCTCTTCCAACAGCGGGACAGCCTGGCGGCCCAGGTCGGTAAGGCCTGTGTTGCCAGGGGCCAGCACCCCCCGTCCCAACTCTGTTTCCCCGTTCCAGGTGAGGGTGCACATGCGCACGCCCAGGCGCCGAAGGTCCTGGATACGCTCCAGCCTGCCGCCTAAAACGGCGCTGCTCTCCACCGTCAGGATGGCTCCGTGCCGCCCGCTTTCCTCCAAACTGTCCAAGTCGCCTGGGGCACGCAGCTGCCGGAGGCATCCCGCATTTTTCTCCACCTCTTGCGAAAAGCGCTCTGCCACCTGTAGGAACCGCTGCCAGGCGGGTTCTCCTCTCAGCTCATCAGGGAGCCACACCGCATAGCACTGGACATAGCGTTCCCAGCCCTGAACGGTGTCTAGATCCACATGGAGAAAATTTCTGCGCAGGGGGATATTCTTTAAAGCGCACTCTGTCATGGTATCGCAATGTAAATCAAAATAGCGCATAGGCACTCCCTTCCAGGTCAAGTCAAGGAAAACGCATTTTCCAAGTACTTCTCCCCCACGATCTGCCCCCGGCGCAGATACACCGCTGCTGCGTCAAAACGGGGCTGCAGTTCCACGGGGTTCCGGCTTAAATAGTCTTTGGCGGTGGCCAGAAGTTTCTTCTGCTTTTGCGGTGTAATGGCTTCAAAGGGCTGCACCAAGCTGCCTTCCTCTCGGGTTTTTACCTCCACAAACGCCAGGTACGATCCCTTCTGGGCAATAATGTCAATCTCTCCATAGCGGGAGTGGTAATTCCGGGCTACGATGATGTACCCCTGCCCCTTCAGCCACTGGCAGATATGGTCCTCTCCCGTCTTGCCGGAAGCCGTTTTCATGAGCGCTTTTCCTCCCAGCCCTTTAAAAAGCTGCGCCGGTGGATGGGCAGCAGACCGTACTGGGAAATCGCCTCATAATGGGCCTTTGTCCCATATCCTTTGTGCTTTCCAAAGCCATATGCGGGATATTGCTTATCCCATTCCCGCAACAGCCTGTCACGGCTGACCTTGGCTAAAACCGAGGCCGCCGCAATGCTGGCACACTGGGCATCCCCCTTTACCACCGCCTCCCCGGGAATTTTCAGAGAGGGCATGCGGTTTCCGTCCACCAAGACCCATTGGGGCTGCACCTGCAGGGCCTCCACAGCGCGTTTCATGGCCAAAAACGTGGCCTGCAAAATGTTGACTTGGTCAATCTCCTCCGCACTGGCCCAGCCAATGCCCCATGCCAGGGCCTTTTCCTGAATAATGGGAAACAGGGCCTCGCGCTTTTTCTCCGTCAGCTTTTTGGAGTCATTGAGGCCCTCGATGGCGCAGTCCAACGGAAGGATGATCGCTGCCGCGCACACCGGTCCGGCCAAGGGCCCGCGGCCCGCCTCGTCAATGCCGCACACAAGGGGATAACCGGCCTGTTGTGCCCGGCGCTCCCAAGCGTACCAATCAAAATCCTGCGGCAGGGCATTTTTGCTAGTTCGCGGCATAAGCCTATTCCTCCCTTCCCGAACTGTCAGGGGCGCTCTAAGGTGATGCGTCCCAGCTTACCGCTGCGGTATTCATCCAGAACCGTGATAGCAGCCCGCTCAGTATTTACCTCTCCCCCGGAAATAAGCATTCCCCGCTTGCGGCCCACCTGTTCCAAAAGCACATGCCCGGGCAGGCGCTCTTCCTGGGAAAAGCTTGTCTTATAGCGGGCGTTGACAGCGTTGGGATACAGCTCTAGCAGCAGTTCTAACAGCCGGGCCGCCAAGCCTTCCATATCTAAGATTTCATCCCGCACCGCGCCGGTAAAGGCCAGGTGCTCTCCCACTACAGGGTCCTCAAATTTGGGCCAGAGAACACCGGGGGTGTCCAGCAGCTCAAAGCCCCTGCCCACCGTGAACCACCGGTTTTGGCGGGTGACGCCGGGCCGGTCCTGAACCTCGGCCTTGCCGGCTCCTCCGCCCCGGATCATCTGGTTGATAAACGAGGATTTCCCCACGTTGGGAATGCCCACCACCATCACCCGGATGGGACGGCCTACCATGCCCTTGCTCTCCCATGACAGGATTTGCTCCTTGAGCACTTCCCGCACAGTGGGATAAAACGCGTTCAGCCCCTTCCCGGTTTTGCTTTCCAGCGGGATGGCCCGCTCTCCCAGGCTGGCGTAATAGTTCACCCAGCGGCTGGTTTGGGCTGGGTCTGCCATGTCACTCTTATTTAAGAGCACCACCTTGGGCTTGCGCTGGATAATATCCCGCAGCACGGGGTTCGAGCTGCTCTGGGGAATGCGGGCGTCAAGGATTTCTGCCACCACATCCACCAGCTTCAGGTCTTCCCGGATCTTCCGCCGGGTTTTTGCCATATGGCCGGGAAACCACTGGATCGACTGCGCCTCTGCCATGGATACCGCCTCCTTAAAATTTCATAAGGGCGGCCCGCCACAGCTGCCGGCCCGCCCCAGTTTCGCGTATCATATAGAAGATTTAGATAGCGGTCTTTTCCCTATCAAGAGACAAACCCCGCCTGTGAAAAGGGGTAGAGCTGGAAAACAGCCTTGCCCAAAATATTCCGAAGGTCCACCATGCCCACGGAGACGAACCGGCTGTCAGTGGAGTTGCCGCGGTTGTCCCCTAAAACAAACACACAGCCCTCTGGCACGGTTTGCGGAAACTCCAGAACTTGGCCGGGAAGGTCCGGAAGAAATGTAATGCCGTCCTCAATGCCGAAGGTAGAGCCGGGGAGCACTTCCCCGTCCACCACCACCTCGCCTTGCTGGGGGTCAAAGTCCACAGTCTGTCCCTCTGTGGCGATGACGCGCTTGATGATGGGCTCTTCCAACGCATTGACCACAATAACCACATCGCCTTGCTGCGGCGCACCGGCCAGCTTTGTCACCAGAACCCGGTCTCCGTTGTGATAGGTGGGCTCCATGGAGCGGCCGTCTACGGTGATGATTCGGGCGAGGAAGGTAAACACCACCGCCACCAGCACCACCGCCATGACGATGGTTTCCGCCCATTCCAAGGCGGAGCGAACGAAAGAGGTGCCGGCCCTTTGCGGCTGCTGTTCCTGGTTCAACGGAACCTGCGTTGTGCTGCTCATTTCCCTTCTCCTCCCTTCAACAGCAAATGCAAACTAGAAAAATGCGGCGGTATCACTTCACTGGCCCCAGACTCTTTAGGGGGAGCAGATGAAAAACTGCCTTGCCCAGAATATTCCGGGTGTCGATCATTCCTACGTCCAGATAGCGGCTGTCCTCCGAGACAGCCCGGTTGTCCCCTAAGACAAACACGCAGCCTTCCGGCACGGTCTGAGGAAATTCCAACAGCTCAAAGGAGCTGTACGGCTCTTCTGTGATGCCGTTTTCCAGGCCAAACTGCGTCTCATCCACAGGCTGTCCATCCACTAGGACGGCGCCGGCCTCATAATCAAAATCCACAGTCTGCCCTTCGGTGGCAATAACGCGCTTGATGATGGGCTCATCCAGCACATTGACCGCAACAACCACGTCCCCTTGCTCCACGCCATTCCAGTCATGGACCACCAGCACCCGGTCGCCATCCTGAAAACTGGGGACCATAGAGGTACCTGTCACCGTGACGATCCGGCAGACAAAGGTGCATATTACAGCAATTGTCACGGCTGCAATCAGCAGCTCCTCTATCCACTCTAAAATCGTGCGCGCCGCCTTGCCTGCGCGGGGCTGCCGTACCTGCTGTTCCATTCCTTCGCCTCCTTGACAGGTGGAAAATGATAGCAAAAAAGGGACAGTGATTGTCCCTTTCCCACCTTAACTATGCTGCTTTCTTACTTGAGCTGCTCTTTAACCTTGGCAGCCTTACCCACGCGGTTGCGCAGATAATAGAGCTTCGCACGGCGCACACGGCCCTGACGAACCACCTGCACGGCCTTCACGTTGGGGGAGTGCATGGGGAACACACGCTCCACGCCTACGCCATAGGAAACACGCCGCACAGTAAAGGTCTCGCTGATGCCGCTGCCCTTGCGGGCGATGACAGTGCCTTCAAACTGCTGGATACGCTCCCGGTCGCCTTCACGGATGTTCACGTCCACACGGACAGTGTCACCAATGGAGAACTGGGGCAGCTCTGCCTTCATAGAGTCCTGAGAGATCATCTTGATTGCGTCCATTTGAGATTCCTCCATAGTTAATAATGGTCAGGCATTCATGCCGGTACCCCGGCAGCGGACTGCCCGCTTCTTTTCCACAGAAACAGCGCGCCTCTGCGGTTCGACCCCCACGGGCAAGCCTTTGAGGAAAACCCGCGGCATTCAAATGCTCAAATATTTTAGCACAGGGCCGAAGAAAAAGCAAGAATTATTTACCGGAATTCGGAAAAATCTTTCGTAAGAAGGCGCTTGCGGGTGATTTGGAAAAACGGCTCTATCCCCTCATACTGTTTCAGGGCCTCCAACAGAAGAGAAGGATTGGTGCTTCCCGCAACGCTGCAGGGCAGGCAAAGGTGAAGGAGCAAGCCGTCCTTTTGGGGAACAATCCGGGTGTTGGCAAAATCCGGTTTGATGTCAAAGTCCTTGTCGCCTTTTTTTGTGTGCTTGCGCACGAGCACCGTCTCCCGCTCCAACAGGCTGCGGACCTTTTCCTCTAGAACAGCAGGGGCTTCTCCCTCCAGAGCCATCTCGTACTCGCCGTATTGGATTTCCTCGAACTTACCCGCTGGTTCCCCCGCTTCCAAGGCCCGAAGGCCCCTTGGCAGACAGGTGTTCAAACGAACCGTGAGCTCTGAATAAGGAACCTCTTCTGTCAGGCGGATGTCCATGCATTCCCGTTCCCCACAGACCCCCAGAGACAGGGGCATGGCATAGGTCATGTAGATGCGGGGGTTAAAGCCCTCTGTATACCACACTGGAAGGCCGGAGAGCTTGAGCCCACGGGCCATGTTTCGGGTCAGATCCAGATGGGAGATATACCGCACCGCCCCTTTTTTCTCAAACCACACTCTCACGTTTTTCAACGCAAATCCCTCCTTTATAACAGGCAGCCCCGCAGTGAGAACACTGCTCCCGGCAGTTTGGGGTGGTCTGGGCGGCATAGGCTCGTTTGCATTCCTCCACAAAAAACTCTTTCTTCACGCCGTAGTCCAGGTGATCCCAAGGGAACACCTCATCAAATTCCCGGTGCCGGTTGGCGTAAAAGGCCGGGTCCAGGCCGCAGGCAGCGAAAGCTTCCATCCACTTGTCAAAGTCAAAGCAGTCCTCCCAGCCGTCAAAGCGCAGGCCAAACTCCCGGGCTTTTTCCATAACGGCGCACAGGCGCCGGTCTCCCCGGGCGAAGACCGCCTCTAAAAAGCTGGTTTTGGCCCCATGGTAGCTGACGGACAGCTTGCGGGAGTGGGCGTTTCCTTTGAGGGCGCGCTGTTTCTCTTGGAGCATCTCCATGGTGTCCTGGCCAAACCACTGGAAGGGCGTAAAGGGCTTGGGCACAAAGGCCGCCGCGCTGAGGGACACCTCCACACCTTTGCCCCGGGGTTTTTCTTTGTTCTGGTAGAAGGCGTCCACCACCTTCTGGCCCAGCTCGTCAATGGCGATGACATCCTCGATGGTCTCGGTGGGCAGGCCAATCATAAAGTAAAGCTTGATGCGGGTCCAGCCCTCGGTGAAGGCCACGTTTACCGTGTGGAGCAGCTGCTCTTCGGTGACGTTTTTGTTGATGACGTCCCGCATCCGCTGGGAACCTGCTTCCGGGGCAAAGGTCAGGCCGCTTTTCCGCACGGAGTTGATGCGCTCCATCAGCTCGGGGGAGAAGTTATCCACCCGCAGGCTGGGCAGGGAAAGGCTGACCTTCTCCCCTTCCGTCCACTGGTGCAGGGTGTCAATCAGTTCATTGAGGTTCCCGTAATCGCTGGTGGAAAGGGACGAGAGGGAGATCTCGTCATAGCCGGTAGAGGCGCACAGGTCCCGGCACTGGCGGTCGATGGTTTCGATGCTTTTCTCCCGGTAGGGGCGGTACAAAAAGCCCGCCTGGCAGAACCGGCATCCGCGGATGCAGCCCCGCAGCACTTCCTCGGAGATGCGGTTGTGCACCACGTCGATGAGGGGCACCACGAAGTCCTTAGGGTAATAGGACTTGTCCATGTCCATCATGTTGCGCTTTTTCACCGTGGCGGGGGCGCCGTGGGTGGGGGTGTAGGCTTTCACCGTGCCGTCCTCGTTGTAGGTGACGTCGTAGAAGGCTGGGACATACACCCCTTGAATCTGGGCGGCCTGCTCCAAAAACGCCAGCTTGGACTTGCCCTCTTTCTTGCACTGGCGGTAGAGTTCCATCACCTCGATATCCACCTCTTCCCCATCCCCCAAAAAGAAAATGTCGAAGAAGTCCGCCAGGGGCTCGGGGTTGCAGGCGCAGGGGCCGCCCCCCACCACGATGTTGTGCAGCTCCGTCCGGTCTTTGCTGCGCAGGGGGATGCCCGCCAGCTCCAGCATATTCAGCACGTTAGTGTAGCTCAGCTCATATTGCAGCGTAAAGCCGATGAAGTCGAAATCGCGGACCGGGTCGCCGCTTTCCAGGGCATAGAGGGGGATGTCCTCCCTGCGCATTTCCTCCTCCATGTCCACCCAGGGGGCAAACACCCGCTCACACCAAAAATAAGGGATCCCATTCATGGCGCCGTACAGGATCTTGATGCCCAGATGGGACATGCCGATCTCGTAGGTGTCCGGGAAGCAGAAGGCAAAGCGCACCTCCACCTGGGAGGGGTCCTTCACCACAGAGTTGAGCTCGCCGCCCACATACCGGCCGGGTTTCTGGACCTTTTGCAGCGCGTGTTCCAGTTTCTTATTGTATCTCATAGTTACCTCTCAAATCTCAAACGATTGAATGCTCAGTGGATGAACATGGCGTCGCCAAAGCTGAAGAATCGGTATTTCTCCTGCACGGCTACATTGTAGGCGTGCAGGATGTTCTCCCGGCCCGCCAGAGCGGAGACCAGCATGATGAGGGTGCTCTCCGGCAGGTGGAAATTGGTGATAAGGGCGTCCACCCCTTGGAACTCACAGCCGGGATAGAGGAAGATATCCGTCCAGCCGGCGCTCTCCTGAAAGCAGCCCTCCCGCTGGGCCACGGACTCGATGGTGCGGCAGCTGGTGGTGCCCACGGCGATGACCCGCCCGCCCCGCTCTTTCGTTTTGTTGATCAGGTCCGCGGTAGCCTGGGGCATGTAATAGTGTTCCGAGTGCATTTTGTGGTCCTGGATATTCTCCACGCTCACTGGCCGGAAGGTGCCCAGCCCCACATGAAGGGTGACAAAGCCCAGCTCCACCCCCTTTTGCCTGATCTTCTCCAGCAGCTCCGGGGTAAAGTGCAGCCCTGCCGTGGGAGCGGCAGCGGAGCCTTCTTCCCGGGAGTAGACGGTCTGATAGCGTTCTTTGTCCTCCAGCCGCGCCTTGATGTAGGGCGGCAGGGGCATCTGGCCGATCTGATCCAAGATGTGGAAGAACACCCCTTCATACTCAAAATGGATGAGCCGGTTCCCATCGGGGAGAACGTCTATCACTTCGCAGTGGAGCAGGCCGTCCCCGAAGGAAAAGCGGCTGCCCTTCTTGGCCCGCTTTCCGGGGCCGGCCAGGGCCTCCCACACGTCGCCGCCCTTGTTTTGCAGCAGGAGGAATTCCACATGGGCGCCGGTCTCCTCCTTCACCCCGTAGATGCGGGCGGGCAGCACCCGGGAATCATTGAGGATGAGACAGTCCTGGGGGGTGAGATACTCCAGGATATCGTAAAAACGCCGGTGCTCAATCTCGCCGGTGCGCTTATCCAGCACCATCAGACGCGAGTGGTCACGGGGCTCGATGGGGGTTTGGGCGATGAGCTCCTCCGGCAGGTCAAAGCTAAAATCACTGGTTTTCATGGCGGGCTCCTTCCTAGAAACGGGGGCCAAGCACGGTCCCCGTAAAAATTCATACAATATTAAGGCCGAAGAAATTGACAAGGGGGAAAAACTAAGGTATGATTAAAACCAAATAGAGGCGCGGCTTTCAAAAGTAGTGAGATGGAGGTTGCCAAAACTGACGAAATCTCGTGAAAGGGTGGGCTGCCGAAGGGGAATATTGGGCGAATATTGTCCTGGCTGCAACGGCAAACAGCCTTGCGGCTGTCATCACTTGTGGTGGAGTGCTATTTTCAATCGTTTTGGGCAACCAAAGCAGCATTTCTATTATAGGAGATGGACAGCCGGTTTTCAACCGGTTTTTTCTTTGTTCCCCCTTTTTGGGCCCAAAACGCCACTTTATCGCAGAAAGGAACTGGATAATATGAAGCAGTATCGCGTGGGCATCATCGGATGCACTGGCATGGTGGGCCAGCGTTTTGCCACCATTTTGGAGAACCACCCTTGGTTTACTGTGACAGCGTTAGCTGCCAGCGCCCGGTCCGCGGGCAAAACCTACGAAGAGGCTGTGGGAAGCCGCTGGGCGATGAAAACTCCCCTGCCATCCGCCTTGGCTAAGATGCCCGTGTACGACGCGGAAAAAGACATTGAGAAGATCGTCTCTTTGGTGGACTTCGTTTTCTGCGCTGTAAACATGAAAAAGGAGGAAATCCGTGCCCTGGAGGAAACATACGCCCGCCACGAGTGCCCGGTGGTTTCCAACAACAGCGCGCACCGCTCCACACCCGATGTGCCCATGATCATTCCGGAAATCAACGCGGACCATGCGGCTGTCATTGACGCCCAGCGCAAGCGCTTGGGCACCAAGCGGGGCTTCATCGCCGTGAAGTGCAACTGCTCCCTGCAGAGCTATGTGCCGGCAATCCACCCCCTGCTGGATTTAGGTGTGACCAAGGTGCTGGCCTGCACCTATCAGGCCATTTCCGGCGCGGGCAAGACCTTTGAGACAATGCCGGAGATTCTGGACAATGTGATCCCCTTCATTGGCGGCGAGGAGGAAAAGTCCGAGCAGGAGCCGCTGAAGATCTGGGGCCATGTGGAGAACGGCGTCATTGTCAACACCACCACCCCCTCCATCACTTCCCAGTGCCTGCGGGTGCCCGTGTCCGACGGCCACATGGCGGCGGTCTTCTTCTCCCTGGAGAACAAGATCTCCAAGGAGGAGATCATTGAACGCTGGGAGAAGTTCCGCGGCCCCGCCCAGGAGCTGGAGCTTCCCAGCGCCCCCAAGCAGTTTCTGCACTATTTCACCGAGGATAACCGGCCCCAGCCTAAACTGGACCGGGATCTGGAAGGCGGCATGGCTGTTTCTATCGGCCGCCTGCGTCCAGACACCCAGTACGACTATAAGTTTGTATGCCTTTCTCACAACACCCTGCGGGGTGCTGCGGGCGGCGCTCTGCTGATGGCGGAGCTTTTGGCCGCCAAGGGCTACTTTGACTGAGCTTTTGGAGGTAGGAAATTATGAAGCAAGTGATTTTTACCGGCGCTGCCACCGCCCTGGTGACCCCTTTTGACAAAAATGGAGACATCTCCTGGGGGGAGATTGAGCGCCTGGTGGAGTTCCAGATCGAAGGCGGCATCGACGCCATCGTAGCCTGCGGCACTACCGGCGAGGCCGCTACCATGACTACAGAGGACCACATCAAGGTCATCCAGTTCATTATTGACCGGGCAAAGGGCCGGGTGCCGGTCATCGCCGGCACGGGCAGCAACGACACCCAGTTCTGTGTAGAACTGTCCCTGGAGGCCAAGGAGGCCGGGGCTGACGGCCTGCTGCTGGTCACCCCTTATTACAACAAGACCTCCCAAAAGGGTTTGATTGAAAGCTTCAACTATGTGGCCGGCAGCGTGAAGATGCCCTGCATCCTCTACAATGTGCCCAGCCGCACCGGCTGCAACATTCAGCCAGCCACCTACAAGGAACTCTCTAAAAACCCTTACATTGTGGCAGTGAAGGAGGCCAACGGCGACATTGCCGCCACAGCCCGGACTGCCGCTTTGTGCGGTGATGAACTGACCATTTATTCCGGCGAGGATAACCAGACCCTTCCCGTCATGGCGCTGGGCGGCAAGGGCGTGATTTCCGTATTCTCTAACGCTCTGCCCAGCGTGATGCACCAGTTGGCCGCCGCCATGCTGAAGGGCGATTTGGAAAGTGCCCGTAAGCTCAACGCAGAGTATCTTGATTTGATGGATGGTTTCTTTATGGACGTGAACCCCATCCCCATCAAAGAGGCTATGTGCCAAATGGGCTTGATCCAGTCTAACTACTGCCGTATGCCCCTGACCACCATGGCGGAGGAAGGAAAGGCCAAGCTGACCGCCCTGCTGCAAAAGCACGGCCTGGTGTAAGCCCACGCGTGTGAAAAAGAAAGGAAGTCCCAGTATGACCAATATCATCCTCTGCGGCTGCAATGGAAAAATGGGTGCCGCGGTACAGAATTTTGTCAATCAGCGGGCGGACTGCTCCATTGCGGCGGGCGTGGATGTGTCCGGAGGCGGGAATGGCTCCTTCCCTGTTTACACGTCCCTTGCGGATGTGGAAGAAGAGGCCCAGGTGGTGGTGGACTTCTCCCACCCCTCTGCCCTCTCCTCCATTTTGGAGTACTGCCGCAGCCACTCTGGCACAGCGGCGGTGTTGTGCACCACCGGCTACAGCGCAGAGCAGACCCAGGAGATTCAAGAGGCAGCCAAGGAACTCCCACTTTTCTATTCCCGCAATATGTCTTTGGGGGTAAACCTGCTTATTGAGCTGGCCAAAAAGGCCGAGGCCGTTTTAGGCGACAGCTTTGACGTGGAGGTGGTGGAGATGCACCACAACCAGAAGATTGACGCCCCCAGCGGCACCGCCCTGATGATTGCCGACGCCATTAACCAGGTGCGGGACCATTCTATGCAGTATGTGTATGACCGCCATTCTCAGCGGAAAAAGCGTGAGAAAAAGGAGATTGGCCTCCACTCTGTGCGGGGCGGCACCATCGTGGGAGAACACCAAGTGATTTTTGCCGGGCAGAGCGAGGTGCTCACCCTGTCCCACTCCGCGCAGTCGAAGGAACTGTTTGCCACTGGAGCGGTGAATGCCGCTGTTTTTATAGAAGGGAAGGGCCCGGGCCTGTACGATATGTCCCATTTGATTTGAGGAGGAATTGCAATGAGCGCTTCCACTGTTATCAGTACAGTTGACAATATCACGCTGGTCACTTTGCAGGATTTTCCCGCCAATGTGGCCTCCATCTCCAAAGTGTTTGAAGCTATTTCTCAATGCGGCATCAACATCGACATGATTTCCATGGCGCCCACCCATGGGGCCACAACCGGGCTTTCCTTCACGATTTCCGACGAGGATCTGATCGGCATTCTGGGCTTTACATCTAAGCTGAAGCAAGAAACCGACATGGATGTGATTGTGAGCTCGGTGAACCACAAAATTTCTGTCTACGACCCCGTTATGAAGAATACCCCGGGCATTGCCGCCCAGGTGTTCCGCGCTATTTCGGGAACAGACGCGGACATCCGCCTGATTACCACTTCTGAAGTGGAGATTTCCCTTCTGGTCACTGAGGCGGATTTTGACACAGTGCTGAACGCCCTGCAGGAGGCACTGCTGTAAGGCCGCTTTAAACGCTTGATTGGCGGCTATCCCTAGCTTTTCGTTAGGAGGGTTTTTGTGAAAAACTATGCGCAGGTCTATGTGAAAAACAGCTTAGAGGCTGCCCAAATATACTGCGAAGCTTTCGGGGCGGAGATTACCGTTTCGATGCAAAATCCGGAAGGCACTGCCTATGAACACTGTGAGCTCTCTGTGGATGGAGAGTGTATTCTGGCCTTGTCGGAAGCGGAAAACCCTTGCGACGTTGCCTTCGTCCACCGGATGAAGTGGGAAACCATGACGTTTAATGCCTTTGATTTGGGCAGTGAGGAAGCTGTCTACCGGGCCTTCCGCGTCCTAAGCAACGGCGGCGTGGTGGTTCATCCCATCCAGGAGGTGCCCTGGAATCCGTGCTGCGCTACAGTGATTGATCGCTTTGGGGTCTGCTGGTGGATTGCTATGTAATTTTTAATAAAGAGAAACAAGACAGAAAATGGGTACGGCTTATGGAGCGAATAAGCCGTACCCATTTTATCATTTTATTGCGTGTATTTCCCCGGATTAAAGGACCGCCTTATGGAAGACTTTCTTTCCCTTTTTGATGACAAGTCCCTGTTCAAAATCGGCTTTGACAAAGGCGGCATTGGGGTCGGTGACCTTTTCATCTTTGATGGTAAGGCCGCCCTGCTGAATGAGGCGGCGGCCTTCGCCCTTGGAGGCGGCCAAGCCAGTCTTTACCAGCAGGTCCAACACAGCGATCTGGCCATCGGTGAAGTCCCCGTCTGTCAGCTGGGTGGTGGGCATGTTGGCTGTGTTGACCCCAGCGCCGAACAGGGCGCGGGCGCCCTCCTGAGCCTTCTTAGCCTCCTCTTCCCCATGGACCATCTTGGTCAGTTCAAAAGCTAGGATTTCTTTGGCCTGGTTCAGCTGGCTGCCCTCCCAAGAGCTCATCTCGTCGATTTGCTCCAGGGGCAGGAAGGTGAGCATGCGGATGCACTTAAGCACGTCGGCGTCGCCCACGTTGCGCCAGTACTGGTAGAAGTCGAAGGGGCTGGTCTTGTTGGGGTCCAGCCACACGGCGTTGCCGGCAGTCTTGCCCATCTTGTTGCCGTTGGAATCCGTCAGCAGGGTGATGGTCATAGCGTGGGCGTCCTTGCCCAGCTTGCGGCGGATCAGTTCCGTACCGCCCAGCATGTTGCTCCACTGGTCGTCGCCGCCAAACTCCATGTTGCAGCCATAATGCTGGAACAGGTAGTAGAAATCGTAGCTCTGCATGATCATGTAGTTGAACTCCAGGAAGGACAACCCCTTCTCTATGCGCTGCTTGTAGCACTCTGCCCGGAGCATGTTGTTGACGCTGAAGCAGGCGCCCACCTCCCGCAGCAGGTCCACATAGTTCAGCTTCAGCAACCAGTCGGCGTTGTTGAGCATTCTGGCCTTGCCCTCGCCGAACTCGATGAAGCGCTCCATCTGGCGCTTGAAGCACTCGGCGTTGTGGTCAATATCCTCTTTGGTCAGCATCTTGCGCATGTCCGTCCGGCCGGAGGGGTCGCCAATGAGGGTGGTGCCCCCGCCGATCAGGGCGATGGGCTTGTTCCCTGCCATCTGCAGCCGCTTCATCAGGGTCAGGGCCATGAAGTGGCCGGCGGTCAGGCTGTCGGCGGTGCAGTCAAAGCCGATGTAGAAGGTGGCCTTGCCGTTGTTCACCACCTCACGGATTTCCTCCTCGTTGGTGACCTGGGCGATCAGGCCACGGGCCTTCAGTTCTTCGTACACTCCCATGTGTGTCAGTCCTTTCCAAAAATGTGATTTTTTGAAAATGCGCTGGGAGGCCGGTTCTGGCAAAAAAGAAAAGCCCCCTGCATTTTCACGCAGAGGGCGATAAATCAAATTACCGCGGTACCACCTCAATT
This sequence comes from Acutalibacter sp. LFL-21, assembly GCF_025630755.1. Lineage (NCBI taxonomy): Bacteria > Bacillati > Bacillota > Clostridia > Eubacteriales > Acutalibacteraceae > Acutalibacter > Acutalibacter sp. LFL-21. Next base: position 41,115 of record NZ_JAOTNT010000007.1, on the reverse strand, counting down.
TATCACGGCCTTGCGGTCCGTGACCTTACCGGGCACTTTCATGCCCTGGCGGAATAACGCCCGCCACACGGCCACCCCTACTTTGGGTTCAGAGTGACAGCTCGGGAAGGTAATTTCAGCCTCCGCCACGCTCCCCCTTTCACCAGCCGGGGGTTCTCTTTGCCGTGGGACCGGCGCCTACTTGGTTCCGTCATCGCTGTTGTGAGTTATTATACGGTCCAAAGGGAAAAATGTCAACCCTTTTTCAGCATTTCCTCTGCCATTTCCAGCTGCAGGTCCGTTACCTGGTCCCCGCCGATGATGCGGGCCACCTCCCGTTTGCGGCCTTCAAAGTCCAGCTCCTGCACCTGGGTAAAGGTGCGTTCCCCTTCCACATGTTTTTCAATGAGAAGGTGATGATCTGCCAGAGCGGCAATTTGGGCCAGATGCGTGATGCACAGCACTTGCCGGTTTTGGGAAACCTGCTTCAGCTTCTTCCCTACCTTGTTGGCGGCGGCCCCGCTGATGCCTGTATCCACCTCATCGAAAATCAAAGTTTGCACCTTATCTTTGCCGGAGAGCACTGTTTTAATGGCCAGCATGATCCGGGAGAGCTCCCCGCCCGAGGCGATCTTAGACATAGGCTTGGGAGGCTCCCCCTTGTTGGCGGAAACAAGAAACTGGAGCTTGTCGCACCCCATGGCGTACAGAGGCACCCTCTGGATCTCCGTCTCAAATTGGATGCCCGGCATGTTTAGAAATGCCAATTCTTCCCTTACCTGGCGGATGAATTGGGCCGATGCTGCCTGGCGCCTGCGGGAGAGTTCCTTGGCAAGGGAAATAGCTTTATGTTTTTCCTCCTCGTATTGGGCCTCCAAGCGCTCCCGCTCCTCGTCGGAAAACTCGATCTGATGAAGGCGGGAGCGGCAGTCCTCCAAAAATTCCAAGATTTTTTCCTCGCTACTGCCGTATTTCAGCCCCAGCTTATACAGCAGGTCCAGCCGCTCCTCGATAGCCTCTTGAAGGGCGGGGTCGAAGTCCACGCCCACGCCTCGGAGCATGGCGTCCACATCCTCCAGCAAATACCCGGCTTCCCGCAGCTTTTGAGCCGCTTCCTCCAGCTCTGGCAGATAGGACGCCACTCGCTCTGCCTCCACAGAGGCCTGCTCCACCCCCGTGAGAAGCCCTTCGCTGTCCTCATCCCCGGAAAGCAGGCCGCGGAGAAGCTCCAGGGTACCCGCAATTTTTTCGCTGTTGCGGATCACCTCTCGCTGCGCTTCCAGTTCTTCCCGCTCTCCCACACGCACATTGGCGGACTGGATCTCGTCAATTTGGTAATGGAGCAGGTCGGAGAGCCGTGCCTTCTCCCCTTCGTCCGTCTGCAGGGCCTCCAACTTCCGCTGGGTTTCCCGCAGGGTATGGTAAGCAGCCTGGTATTCTGCCAGAAGGCTTTCCAGCCCGGCAAAGCTGTCCAGGTAGACCATGTGGACCTCTGGCGAGAGCAGCTCATAGCTTTCATGCTGGCCGTGGATGGTTACCAGCCGGGGCCCCACCTGCTTGAGCATGGAAACCGTGGCAGGCGCTCCGTTGAGCTTGCAAGAGGACCGGCCCCCCTGCCGGATATCCCGTTGAACCAGAAGGGAGCCGTCCTCCTCCCGAGGGATGGAGAGCTGGTCCAACAGGCGCAATATATCCTCATCCAAGCCTGTAAACAGCGCAGATACAGAAGCGGATTGGGTGCCGGTGCGCACCAGCTCCTTGGAGGTGCGCTCTCCCAGTACGGCGTGGATTGCGTCGATGATGATGGACTTGCCCGCACCCGTCTCACCGGTGAGTACGGTAAAGCCCTTCTCCAAATCAATGGAAGCGCGTTCAATAACGGCAATGTTGTTGATGAATAATTGAGCCAGCATAAAGCCTCACCTGTTTATGAGTTTCCGAAATTCCTCTTGGGTTTCCAGGGCATCCCCCTCGGTGCGGCAGACGATAAAAATGGTGTCATCCCCGGCCAACGTGCCCACAAAGCCCGGCCAATGCATCGAATCCAGAGAGGCGCACACCGCCTGGGCCATGCCGGTCATGCAGCGGACCACCAGCATATTCTGTGCGGCCTCTACTGAGAGCACGGAATCGGAGAAGAGAGAGTAGAATTTAGAGGACATATCGCTGATAGTATCACTGCCGGTGGAATAGCGGTACTTTCCAGAACGGGAAAGGGTCTTTACCAAGCGAAGCTCCTTGATATCCCGGGATACAGTGGCCTGGGTCACATCAAAGCCGTTCTCTCGCAGATAGCGGAGAAGCTCGTCCTGTGTGTCGATATCATACTCCTTGATCAGCTCTAGAATTTTTGCGTGACGTCGGGTTTTCATAAGATCGGGACCTATCCTTTCTGGCGGGAAGCGCCGGTATACTCTTGGACTATGGAAGCAGAACGAGGCTTACTGCCGCGTTTCGATAATTTTCTGGTTGAGAATGTCGTAAAAATTCCTGCCGCCCAGCCGGATAAAGCGGGCAAAACGGTCTGCCTGCCGGAAGCGAAGAAGATCTCCTGTGAAAATCTCCAATGGAGTCTCCCCGTCTACGGAGAGATACAGGCGGCCCGTATTTTCTGGAATCTGAATCACCAGCTGAGACTGAGGGCTGAACAAAATGCTGCGGTCAAACAGGGAGTGAGGGCAGATGGGTGTGTAGACAAGGCAGTCCATGCTGGGCTCGATTACAGGGCCGCCCGCGGAAAGAGAATAGGCGGTAGATCCTGTGGGCGTAGCCACAATAAAGCCATCCGCGCGGTAGCGGTAGGAACGGCTTCCCAGCACCATCTGATAGTCGATGATTTTAGCGGGTTCTCCGGAAAGCACCGCGTCGTTAAGGGCATAGAAACTTTGAGAGGCACCCTTCTGAGATTCCAGCTCTACTGAGAGCATCCTGCGCCGCTCTTCCCGGTATTCCCCTTGAACCAGGCGGGGCAGCAGTCCTAGCTCATGGCGCTCCAAGCCGGCAGTAAAACCCAGGGTCCCCGCGTTGATTCCCAGGATAGGCTTCCCCAGGGAGGCTGCCAACTTGGCAGTGTGGATGATGGTGCCGTCGCCGCCGATGGCAATAAACAAATCGCAGGAAAGGAGGGAATCCTCCACACGCTCCTGATAAACCCCTTGGGAGGTAAACAGATCGGTTTTCAGCACCGTTTCACAACCACATCCGGCGAGGACGCGCAGCGCCTCATCCGTACAGGCCTGGGCAGATTCCTTTGTTAAGTTCGGAACTACGGCAATCTTCAACAGTACTCCTCCTTCAAGACGCGCCAGAGATGAAAAAGGTCAGCGGTCCAGTGCGCGATGGGACTCCTCTACCACCTGCTGCGCTGAGGGGACCTGCTCTCCCTGGGAGGGGGCTTCCGAGCGTTCCAGGTAAATCAAATACTCAATGTTCCCCTCCGGTCCCTTTACCGGGGAGAAAGTGAGGCCCAGCACGGAAAAGCCGTTTTCCAAAGCAAAGCTGCGGATTTTTTCTATGACCTCTTCGTGGACGGCCTTGTCCCGGACCACGCCCTTTTTCCCCACCTTTTCCCTCCCTGCCTCAAACTGCGGCTTAATCAGGCACACCGCCTGGCCGTGCTCCGCTAACAGAGGGCGCACGGCGGGCAGGATAAGGGTCAAGGAGATAAAGGACACGTCCACAGAGAAGAAATCGATCTCCTCCGGCACTTGTTCCCGGGTGAGGTAGCGGGCGTTAGTGCGCTCCAGATTCACCACCCGGGGATCGGTACGCAGGCTCCAAGCGAGCTGGCCGTAGCCCACATCCACCGAGTAGACCCTCTGCGCGCCGTTTTGCAGCATGCAGTCCGTAAATCCTCCAGTGGAGGCGCCGATATCCATGCAGGTGCGCCCTTGAAGCTGAAGGCCAAATTCCCGCATCGCTTTTTCCAGCTTTAACCCGCCCCGGCTCACATAGGGAAGGCCCTTGCCCCGCACCTCGACAGCGGCGTCTTCTGAAAACGTGTCGCCTGGCTTATCGGCCTTCTGCCCGTCCACATAAACCTGGCCCGCCATAATGAGCGTTTTGGCCTTCTCGCGGCTTTCCGCCAGGCCGCGCTCTGTCACCAGGATGTCCAATCGTTTTTTCATGCGGAAGCACCTCCTTTCCCGTGGCCCAAGGTTTCCCGGACAAACTGCTCGATCCCCTGGGCGTTCAGGCCCAGCATTTCCAACGAGCGAAACATGGGCGCGTGCTTGATGAAGGGGTCTTGAATGGCCCGCAGGTGGAAACCGCCAGAAAAGCCGCGCTGCTCAAGCAGATAAGAGAAATGTTCTCCAATGCCTCCACGCTGCACCCCTTCTTCCAAGAAGAACACGTCGCGGCAGGAAAATGCCTCCTGCACCGCCTGGCCATCCAGCGGGATAATGCGGTTCAGCTTGAGAAGTTTGACCGGAAGCCCCCCCTGTTCCAAATGCTCCTTACATTCGGCGGCAAAGGAGAAGACACGGCCATAGGTCACAAGGCACACAGCGGCGTCCTCACTTCCGTAAACGCTGTAGGGCGCTGTGGTGCTTTTAAAATAGGCAGGTTTGTAAAGCTCCCTTCCCCGGGGGTACCGGATGGCGCACAACCCCCTACCCTGTTCTACCAGATAGGCCAGCTGCAGGCGCAGCTCCTTAAAGTAGGCGGGAGAGTACACGGTGACATTGGGGATGGTTTGGAGGTAAGCGGCGTCGAATACCCCCTGATGGGTCTTGCCGTCCTCCCCCACCACGCCCGCCCGGTCGATGGCCAGGATGACCTTTGTGTTCTGCATGGACACATCATGGATAAGCTCGTCATAGGCCCGCTGCAGAAAAGTGGAATACACGGCGAACACCGGCAGCATGCCTCCGGCCGCCAATCCCCCGGCAAAGGTAACAGCGTGTTCCTCGGAAATGCCCACATCAAAAAAACGGCTGCGGAATTCCTCTCGGAAGGCGGTGAGTCCGGTGCCGTTCTGCATGGCGGCAGTGATGGCGCAAAGCTTTGGGTTTTCCCGGGCCAGGCTGCAAAGAGCCTGCCCAAACTCATCGGAAAAGCTCTGAGACTTGGCGCCGGTGTCGCCGGTGGTCACGTCAAAACCGGAAAGGCCGTGGTAAATGGTGGGGTCCTGCTCGGCGTACTGATAGCCCTTGCCCTTGTAGGTACGGATATGCAGCAGCACCGGCTTGTGGATCAGCTTTGCGGTTTCCAAGGTCTCTGCCAGCTCCTTGATGTTGTGGCCGTCAAAGGGGCCGTAATAGGCAAAACCCATGTCCTCAAAGATGGTGGAGTTGTAGAAGATCCGCTTGACGCTCCGTTTCAGGCTTCGCAAGCCTGAGGCCACCGCCGGGCCCACTCCGGGTATCTTCCGAAGGGTCCGTTCCAGGCGGTTTTTGGTCTTGATATACCCTGGCTTTGTGCGGATATAGCTGAGGTAGCGTGCCATGGAACCCACGTTTTTGGAGATCGACATGGTGTTGTCGTTCAAAATTACGATCAGGTTCCGGTGCAGGCGGCCCGCGTTGTTCAAGCCTTCATAGGCCAAGCCACCCGTGAGGGCGCCATCCCCGATGACAGCTACCACATAGCCCTCTTTCCCTTGGAGGAAATTCGCCTCGGAAACACCTAGCGCCGCAGAGATGGAGGCGCTGCTGTGGCCGCTGGTGAACTTGTCGTACTCGCTCTCCTCCCGGCAGGGGAAGCCCGCCAGCCCCCCTTCCAGCCGGATGGTGGAAAACTGAGGATACCGGCCTGTCAGAAGCTTATAGGGGTAGCTTTGATGTCCCACATCCCAAACGATGGTGTCCCGCGGGGGGGAAAAGGCCAGGGCCAGGGCCACGGTCAGCTCCACCACACCCAGGTTGGAGGCCAAATGCCCCCCATTTGCGGAGACCGTCTCGATGATGACACGGCGCATCTCTTCGCAAAGGGCGTCCAGCTCTTCCCCGCCGAAGCCCTTGATATCCTCTGGGGAATGGATTTTTTCCAGCAAACTTGCCATAAAGAGACAACTCCCGTCTGGTCAGAGCAGCTGGTTCTGCAGCTTGGCAGCTGTGACCGTGTTTTTCAGCAGCATAGCAATGGTCATAGGGCCCACGCCTCCCGGCACCGGGGTGATGAAAGAAGCAAGTGGTTCCACCGTGTCAAAATCCACGTCCCCGCAAAGCTTTCCATTTTCATCCCGGTTCATGCCCACATCGATAACCACCGCCCCCGGTTTGACCATATTCGCTGTGACGAAATGGCTCTTACCCACCGCGGAGACCAGGATGTCCGCTTGGCGGGTGACTTCCGGCAAATCTTTGGTGCGGCTGTGGCAAATGGTGACAGTGCCATTCTGATGGAGCAAAAGCATGGCCATGGGCTTTCCCACGATGTTGCTGCGGCCGATAACAACACAGCGCTTGCCCTCCACAGAGATCTCATAAGCCTTCAACAGCTCCATAATCCCGGCAGGGGTGCAGGGTAAGAAGTGATAGTCGCCAATCATGATCTTCCCAACATTGTAGGCGTGGAAGGCGTCCACATCCTTTTGGGGGTCGATGGCCTCCACCACCGCTCCCTCGTCCAAGCCCTTGGGCAAGGGGGACTGAACCAGGATGCCATGGATATCCTTTTTGTGGTTAAGCTGGTCCACTAAGGCCAGCAGCTCCTCCTGTGTAGTGGAAGCGGGCAGGGCATACTCTTCCGAATGGATGCCAGTGGCCTGGCAGGCCTTCTTTTTGTTGTTCACATAGATGCGAGAGGCGGGGTCATCTCCCACAATGACCACTGCCAGGCCGGGGGTTACCCCCCGTTCCTTCAAGGCGGCCACCTCTTGGGCCACCGCTGCCCGCACCTTTGCAGAAACCGCCTTTCCGTCTATGCGCTGCGCCATGTTCATCTGCTCCTTTCCAATTACATGATCCTGCAAAATTACTCCGTCTCTTCCTCTTCCTTTTCCGCTTCTGCGCCGGCTGGGCCGTCTGCCGCGGGCTCTGGATCATTAACCTCTTCTTCCTCGGCCTTTTTGGCCGCTTGCTCTCCCTTTTCCCAGGCGGGGTGCCCGTGGAAGATCTCCTGGATCTCCTCCGGAGGAAGGTCCCCGAAGATTGTGCTGGGGGTCTCATCCTCGGGCAAAGCGGTGGATTCCACCAGGCCGACCGCTTCCATAACGCGGCGGTCACCGCAGCCGGTCAAGCTGGTCCTGTGCCGGAACAAAACCAGCAGGATGATGCCGGCCACCACGCATGCCGCTGCGATCACCTGGGAGACCCGCAGGCCTGTACCAGGGATGATAAGGCTGTCCGTGCGCAAGCCCTCGATGAAGAACCGGCAGGCGCCGTACCAGACGATATACAGCAGGAAGGTTTGGCCGTCATAGCGGCGGAACCTGCGGGTGAAGAAGTGCAGAAGCACAAAGCCCAGCAAACACAGCAGGGATTCATACAGAAAGCAGGGGTGCACATTGCCATCCACTACAGCGGCGGTATTTTCGCTGTGCATGCCCCAGGGCAGTTCCGTGGCGGAGCCGAAGGCCTCTTGGTTGATAAAGTTGCCCCAGCGGCCCACACACTGGCCAATGAGGAAACCCAGGGCAGCAATATCCAGAACAGCGGTAACCTTCAGCTTGCGGAGCTTGGCCATCAGGCTGCCGAACACCACAGCGCCGATAATGCCGCCGTAGATGGCCAGGCCTCCGTCGTGAATCTGGAAGATCTCCAAGGGATTTTTCCAGTATTTATCACCGGGATAGAAGACCACATAAAACAGCCGCGCGAAAATTACCCCGGCGATGAGGCCAACAATAACCACATCGAACAGCCGGTTGATGTCAATGTTCATTTTCTTGCAGCTAAAGCTGGCATAGATCAATGCCAGCAGGAACCCTGCCGCAATGATGATGCCATACCAATACACATGGAAGCTCCCGATGGAAAAAGCCACCGGGTTGATGTTGAACTCCAGCCCCAGATGGGGAAACGTGACATTATAGGTCATAGCTTTATGTCCTCCTTTGGCAGGTTTATGGTTCCAGCGGTAAAATCACGGAGAGCACGCTTTGCCCTTCCTGGAAAATCTGTTGGAGCTTCTCCTCAGCATCCTCTGGGCGAAGCTGGGCAAGGGCGTCGATATAGGTGAACAGCTCCCGCCCGCGCAGCTCCATGTTGGACAGGCCGTTTGCGATGTTCCCCGTGCTGTTCAGGGCCGAAACAATCTCCCCGTAGAGGCAACGCTTGGAGCGCTCGAAAGCCTCTGGAGGGATGCCCTCTTTTTGAAAGCGCCGCACCTCCTGCAAGATCGACTTTGCAACCGCCCGGGGGTCTCTGGACTCGCCGGAGAACATGGGGGTAGCGTAGCCATTCCCCTCGAAATATTCATAAGAGAAGCTGGCCTCATTGACAAGGCCGCGGTCCAGCAGGTCCCGGAACAGAGGCGACGCATCGGAGGCCAATGTTTCCATAAGGACCTCTACAGCGGCCACATCCTTTTCCGTGCGGATCTGATTGGCCCGGGGCTCTTTAAAGCCGAACTGAAACAATGGAGAGGCCACGGGCAGCTGCTGTTGAATACAGGACGTCACCACGGAATCCGGCTCAAAGGGAAAGATTCGCTTGACCGGTAAGGGCTCCGCAGGCTTCAGCATCCTATCACAAACCTCCAACGCCTTGTCCACTTGGAAATTTCCAGCCAAAGCCAAGACCATATTTCCCAGGTTATAAAAAGTGTTATAGCACCGGTACAGCAGCTCCGGCGTGATCTTGGCGATACTCTCCACCGTGCCGGCCACATCCTGGCGCACTGGGTGGGCATGGTACATGGCCTCCAAATAGTTGAACATGACCCGCCACTGGGGGTCGTCGTCGTACATTTTGATCTCCTGGCCGATAATGCCCTGCTCTTTGCGGACGGTTTCCTCTGTAAAGTAAGGAGACTGTACAAAATCCAGCAAAATTTCCAGGGACTCGTAAATCTGGCCCGTGGAGGAGAACAAGTAGTTGGTGGAGTCAAAGGAAGTAAAGGCGTTGGCGCTGGCGCCAGTCTTGGAAAAACGGTCGAACGCGTCGCCCTCCTCGCTTTCAAAGAGCTTGTGCTCCAAATAGTGGGCAATTCCCTCGGGTACCAGTTCCGGCTGGGATTCATCTCCGCGCTGGAAACAGTTGTCAATGGAACCGTAGCGAGTGCCAAACATAGCGTACGCTGTGCTGCAGCGCTCTTTGGGGTATAAAAGGATCGTGAGCCCCGTAGGGTGCTGAATGCGGTAATAGCTGTCGCCCACCTGGCTGCTGGTGATAGTCTCAACCCTCGGCTTCATGGACGCTGCCTCCTTTCAAGGTGTACACCACCGCTGGACGGAGCCTGCGGGCGGCCTCCACCACCTGTTCTTTCGTGTAAGACATGAGCTGCTGGATGGATTCCTCCGGAGAGAGCACGTGCCCGCCGAAAAGCTGGCCTAGGGAGAGGCCCTCGATAGCAGGCAGGGAATCCGTGGCAGAGCGCAGGGAATTCTGCAGGGCCAGCTGGGCGGAGAGCAGCTCTTCCTCCGTCAAATCCCCCCTTTGCAGGGCATGGAGCTGGCTGTAAATAGCTTCTTCCGCACGCTCCAGATTTTCGGTCTCCACGCCGCTTTCAATGAACATGGCCCGGCTGTTGGGCGCCATCCCAGCGGAACAGTAGTAGCAAAGGCTCATTTTTTCCCGGACGTTCTGGAATAGTTTAGAGCTGGGCACACCGCCCAGCACCGCAGCCATCAATTGAAAAAGCCGTTTTTCTTCCGGTGCGTAGTCCGCCCGGAAGGCCATGGACAGCTTCGATTGAGAGAGGGGCTGCTCCTCCACCAGCCGGCGGACCTCCCCCGGCTCCTCGTAGGCAAGCAGTCCGATGGGCTGCGGGCTTCCCAAGCCGGAAAAACGGGCGCGGAACAGCTCTGGGTCCGGGCTGCAGCCGCCCAGGGCAAAGATTTCAATTCGGGCGCTTTCCAAAAGCTCCTGCCAGCCGGCAGTAACCTGGCGCCGGTCTAAGGCCTCCACATCTTCTCGCGTGCCACAGCGGCCCACCTCTGCCCTCTGCCCCTGGAACAGCAGCTCTTCGCAGCGCCGGTGGGCATAGGTCATTTTGTCGTTGAACTCGGCGTCCAGCATCTCCAGCATTTGGCGCTGTTCCTGTTGGAAGCCTTCCAACGGAAATAAGCCCCCGCTATCCTTTAGAGGGTCGAACAGCACGTCAAAGAGGAGCTCTGTCAGCTGGGCGAACATGTCCTCTCCCCCAAAGGCATAGCGGTTAGAAAGCCCTGCTGCGGACAGGGTGAGCACCTGATATTCCCCCACCTTCTGCACGCTGTTGCTCAGGGAAGCTCCATACAGCTGGGCCAAGCGGCAGTTTAGGGCGGTGTAGTCGGGATATTCCCGGGTGGCGCGGCTGACAAGAGCTGGCAAAATGGCATTGCGGGCGGCAGTGGCCTTTCGCAGGGGAACCAGCATGTTCACCGAGACCTTCATCGTTTTAAAGCGGGAGTCGGAAAAGGTATGCAGCGCCACCGAATCACTGAGGCGCTGGGTTTTCATTTCACTCATGGCATTCCTGTGCCCTTTCTGGATGAAAAGTAAAAGAAATACAGATGAATTGCATAAATATGCTCTATCGACTCCCTAGTATACCACATTTTCCAGGCATTTGAAAGGGTTCTAAAAAATTTCACATCCCCATCACAGAAAAAGCGCGCCGCTTCCAGACTGCGGCGCGCCCAATTCCTGCCTATTTCATTTTGTCACAGTGTGCCGAAAATCCGGTCTCCAGCGTCTCCCAAGCCAGGAAGAATGTATCCATTCTCGTTGAGGCAGCGATCCACCGCGGCGCAGTAGATCTGCACGTCAGGATGGGCCTCGGTCAGGGCCTTCAGGCCCTCGGGGGCAGCAATAACGCACAGGAACTTAATGCTCTTGGGATGGCTCCGCTTGACGATAGTGATGGCGTCTATCGCGGAACCGCCGGTGGCCAGCATGGGGTCCAGCACAATTACATCCCGCTCTTCAATATCCTGGGGAAGTTTGTTGTAGTACTCAACAGGCTTCAAGGTATCGTGGTCCCGGTACAGGCCGATATGGCCCACCTTGGCGGAGGGCACCATACTCAGCATGCCATCCACCATCCCCAGGCCTGCCCGCAGGATGGGCACAAAAGCCAGTTTCCGGCCGGCAATTACCTGTGTAGTGGTTTTCTCCATGGGGGTTACTGTTTCCACGTTCATCAAAGGCAGGTCGCGGGTCGCCTCATAGCACATCAGCATGGCAATCTCACTGACCAGTTCACGGAAATTTTTCGTGCCAGTGGAAACGTCCCGCAAAAAAGTCAGCTTGTGCTGGATTAAAGGATGATCCATGACAAAAACATTGGGATACTCTTCCATTTTCATACGTATTTCCTCCCGAAAAAACATTGTAAAGTATTATAGCTTTCCGTCCTCGATTTGAGCGATTTGTTCAATCCGGCGTTGATGCCGGCCTCCTTCAAACTCGGTGTGCAGAAAGATATCCAACAGCTTTATGGCTGTCTGCTGATCCACCACTTTGCCGCCCATGCAGAGAATGTTGGCATTGTTGTGGCGCCGGGTCATCTCAGCGCAGTATTCATTCGTGCAAAGGGCCGCCCGAACGCCCTTGACTTTGTTGGCGGCCATAGAAATGCCAATCCCTGTGGAACAGATCAGCACCCCGAAATCCGCCTGGCCAGAGGCTACATAACGCGCCGCTTTGGCAGCAATGGGGGCATAGTCCACCGACTCTGTGCTGTACGCGCCAAAATCCTCATAGGGAATCTGCCGCTCTTCACAGTAGCTGCGAACCGCCTCTTTTAATTCAAAACCGCCGTGGTCACATCCAAGAGCTAATTTCATAGAGAAATCTCCTTTCCAAAGCATGATCGTATTTTGAGAACCGTTCTGCACACTAGGCTTTCTGCCTTAAACGCTTTTTCATCTCCCGCTCCGCCTGGGGAAGCCGCAGATACACCGGGGCTAAAACGGCTGCCGGAACTGCTTGCCCTTCGCGAACAGAGCGTTCTCCCAACAGCGCCACCGAAGCCGCGTGCTGAAACCGCATATTTTCTGGAGCAAGCCGGGCCCCCCACTTGGAAAACGTCTTGTGGCACAAGGCGGCTCCATCCCCCAATAGAAGGAGGCGCTCCCCATAGCTGCGGCACTGAGTTTCCAGCTCCGCAATGGAAAGGGCGCGGTCTTCCGTAAGGCGACGGAGGACACCGTGCTCCACCTGGAACAAGGCGTTATACACCTGGCTGCAGCGGGCGTCCATTGCGGCGCAAAGCACGCTTCCCTCCGCAGCCAAGCCTCCATAGGCAATGGCTTCCAGCGTCGAGATCCCCACACAGGGAATATCGTTAGAAAAGGAAATTCCCTTTACACAGGAAATGCCGATCCGCACCCCCGTGAAGGAACCGGGTCCGTGAGACACGGCTAAGGCGTCCAAGTCCCCGCAAGAGCGCCCCGCAGAAGCCAGAAGCTGCTGTACCATGGGAAGCAGGGTCTGGCTGTGGGTCTGTTTTGTGTGAATATAAAACTCACCCAACAGGCAGCCATCCTCCACCAAAGCGGCAGAAGCGGGACCTGCTGAGGAGTCGATGCCTAGAATCAGCATGGCTTCCCCTCCTTTTTCCAGCCGCTGATGGTGATGATGCGGTCATTTTCCCTTTCTCCCGGCTGGATATCAATGGTGATCGCGTCCTCAGGCAAGGCACCGGCGATATTCTCGCTCCACTCAATCACCAGGATGCAATCCGAGCCAAGATAGTCGAAAAAACCAGTGGAATACAGGTCGTCCCAGCTCTCCACCCGGTACATGTCGAAGTGTTCCACTGTCAAACGGCCCTGATACTCATTGACCAGGGCGAAAGTAGGGCTGGAGACCACGTCTCCCGCTCCCAGGCCCATGACAAGCCCGCGGGTAAAGGCGGTCTTCCCCGCCCCCATGCCGCCGGTAAAGGCCACAACCTCCCCGCCCTTGAGATCCTGGGCAAGGCGCTGGGCCAAGGCTGCCGTCTCCTCTGGGGAATGGGTGATCATCTGCTCTGCCATATCAGAACAGGCCGTGGATGACCGCCTTGTCATCCACGTCGATCTTCTCGGCAGCGGGGACTTTGGGCAGGCCGGGCATGGTCATAATATCACCAGCATAGGCCACCACAAAGCCCGCGCCGTTGGAAAGCCGCAGGTCCCGGATAGTGATGGTGAAATCCGTAGGACGGCCCAGCAGCTTGGCGTTATCGGACAGGGAGTACTGGGTCTTGGCGATGCACACAGGCATGCTGTCCCCACCCAGGGCTTTGATATCCTTTAAAGATTTTTGGGCAGCAGCCGTAAAGGTTATATCCTTGGCACCGTAGATTTTCTGGGCAATGGCGGTGATTTTTTCCTCCACGGTGGCTTCGATGGGATAGATGGGGGCAAAATGGGTCTTGCCCTCGTTCTCTTCGATAACGCGGCAGATGGTCTGGGCCAGCTCCACGCCGCCCTCGCCGCCCTTGGCGAACACCTCGGACAGGGCGTAGGAAACGCCCAGCTCCTGGCAGCAGCGGTCGATAACGGCCAGTTCCGCGCCGGTATCGGTGCCGAAGCGGTTGATGGCCACCACCACCGGCACGCCGAACTTCTGCATGTTCTCCACATGGGCCTTCAAATTGACAACGCCCTTCTCGAGCGCGGGGACATTTTCTGCGGAGAGCTCCGCCTTGGGTACGCCGCCGTTGTATTTCAGCGCCCGCACGGTAGCCACCACCACCACACAGGAGGGGGCCAAGCCAGCCATGCGGCACTTGATGTCCATGAATTTTTCCGCGCCCAGGTCGGAACCGAACCCGGCTTCCGTGATGCAGTAGTCCGCCAGCTTCAAGGCCAGGCGGGTGGCCCGCACCGAGTTGCACCCGTGGGCGATGTTGGCAAAGGGGCCGCCGTGCATAATGGCAGGGGTGCCCTCGATGGTCTGCACCAAATTGGGATTCACGGCATCCCGCAGCAGGGCGGCCATGGCGCCCTCGGCCTTGATGTCCCGGGCGTAGACGGGCTCTCCGGCGTAGGTGTAGGCGATGAGGATATTCCCCAGGCGCTCCTTCAGGTCGTTCATGTCCTTGGCAAGGCACAGGATGGCCATGACCTCGGAGGCCACGGTGATGATGAAGCCGTCCTCCCGGGGCACGCCGTTAATTTTGCCTCCCAGGCCGATGACGATATTCCGCAGGGCCCGGTCGTTCATATCCAGGCAACGCTTGATCTGGATGCGGCGGGGGTCGATCCCCAAGGTGTTGCCCTGCTGCAGATGGTTGTCCAGCATGGCGCAGCACAGGTTGTTGGCAGAGGTGATGGCGTGCATGTCCCCCGTGAAGTGGAGGTTGATGTCCTCCATGGGCAGAACCTGGGCATAGCCGCCGCCGGCCGCCCCGCCCTTGATGCCGAACACAGGCCCCAAAGAGGGCTCCCGCAGGGCAATGATGGCGTTTTTGCCGATCTTCTTCATGGCCTGTCCCAAACCTGCGGTAGTGGTGGTTTTCCCCTCACCGGCTGGGGTGGGATTGATTGCTGTCACCAGCACCAGCTTGCCGTTGGGCTTATCTGCCAGACGGACAAAGGCCCGTTCGTTGATCTTGGCTTTATATTTCCCGTAGAGCTCCAGCTCGTCCTCCTGGATACCCAGCTCTGCCGCGATCTCCGCAATGGGTCTGAGCGTTGTGCTTTGGGCGATCTCAATGTCAGAAAGCATGCTTCCCCACACCTTTCCGGCCGCTGTACGGCCAAAAATAGATTTTTTCGATCCTTTACATTATAAAGTATCTCTCAGGAATAGTAAAGCCCGAAAGCATCCCTTTTTACTTCTTACATCAAATTGCGCGGCGGAGGCTGCAAAACGCCATCTTTCATCACCCGAGGGCTGGAAGAGGAAAAAACGGGGCTATTACAAAGAAACAGCTTGAAGCCCTTCTGTGGATATGGTATAATGATTTGACATAATTCGAGAGACTTTGCATAGGGTGGGCAGCGTAGAATGGCAGCCCCCGTGAAAGAATAGGATTGCTATGATAAAGAGTTGTTTTAAGGGCATTTGGAATTATATCAAAAGAGCGGATATCCTGCTGTGGCTGTTGCTGGCGGCAATTTCCGCCTACAGCCTGTTGCTGCTACGCAGCGTGGACAGCGCCAGAGGGAGCAGCTATTTCCGTACCCAAGCCATGGCTGTGGCCTTGGGGATTATTGGGGCCATTGTCATCTCCCTGATGGACTATGGGGAGCTGGCGAATTTTTGGTACCTGTTTGCCGGGGCATCGGTTTTTCTGATGATTTACACTGCTTTGTTCGGAGACAGGGCGCTGGGCAGCGGCGGCGTAGACGCCCGGGCCTGGATCAATATTGGCGGCTTCAGCTTTCAGACTTCAGAGGCAGTGAAGATCGCCTTCATCCTGACCTTTGCCAAGCACCTGGATTCCCTGCGAAAGCGGGGTTGGATTGACCGGCCGCTGCATGTAGTGCTTCTGGCTGTTCACGCTCTGGTCCCCATGGGCCTTTGTGAGATTCAGGGGGATACCGGCGCTGCCATCGTTTTCTTTGCCATGTTTGTGGTGATGAGCTTGGCCGCAGGGGTAAAATTGCGGTATTTCGCCATTCTGGGAGGCCTTGTCCTGCTGGCATTGCCCCTGCTGTGGCAGTTTGTCATGGAGGATTATCAGAAGCTGCGCTTCATTGCCCTGTTCAATCTGGATGACCCCAATGTGCAGATGTATGATGGGTACCAGCAGTACCAAGGGCGCATTTCCATTGGAAGCGGAAAGCTCACTGGTCAGGGGCTGTTCCACGGCAGCCGGGTGGCGGACGGGATTGTTCCCTTCCAACAAAGCGACTATATCTTCTCTGTGGCGGGAGAGGAATTGGGGTTTGTAGGCTGTTCGCTGATTTTGCTGCTGCTTTTTCTGTTTATGCTGAAAGCGCTCCACGTGGCCCACTCCTCGCGGGATGACCTGGGCAAATATGTCTGCTTTGGCTATTTTGGCATCATTGCGCTGCAGTCCATTTCCAACATTGGCATGTGCCTGGCCGTGCTGCCCGCTATGGGCGTAACTCTCCCCTTCTTCAGCGCGGGGGGCTCTTCTGCTGTCTGTATGTATTTGGGCTTTGGCCTGGTACAAAGCGTTTACATGCGCCGCAAGGAAAGTGACGGCCTGCGTCTGAAGCGGAGGCCGCTTCAACGGGTTTTCCCCGCCGGCAGGTAAGCGGGGGCCTCTGCAAAACAAAATAAATTTTCAAGAAGCCCGGCCTCTCCTTTCTTGGAGAAGCCGGGCTTCTTTCACGAAGGGAAAACCCAAGCAAGAGAAAAGGCCGGCAAATGCCGGCCTTTTGAGGGAGTGCCATTCGGTCCTTTTTATAAATAGCAGAAATATGTGGTGGTTCCCAAAATGGAATCGTAATAGGAAGTGTAGACCCCGCTGCCCGTGATGATGGAGTTTTGTCCCACTACATTGGCAGGGCAGATGCTCCCGTTTTCCAGCAAATAGCGGGCATTTTCAATGGTTCGGGCGTCCGGCGTTTTGTAGATGGAGCCATCCCAGGTGGGGGCGTACTGGCCGGGCTGGTAGATCACCTCTCGGATGGTGTCGGGGTAGTAAGAGCTCTCCACACGGTTGAGCACTACGCTGCCCACCATCCGCTGCACCCAGTCAGGGATCCAGGTGCATCCCGCCTCCGCATAGATAATGCGGGAAAGAAGGTCCAGATCCTCCTCGGTATAGGAAGGCTTCTGCGCTTCCTCCATGGCCCGCAGAATTTCTTCTGCTGTGGTGTAATCCTGAAAGTAGGTGGTTTCTTCTAAGTCCAGGCCTTGATCCCGGATTTTCAAGTTGCGCTGTTGTTCATAAATGGCCCCCACCTGCATAGCATAAGCGCTTCCATCCTGCAAGGCCCGCTGGATGGCGGCGGTGTAGTCCATGCCCGGGTCGTAGCTGGTCACCTGAATGTGTTCGGAAAGCCCGGCAGCGGAAGCGCTCCCCATTGTGGCAGCGCCGGCGGACAAGATAAGGGCAGTCAGAAAGAGGGAAAGAATCCGTTTCATACGTCATTTCTCCTTAGCTGATATGGATTTTACGGTTTTATATCTATGGGACGTGCGTGTGTTTTATACCTGCCTGTCCCACAGGCGCTCCATCATAGCATCAACCAAAGGAAATGTCAAATCAACAGCAAAAAACGGCATGCCGCGGGAAAAAACCTTCAGCGGCATGCCCAGAGAAACAAAAGCTGTCCTGGATTTTTTTGAGGATATCTCGCAAATATGATTTTATATAAAATCACGAATTTTTATATAATGCCGTTATAACAGCGAAATCCAGCTTTATATCCTGCGGTTTTTCGTCATTTCACACATTGCCAGTCATCCCCAGTCCGCCGGAAACTACCCCTGCAATTGGAAACACCATGCGCAGGAACAGTCCCTTTCCGTGACATCGGGATAGCAGCTGACACACTGGCAGGAAATCCGGTCATCTATGGTTTGGGCAAACCCGGCGTACTCAGCAAGTCCGGCAGGCTTGCAGGGATGCAGGCCCATACCCTTTCGGGTGCGCGCTTGCTGAACAGGGCATTCCAGCACACGGTACAGCAGTCTGCCGTTTTGGAGGGAGAGCTCATAGCGGCTGAGGTTGGCATAAAACCGGTATTGCAGCGCTTGGGCCAGGCCCTCCAGGCCAGGGTGCTCCGGCAGGCCCAGAAACTTTTTGATGCGCCGGGCCTCTGTGACAGTGAAGCGCCTCCAGGCCTCCACATCGTGGTACATGGCCTCCTCCATGCCGTATTTCCGTTCCACGGACTGAAACCATACCCCATCCATAGCCAGCCAGTTTTTGGAATAAATTGCAATCAGCTCCAACAGTTGGTCCCGGGACAGGGACTCTAGTGCTTCTCCCGGCCTCATACGCGCTTCACCATGATATAGTCGTCCATGACGTAGCCGCAGCCAATATCGGCGGCAGCCTCCTCTACGGTCTCGTAGCCGTAGTGCTCATAGACCTGGGCGGCATGGGTGTTATGGCGGTTCACAGTCAGTCGGATCTTGGAGAGCCCCTCGTTTCTGGCTTCCTGCTCCACCAGGCCGAACATGGCCTTGACCACGCCTTGATGGCGGCCCTCTGGAAGCAGATACACCTTGCTCAGATACATCTCCTCCTGCCCCTGATAGCGGGGCGCAAAGCCCACAAATCCGGCGTACTCTCCATTCAGCTTAGCCAGATAATAGCGGTAGTTCTGATGGGCCATCTGGTCTTTCACCGCATGGTCCGACTGAAATTTGTCGATCATATAGTCCACCTGCCCATCGGGCAGAATGGGGTCAAAGGTCTCGTGCCAAACCCTTTGCGCGATGGAGCAAAGGGTATCAATCTGGTTTTGGTTTTCCACTCGTTCCAACACGATATCTTTCATGCAGATCTTCCTTTCATAAGGCCGGTCAAGGCCATGGCGGTAGCGGTTAAAGCTCGATGTAATTTCCCAAAAACGAGAACCGGGGCAGTTCGTCGTGAAGGGCGCAGATTAAATCCAGTGTCTGCGGCTGGTGGATATTCCCGGTGAAGTCCAGGTAGAAATCGTACTCGAAATTTTTCCCGGGCAGCGGCCGGGACTCGATCTTCGTCAAATTCAGCCCTGCCATGGAAAAACGCTCCAGAACGCTGGAAAGAGACCCCGTCACATGGGGAAGGGAAAAGCAAAGGCTGATCTTGCCTGCTTCCTCTGGCAGGACGGCCTCCTTGGCGATGATGATGAACCGGGTGGTGTTCTCCGCCTCGTTCTGAATGCCCTCTTTCAGGACCGTCAGGCCATACTCCTCCGCTGCCTCCCGGGAGCAGATAGCTGCCAGGCCGGGCGGGCAGTCCTCTGCCACATGGCGGGCAGCGGCAGCTGTATTGGACCACTCTACTGCACGCAGGCCATGGGCTTCCAGGTAATCGCTGCACTGGGACAGGGCCTGCGGATGGGACACCGCACCTGCGACAGCGCCTGTTCCCTTTCCCACAGCAAGGCAATGCTCCACTTTTACATCCACTGCCCCTACAATATAAAAACGGTAGCGGAGAATGAGATCGTACACGCCCGTGACCGAGCCGGCGGCGGAATTCTCCACCGGGAGCACTCCGAAATCCGCCCTCCCCGTCCGCACGTCTTCAAAGACCTGCTTCCAGGTAGGCTCAAATTCCGGGTCAAGCTGCCCAAAGAAGCGCAATGCCGCTTTATGGGAGAAGGCCCCTGGCACGCCTTGGCAGACTACCTTGGCCCCTTTGGTGGAAAGGGCGCGGGCAGCGGCCCTCTCCAATTCCCGGATGGGGCCCCCTCCTTGGAGCATTTGATGCTGCCTTGCCCGGCTGATGGCCATGATGGAAGCGTACAGCGCGGCGGCGGCCCCTCCTTCTTCCCCGGCCTCTGTCCGCACTTTTTCCAGGATGGCCTGCTCTCGCTGCGGGGCAAACACGGGCATGCCCGCTTCTCCCTTCAGCTGGGCCACCCGCTGGGAACAGGCCATGCGGCGCAGGAACAAAGGAAGCAACTGGCTGTCAATTTGGTCGATCTCATCCCGGAGCTCTCCTAGCCGGGCTTGGTAATCCGATGGTTCCACAGAAAATCCTCCTTGCACGATGATGGAAAAGGACGGGCGTTATATGTGGGCGGCGCCCTCTGTCCTCACAACAGGCCGCTCTCCGCCAGAAGCTCCAGAACTGCCACGCTGGCTGCAGCTTCCACCGCTACGGCGGCTCGCGGCACAATGCAGGGGTCGTGGCGCCCCTTGATAACCAGCTTGACAGTTTCGCCAGTGGTCAGATCCACAGTATCCTGTTCCTGGGCGATGGAGGCAGTGGGTTTAAAAGCGGAACGGAACACAAGGGGCATTCCGTTCGTAATGCCCCCTTGGATGCCGCCGGAATGGTTGGTGCGGGTCTTTACACGCCCGTTTTCATCGTAATAGAATGGGTCGTTGTTCTCGCTGCCGCGGCGGCGGGAGCCGGCAAAGCCGGATCCAAATTCAATCCCCTTCAGCGCAGGGATGCCGAAGCAAAGGGAGGCGATTTTGTTTTCCACCCCGTCAAACATGGGGTTTCCCGCCCCCACAGGCAGGCCTGTGACCACACACTCTACGGTGCCGCCTACGCTGTCACAATCCATGCGGGCGGCCTCGATCACCTCCCGCATTTTTTCCTTGGCGTCCTTTTGGATGACGGGGAAATACGCTTTGCTCAGGCGTTCCATAAGCTCTGCTGGAACGTTCACCGGGTCGAAAGGTGTGTCCTCCACCTCTCCGATGGAGGCCACATGAGAGGCGACCTGTATTCCCCGGCGGGACAAAATCTGGCGGGCAACGGCCCCAGCGAACACCAGCGGCGCTGTCAGCCGGCCGGAGAAGTGTCCCCCTCCCCGAACATCATGGTGGTTGCCGTATTTCACATAGGCGGTGTAGTCGGCGTGGCTGGGCCGCGGCCGCACCCGCAACCCCTCGTAATCTTTAGAGCGCTGGTTTTGATTCACAATGATGGCGCAAAGGGGCGCGCCGGTGGTAACGCCGTCCAAAAGCCCGCAGAGCACCTGGGGCTGGTCGGGTTCTTTGCGGCGGGTGGCAGTGGGGTCCTGCCCAGGGGCCCGGCGGGCCATCTGTGCCAGGACCTGCTCCCAGTCAATGGCCTCCCCCGCGGGCAGCCCGTCCATATTCACGCCGATGGCTTCTGTATGGCTGCCGCCAAAGATTGATATTCTGATATGCTCACCCCAGGTCGAGGACATGAGCGAACCCTCCTAACTTGATAAAATCCCTGAAAAAGCCGGGATAGGATTTCCGGATACTCTGGGCGTCCGTAACAGACAGCCCTTTCTCACAGCGCAGCCCCGCTGCCGCCAAAGCCATCACCACCCGGTGGTCGTTTTTCCCTTGGGCAATGCCGCCTGCCAGCTGAGGCACTCCCTGGATCAACAGGCCGTCGGCTGTTGCCCGAACCTGTCCCCCCAAACCGGTAAGCGCCTCTGCCATAGCAGCCAAACGGTCGCTCTCCTTCAGGCGAAGCCGCTGCGCATTGTAGATACGGGTCTCTCCCCGGCTCAATGCGGCGCACACACTCAACGCGGGCACCATGTCTGGAATCTGAGAGGCGTCGATAGGAAAGCCACGAAGCCCTCCATAGGGCTCCCCTGCCCGGGGGTTCCAGGCCAGCAAAGAGTCCCTCCGCCCAGAGATTTCCAGGCCAAAGTTCCGGAACAGGTCCACACAAGCCTTGTCCCCCTGGAGGGAATCCCTCCTAAGGCCTTGCAGTTCCACCTGCGCTCCCTGCGGGGAGAGAGCTGCCATGCACAGGAAAAACGCCGCCTGGGACCAATCCCCTTCCACCCGGGTATTCCGGGCGGTGTAACGCTGCCCACCCGAAACCTTCCAGCCTTGGGCTGTCTCTTGGGCCGCAACCCCAAACTCCCGCAGCACCGAAAGGGTCAGATCCACATAGCCCTTGGACTCCAGCGGGGAGGTCAGGACAATTTCACTGTCCCCTTCTAAAAGGGGAAGAGCGAACAGCAGGCCCGTGATAAACTGAGAGCTCACGTCCCCTGGCAGACGGTACACCCCGCTTTTCAGCCTGCCGGAAATTTCCAGCGGCAGCCCGCCCTGAGAGGAAAACGCCACCCCATGGGCGGGGAGCAGTTCTTTATACACTCCCAAGGGCCGGTAAGGGAGCCTGCCCCGGCCCTCAAACCGGGCGGAGACCCCCAGGGCCGCGGCAATGGGGATCAAAAACCGCAGGGTAGAGCCGGATTCCCCACAGTCGATGACAGCGTTCTGCCCGCCCAGTCCAGAGGCGTCCAGCGTGAGAAGGGAGGAGGCGTCATCATAGCGGGCCTGCACGCCCAGGGCCGTTACAGCCGCCACCGTGGCTTTGATATCCTCATTCATATCCACGTTGGAGACGGAGCACCTCCCCCGCGAGAGGGCGGCGCAGAGCACCTGGCGGTGGGCGGCGCTTTTGCTGGGAGGCACCTGGATGCTTCCCCCGCTAAAGGTGTTTCCATAGATCACTTGTGCCACAAGAATCCCTCCTTTACAGCAGCCCCAGCAGTTCTTCCCGGTCTATGGGATGGATGCGGCTTTCCCCGATCTTAGAGAGGAGGATGAGCCGTAGAGTGCTGCCATCACTTTTCTTGTCTAGCGCGGTGGCCTCCACAACCTGCCCCCAGGTAAACCGGTCCTGGGTGGGCAGGCCGTAACGCTTCAGTACTTCCCGCACCCGGTTCGCCGTGCCTGCCGGGGTGACGCCCAGCTTCTCCCCCACCTGGCAGGCCATCACCATTCCGATGCCCACCGCCTCCCCGTGGGATAGCTCTTGAAAGTTGTGGAGCTTTTCCAGGGCGTGGCCAAAGGTGTGGCCAAAATTCAAAATCATGCGGCGGCCGGTGTCTCGGGTGTCCTCCTCCACAAAGCGGATTTTACTCCGCACGCACCGGGCAAGCACATCTTCCAGGTCCTGCAGAGCCGTCCCGGCCTCCAGGGCCTTGAACAAGGGGGCGTCGTCGATACAGCCGTATTTGATGACCTCCCCCATGCCGTCCCGGAAAAAGTGTTCCGGCAGGCTCTTCAGGGCCTGGGGGTCCGCGGCCACAGCGAAGGGCTGATGAAAGGCCCCCACCAAATTCTTGCCAAAGGGCAGGTCCACGCCGGTCTTTCCGCCTACGCTGGCGTCCACCTGGGCCAACAGAGTGGTGGGCACCTGTAGGAAGGCCATGCCCCGCAGGAAAGTGGCCGCCGCGAAGCCGCCCATATCCCCGGCCACGCCGCCCCCCAGGGTGACGATGAAATCCGTGCGGGTAAAGCCCGCCTCGGAAAGGGCCCGGTACATGCCGCACACGGTGCTGATCTGCTTCTGGGGCTCCCCGGCGGGGAACACAAAGGTGCTTACCGGGAATCCTGCCCGCTCCAGAGAGGCCTTGACCCGCTCCCCGTATAGAGGAAACACGTTGGAGTCGCTGATGACCATGGCTTTGGCGCCAGGCTTGCGGCTCTCCCGGGCGATCTCCCCCACCCGGTCCAGCACGCCGTTCTCAATAGAGACGCTGTAGGGCTGCGCCGTGCGTACATCCAGCTTCATAACTACCATCCTTTCTGTGGGGATGGGCCTCAGCCCACCTCCTGTTTGATCTGCGCCGCCGCTTTCAGCAGCTTCCGCAGCCCGGCCTCGTCTCCTCCAGCGACTGCCTCCCGAAATTTTTCCAGGTTACCAAGCAGCTCGTCCAGCTCTTCCAAAAGGCATTCCCGGTTGTCCAGAAACAGGCGGCTCCACAGCGCATCGTTGATGTTGGCCACCCGGGAGACATCCCGGTAACTGCCGGCGGAAAAGCCTTGATGGCTCCTGCAGCGGGGGCTGAGCACATAGGCGCAGGCCAGCACATGGGGCACTTGGGAGGTAAAGGCAATGTTCTGGTCGTGCTCTTTGGGCGTGACCCGCACCACCCGGCCGAACCCCATCTGCCGGGCCAGGGAAGCTACCCTTTCCACCGCTTCCGGCGCGGCGCTGCCCGGCACCAGGATATAGGATGCCCCGGCGAAGATGCTGGGGTCGCTGGCGGAAAAGCCGCTCTGTTCCTTCCCTGCCATGGGGTGGCCCGCCACAAAAGTGTAGGGGGCGTTTTGGGAGAGTTCCTCCATGGCGGCGCAAATCTCCTGCTTAATGCCGCAGGTATCCGTCAGGATACAGCCGGGCTTCAACCTGCCCCCATACTGGCGGACAAATTCCAGGATGTCCTCAGGATAGATGGCTAGGTACACCAGGTCCGCCTGTTCCAGATCCGAAAGAGAGGCCTTTCCGTCGATGGCCCCGCAGGAGCAGGCGTCCAGCAGCACATCCTCATTGGTATCCATAGCCAGCACCTGATGAGGGGTGTTCTGCTTCAATGCCTTTGCGATAGAGCCGCCAATCAGGCCCAGGCCTACAATAACAATCTTCATTGGCTCCTCCCCTTACAGGCTGTGCACCAGGCTGGAAACTTGCGAGACCTTTTTGGAGAGCGCGTCGAACTGGGCAGGGGTGATGGACTGGGCGCCGTCGCACAGAGCGTGGCTGGGGTCGTTGTGGACCTCGATGATGAGGCCGTCCGCGCCGATGGCAGCTGCCGCCATGGCCAGGGGCTCGATGAGCCAGTTGATGCCGGAGGCGTGGCTGGGGTCCACAATGACCGGAAGGTGAGACAGCTTCTTCAGCACCGGCACCGCGGAGATGTCCAAAGTGTTGCGGGTGAAGGTCTCATAGGTGCGGATGCCCCGCTCGCAGAGGATGACCTGTTCGTTGCCCTCTGCCATGATGTACTCAGCGCTCATCAGCAGCTCCTCGATGGTATTGGCCAGACCCCGCTTGAGCAGGATGGGCTTGTGAAGCCTGCCCAGCTGTTTTAAAAGCTCGAAGTTCTGCATGTTCCGGGCGCCCACCTGGATGATATCCACGTCCTCGAACAGGGGCAGGTGCTCGATGCTCATGATCTCTGTGACGATGGGCAGGCCGGTCTTTTTCTTGGCCTCGGAGAGCAGCTCCAGGCCCTCGGCCTTCATGCCTTGGAAGGCGTAGGGAGAGGTGCGGGGCTTGAAGGCGCCGCCCCGGAGGAACTGGGCCCCGGACTCTTTCACTTTTTCAGCCACATAGCAAATCTGCTCCTCGCTTTCCACAGAGCAGGGCCCAGCAATCAAGGCCAGATGCCCGTCGCCGATTTTTTGCCCTCCCGGCAGAGTGATGACGGTGTTGTCCGGATGGAATTTCCGGTTGGCTTTTTTATAGGGCTCCTGTACCCGCTTGACGCTCTCCACAAAATCCTGGGCTTCGATATACTCCGCGTCGATGGCGGTGGTGTCGCCAATCAATCCCAGCACCGTGCTTTGGGTACCCACCCAGGTATTCACCTGCACATCATAGTGGCTGGTGAGTTTTTGGATGAAGTTGTCCACGACCTCTTGCTTTTGATGGGGTTTGAGTACGATGATCATTGTGTTTCCTTCCTTTCACAAAAATGAAACAAAAAAAGCGGAGCCCAACGGCCCCGCCTACCCAGCATGTTTTTTAACCTTGAAAGACCTTTCCAAACAAGAGAAGCGCCGGGCCTGGCAGAAACCCCTGCCAGCCGCTCTTCCCCTGCCGGCGCTCACGCGCCGCCTTGGACTGGGCCTTTCCCATGCTTTTGATGAGCAACGCAGCCGATATGATCCCACGCAGAAAAAGCCTGGGCCGTAAATCGCAGGCTCAAGCTAAAATAATAGCTAAATCGCTGTGTGCAATGGGAAATCATACGTTCTGTGTTCCTCCCAATTTTTGAAAACTGCAATTATCTTATCACGACGGACAGGATTTGTCAAGAATTTTGCTTCATCCCCAAAAAGCAGTAAAGCAACAGAGCTTACTGAAAGAGCTGCGCCACCCGTTTGGCCACCACTATAGCGGGAGCGCCTCCGTCGACCACGATATCCGCGGCGGCCCGGTACAGGGGAGCCCGTTTTTCATGGAGCTCCGCGATAACCCGGCGCCGGTCTGGAACCTGGAGCAGGGGCCGGCGTTTGTCGTTTTTCAGCCGTTCCTGTAGGGCGGCCACAGGCACATCCAGGAAGAGGATCTTCGCCCCATGCCTGTGGAAGGCTTCCACGTTCTGCGGCGAGAGGACTGTGCCGCCCCCGCTTGCAATGACCATTCCCTGCATGGAAGCCACTTCTTCCGCCGCTTGGGTCTCTCGGGCGCGGAAGCCAGCCTCGCCCTCTTGGGCAAAGATCTCCGAGACGGTCATGCCCGCTATTCGCTCGATATAGCTGTCCAAGTCGCAGAACTGGCGCCCCAGCAGCTTTGCGGCCCGCTTTCCCACACTGGTCTTGCCGCAGCCCATAAAGCCGCAGAGGACAATGTTCCCGGAAAGGGGCGCCTGACCCTCCTTCTGTGCGACAGCGGCAGGCGCCGCCTTTTTTATGGGGGGCCGCCGGCGCCTTCTGCGGGACCGCTTTTTCTCTGGTTCGCTCACTGCGCATCCCTCCCCTTCTCCGTTTCTTTTCCCGGGAAAACCCGGGAGAGTTCCTCTTGGGCGTCTTGGCAAAGGAGGGCGATGTCCTCCTGGCGGAAGCGGGAGCCATACCAGATCTCGTGGGCGGCCACCGCCTGATAGACCAACATCTCCATGCCGCCAATGGTTTTTGCCCCCGCCTGTCCTGCCAGCCTTAGAAGCTCCGTTTGGGCGGGGTTGTACACTGCGTCGAACACAGCGGCGCAGCGGGACAGCACAGCGCCCGATACGGGACTTTCCCCGGTGTTTGGGTACATGCCCACGCTTGTGGCGTTGAGCAGCAGGTCGAAACCAAGCGCGGAATGGCCGGGAAGGCTCTCCTCCTCCAGCTCTTCATAGGTTTTTACGCAGAGGCGGAAAGCCCTGTCGCCCCGCTCCCGCAGGAAGGCGGCCACCTCTTGTGCCAGCGCCACCGCTTTAGGCTGGGAGCTTTCCCGGCAGGCAACGGTCAAATCCAAATCTCGCTGGCGGACGGCAGCCTCGAAAGCCATGGCCCGGGCAGCGCCGCCATTGCCCAGCAGCAGCACCCGGCCGGAACAATCCACGCCGTGGTTCTCCAGGGCTTTGTAGCAGCCGGCCCCATCGGTTGTGTAGCCCTTCATGCGCCCTGCTTCCACCTTCACCGTGTTTACCGAACCGAACCGGCGCGCGTTTTCCTCCAGCTCATCCAGAAAGGGGATGATGGCGCCTTTGTGGGGGATGGTGACGTTGAAACAGTCCAAAGACCGCAGGGCGGGAAGGGAAGCGGACAGGTCCGGCACATCCAGCACCTGATACGAGACAGAGCGCCCCTCTAAGGCAAAGAGGCGCTTATGAATAAACGGCGACATGGTGTGTCCAATGGGGTGGCCGATGACCGCGGCGTGCTGAAGTTTCATAGATTCCCGTCCCTTCCCAGAAAATCATAAAAATTTGAATTCATAGTTGACAAAGCAGAATGGAGTCAATAAAATGATAGTGACAGATACATCCTGCGGCGAAACCGCCAGCCGAATGGATTGTATCACAAAATGACGGGGTTTGTCCATATCTGGATACCCGCTGCCCCTAAGCATTCTCACGAAACAATTTTTTAGGAGGAACGAGAAATGGTGTTAGAAAAAGTCAAGGCGATTCTGAGCGAGCAGTTCGATGTGGAGGAGGATTCCATCACTGCGGAGACCACGCTTGCAGACGACCTGGGCGCGGATTCCCTGGACGTTGTGGACCTGCTGATGTCCATTGAGGATGAATTTGAGGTGGAAATCCCCGACGAGGAAGTGGAAAACATCAAGACGGTTGGCGCTTTGGTGGAGTACATCGAGGGCCACTCTAAGGTGTAAAAAATTTCTCAATTTCACAAGAAAAAACGCAGAATTATGTGCCCGGGCTTAGGCCCGGGCGCTTTTTTTCTTGCAAAACCGCCCCTGTCCATATATAATGGACGGAGAAACGAAATCTGCCCGAAAGGACTTGTTTTATCATGGCACAGCAAAAGAAAAAGTTGGTGGAAGATATCACCTCTATGGAGGAGGATTTCTCCCAGTGGTACACCGATGTGGTGAAGAAGGCCGAGCTGATGGATTACTCCAGCGTGAAGGGCTGCATGGTCATCGAGCCGTATGGCTATGCCCTGTGGGAAAATATGCAGCACGATCTGGACGCCCGTTTTAAAAAAGTGGGGGTGCAGAATGTGTATATGCCCATGTTTATCCCCGAGAGCCTTCTGCAAAAGGAAAAGGACCATGTAGAGGGCTTTGCCCCCGAGTGCGCCATCGTCACCGAGGGCGGCGGCGAGAAGCTGGCAGAGCGGCTGTATGTGCGCCCTACCAGCGAGACCCTGTTTTGTGAGCACTACCAAAAGATCATCCATTCCTATCGGGATCTGCCCAAGCTGTACAACCAGTGGTGCAGCGTGGTGCGCTGGGAAAAGACCACCCGCCCCTTCCTGCGCTCTTCCGAGTTTTTGTGGCAGGAAGGCCACACCATGCACGAGACCGCCGAGGAAGCCCAGGAGTTCACCCTGACCATGCTGAAGGTTTATGAGGACTTCTACCGGGACACCCTGGCCATTCCTGCTGTGGTGGGAAAGAAGACGGAAAAGGAGAAGTTTGCCGGGGCTGAGGCCACCTATACCATTGAGCCCATGATGCACAACGGCGTTGCCCTGCAGGGCGGCACCAGCCACTACTTTGGAGACGGCTTTACCAAGGCTTTCGATATCACCTTCACGGACCGGGAAAATAAGCTGTGCCATCCCCACCAGACTTCCTGGGGTGTCTCCACCCGGATGATCGGTGCTGTCATCATGGTTCATGGGGATGACAACGGCCTGGTGCTGCCCCCCAAGATCGCCCCCATCCAAGTGGTGATTGTGCCGGTGGCCCAGCACAAGCCCGGCGTGCTGGAGAAAGCCCGGGAGCTGCAGGCCCAGCTTTCTGAGACATTCCGGGTAAAGCTGGATGACAGCGACAACTCCCCCGGCTGGAAATTTGCCCAGTATGAGATGCAGGGCGTGCCCCTGCGGCTGGAGATCGGACCCAAGGATATTGAGAACGGCCAGTGTGTGCTGGTGCGCCGGGATAACCGGGAAAAGCAGTTCGTCTCTTTGGAAAACCTGGAGGGGGCCATTGAAAGCGCGCTCTCTGCCCTGCATGACGCCATGTACCAGCGCGCGTTGGAAAATTTGAAACAAAAGACCTTTACTGCCACAACATATGAGGAATTCCTGGACACCGCGGAGAACCGCCCCGGTTTTATCAAGGCCATGTGGTGCGGCGACAGCGCCTGCGAGGAGAAAATTAAAGAGGAGACCGGCGGTGTGAAGAGCCGGTGCATCCCCTTTGAAGAGGAGCACCTGTCGGACGTGTGCGTCTGCT
The DNA here is from genome assembly GCF_025630755.1 of Acutalibacter sp. LFL-21. Classification (NCBI taxonomy): domain Bacteria; kingdom Bacillati; phylum Bacillota; class Clostridia; order Eubacteriales; family Acutalibacteraceae; genus Acutalibacter; species Acutalibacter sp. LFL-21. Next base: position 12,207 of record NZ_JAOTNT010000007.1, on the reverse strand, counting down.
GCGGAAAACCTGCCAAGCATATGGTCTACTGGGGCAAACAATATTAAGGCTTTTGCGGCCTTTTGCACCGTGGAAGGGAAAATCCCCAAAATTGTTGAGAAAAAATTTCTGATGGCTTCTTTCGATCCAAGCAGGAAATCCCTTTACTTTTATCGGAAATTATTATAAAATATGAGCCGTAATAACATGCGCTTCCGGCGCATGAGATATTAGGAGGAGATCCCAATGGCAAAATTGAAGATCGGCTTTATTGGTTGCGGCGGCATCGCCAACGGCAAGCACTTCCCTGGCATGGCCCAGCAGAAGGAATATGTGGACATGGTGGCTTTCTGCGACCTGATCCCCGAGCGCGCTGAGAAGGCCGCCAAGGAGTATGGCACTCCGGACGCCAAGGTTTACACGGATTATCACGACCTGCTGGCTGATCCCACCATTGACGCTGTGCATGTGCTGACCCCCAACGTGGCTCACTGCGAGATCACTGTGGCCGCTCTGGAAGCCGGCAAGCATGTGCTGTGCGAGAAGCCCATGGCTGCCACCCCCGCCGACGCCCAGAAGATGCTGGACGCCCGGGACCGCACCGGCAAGATGCTGACCATCGGCTATCAGTACCGTCACTTCCCTGTGAACCAGGTTGCCAAGAAGGTTGTGGACGACGGCTGGCTGGGCGATATCTACTACGCTGAGGCCACCTATCTGCGCCGCCGCGGCGTTCCCACCTGGGGCGTGTTTACCGACAAGTCCAAGCAGGGCGGCGGTCCTCTGATTGACATTGGCACCCATGCGCTGGACCTGACCCTGTTTATGATGAACAACTACGATGTGGACTATGTGGTCGGCACCTCTTTTGAGAAGCTGGGCACTCTGCTGGATCCTGAGCATCAGGGCCAGATCAATTCCCGCGGTGAGCAGGACAGCTGGAACAACAAGACCTACGACGTGGAAGACTCCGCGATTGGCCACATCAAGATGAAGAACGGCGCTGTGATCAACCTGCGCGCTTCTTGGGCCATGAATATGCTGCCTGAGTCCGGCTGCAACGACAAGGCTCATGTGATGCTGGCTGGTACCAAGGGCGGCTTGGACACCCTGTCCGACCAGGTCCGCTTGAACCACATCGTGGCTGGCCAGCCCGCTGTGACCATGGTGGGCAACAAGATTGCCTCTTACATCCCCGGCTTCAGCCAGGGCCCCGCTCCCGTTTCCAAGGAGCATGAGATCTGGGTGAAAGCCCTGCGCGGCGAAGGCGAGCTGTTCGTCACTGCCGACCAGGCTTTCGTGGTCACCAAGATTCTGGACGCCATCTATCAGTCCTCCAAGACCGGCAAGCCCGTCTACTTCTAAGAGACGGCTGTTCGGGACCTTGCTAGGCTAGAAAGGTGCGCCTGAGGTGAACAATATCAATTTGCAGCTGTATTCCTTTGGCTTTGAAAACGAGCTCTCCCTGCTGGACAAGATCCAGTGCGCGGGAGAGATGGGGTATTCCGGCGTGGAGTTTGCCCGCGGCTATGAGGAGCTCCCTGTGGAGGACGTGCAGAAGGCTTTGGAGGAGGCCGGCGTAAAGGCCGTTTCCGCCCATGTCGCCTTCGAGTTCATGGAACAGGACCTCCCCTACCTTGCCAAACTGGGCGTGAAGTTCGTGGCCTGCCCCATGACCGCCTTCAACACGGCGGAAGAGGCCAAGGAAGTGGCTGAGGAGCTGAACAAATTCGGTCAGCTGGCCAAGCAGTACGGCATCACCATTGGGTACCACAACCACACGGGCGAGTTCTATGTGGATGAGGGTAAATATCTGATGGACTGGGTCATTGAAAACACGGACCCGGAGACCGTTGCCTTCGAGATCGACTGCGGCTGGGCTTCCGCCGCGGGTATCGACCCTGTGGAGTACATTCAGAAGCATGCCGGACGCATTGCCGCTATCCATATCAAGGAGAACGGCGGGATCATCGGCGCGGACAAGCCGGAGTCCCGGCACGCCCCTGCGGAGCATCCCAAGTTCGAGCTGGATGAGAACGGCAAGCCCATCTCCCCGCCGGAGGTCTTGAAGATGTTCGAGGAGCGGGACAAGCTGAATGTGGCCCAGGGCACCGGCATTGTGGACTGGAAAGCCGTAAAGGCCGCCGCAGACGCCCAGCGGGACGACGTCCTGTATGTGGTGGAGCGGGAGGCCAACTACGGCGGGAAAGACCGCATTACCTGCCTGAAGGAAGACATTGCCTGGTTGAAAGAGAATCTGTAATGCAAGAGGCCCTCCGCGGATGAAGCGGGGGGCCTTTTTGTATCCCCTCTCCCCCATGCCCGCGTGGGCGGAGAGACTTTTTCCTGAAGAGACAGTTTTTGCAATTTTGCGTAACGTTTTGCGCCGCCATCCGACTAATAGGTGAACGAGAAAGGAGGGAGACCGAAATGACGGACCTTATCAAACGGTCGAAGAAAGGAGACAAAGAGGCCTTCGCCCTGCTGATGGACATGCACCGGCAGATGCTGTACAACACGGCCTTGCTGGTGCTCCACCAGGAGGACGACGCCCTGGACGCCATTCAAGACGCCATTCTGGCCTGCTGGGAAAACCTGCCCACCCTGCGGAAGGACCAGTACTTCAAGACATGGCTGGTGAAGATCCTGCTGAACAAGTGCAGGGACATCCAGCGGAGCCAGAGCCACTACGCCTTTGTGGAGGAGCTTCCCGAGTCCGGGGACGAGCCGGACTGGGACACCCACATGGACGTGGGTCGGGCCATGGGCCGCCTGGGCGACCAGGACCAGTTGATTTTGTCCCTTTTCTACTACGACGACCTGAATATACGGCAGATTGCCGTGGCACTGTCCATTTCGGAGGGCGCGGTGCGCACCCGGCTCACACGGAGCCGGGAACGCTTTAAGAAGATCTACTTGCAGGAGAAAGGAGAATGTTTATGAAAGACGCGGCTTTTTTGGAGCAGCTGCAGCAGGAGCTCCCCCGCCGGAACCTGACTCCCAAGGCCATGCAGCGCTTTGAGGACACCTACCGCATGCTGGGGGTGCAGAAAGAGGCCCCCGCCCGCAGGCGCCGCCACAAGGGGTTGTGGGTCACCGCCACCGCCGCCTGCCTGTGCTGCGGCATGCTCTTCGGGGTGAACGCCGCTTTCCCGGCCTTTGCGGAGAGCCTGCCGGGGGTGGGACAATTTTTTGAAGCCCTCAATGGGAATTTTACCTCTGCCAGGGGGAACAAAACCACCCATGGCGCCAACCTGGACACCTATGACCCCCAGGAGGTGGACGTGTCCGCCGTGGCTCAGGATGGCTCGGCCCAACTGGAAATCTCCCAGGCATACAGCGACGGAAAGATGCTCTCCTTCACGCTGGACGTGACTCTCCCTGTGGAGCAGTCTGACAACTTTGCCTATATTTGTACCAGGGAGTATGCCACAGTGACAGTGAACGGAGAGACCCTCCCCCCTGTAACAGTCACAGGCCTTTCTTCCACAGGAGACGGCCATTTCTCTGGGATGATTTCCTGTGCTTTGAATACTCCTTTGGAAGACGGGGAGACCGCCCAAGTGGAGTTCTCCCTGCCCGATTTAAGCGGTTATCCCCGCACCAACGACTATGAAACAAAAGGGGATTTGGTGGACTTGCCCGGCACCAGTTTCCAATCCAGCTTCTCTGTGACGGCGGACACCAGCCACAATATCTCCGGCGCCATTGACGGAGAAGCTGTGGATGGGGCCCAAGTGGTATCCATTGACGCCACGCCCACCCAGACACTTATCACTATGAACCTTCCCGAGTATTATGTTCACCCCAAGCTATATACCATGGACGGCTTGGAGGTCAAATTCAACCTGGCTGAATCTGGCGAAAAAGGGGAATTTTGGCCCACATCTGACCTGCGTTCTTCCACCAGCACCCTGTATTTTGACGGCGTACCCGCCGGGAATGACCAAATCGTCCTGCGGCTGTACCCTGATGACTTGGAGGAATCTGTGCAGGCGGAATTCACCATCGACCTGACCACTCAGACCGCCACTCCCTCCACCACCTATGACGATGGGGGTCTACTGGATTTGGATGGTCCCTTCCATTACTACTCCATTTGGTGGGCCGGCGAAGATGAGCCCTTTACCACCCAGAACACGCAAATGGAGCTGGGCAGCCTGACCTTTACCCGCTCGGAAAACTGGTTCCGGATCTACGTCGCCACCCCAGACGAATACCGGGAAGTGGAAGCGTCTATTTACACGGCGGACGGCACGCTGCTGGGAACCACCATCTCCACCAAGGATGTTCCCGACGGCATGGGCAACGGCTTCTTTGACGAGGACGTATATTTCTGGAGCGCCAGAGAGAACCCCGTGCGCTCCTACGACCTGTATATTCCCTCGGAAACGTATCTGCCCGCCTGGAATGAGGCGTTCACCGTGGTGGTTACTGACACCGCCACAGGGGAAGAGCTCATCCACCAAACCGTGCAGCTGACAGAACGCTATATCCAGTGAACCTTAGCCCATACAAAAAAGAGAGAGGTCTCCCCTCTCTCTTTTCTGTTGCCCATTTTATTTCAGCTTCAGGGCCATAGCCACCCAGCCCTTCTCCTCCAGGGGAGGAAGGGGCCCGTTTATTTCAGCTTCAACGCCATAGCTACCCAGCCCTTTTCCTCCCGGCGCTCGATGACCTGGAAGGTGTCCTGGATGGCGGCCAAGACGTCCTGTTCCCGGGTGTCGATGATGCCGCTGACGATGTAGGTGCTGTCGGGGGTGAGGAAGCGGGGGGCGTCTTTGCTCAAGAGGATGACGATATCCGCCACGATGTTGGCGGCCACCACCTGGAACTTGCCGGTGACTTTCTCCGCCAGGTTGCCGCAGATGCCGGTGAAGCGTTCCGCCACGCCGTTGGTTTCGGCGTTCTCCACGGCGGTTTTCACGGCTAAGGGGTCGATATCCACCCCCACGGCGGACTTGGCCCCCAGCAGCAGGGCCGCCACCGACAGGATGCCGCTGCCGCAGCCCATGTCCAAAAAGTCGATGCCAGGGGTGACGTACTTCTCCAAGAGCTCCAAGCACAGACGGGTGGTCTCGTGGGTGCCGGTGCCAAAGGCCAGGCCGGGCTCCAGGTGGAGCACCGTGCGGCCCTGGGGGTCGTAGTCATCCTCCCACAGGGGGCGGATGAGGAGCTTCTCCCCCACGGGGATGGGGTGGAAGTACTTCTTCCAGTTGTTGATCCAGTCCTCCTCCACGCAGGAGTCCCGGTCGATCTCATAGGGGATATTTTCCGCCTGGAAGCGCTCCTCCAGGAAGGAGACAGCCTCGGCGGGGTTGGCCTCAGGGCTGATGTAGATGTGGATAATGGCGTGCTCCCGGTCCTTTTGGAGGAGCTCCTCATCGATGAGGTCGATGTGGGCGATCTCCAGGGCCTCCTCTTCTAAATGGGAATAGTCCTCCATATAGATGCCATAGGGCACCACCATGTTGGCGATGGCCCCGGCAATCTCCGCCTGGGGGGCCGGCACCTTGATCTTCAGTTCGGTCCAGTTCTCATTCATGGGTCTTCCCTCATTTCACGGTTTCTTTCCCGTATTATACCTGATTCCCCATCCCCTTGCAACCGGAGGCGCTATGACGAAGCGAAAATTTCTCATCCAGGGGGCCGCGCTCACGGCGGTCTCCCTGCTGCTGCGCGTGACGAACATGGGCTACCGCTCCTTCCTCTCTCAGGAGATGGGGGCGGCGGGGATGGGGCTGTACCAGCTGATTTTCTCCATCTTTATGCTGACGGTGACCCTGTCCACCTCGGGCATCAGCCTGGCGGTGACGCGGATGGTCACCGCGGCCATAGCCACCGGGAAGCGGCAGGTGATACGCTCCACCGTGGCCCGGTGCTTTGGGTTCTGCCTTTCCATCAGCCTGGGGATTGCCCTGGCACTGTTCTGCCTGGCCAGGCCCGCCGCCCGCCTGTTTTTAGGGGACACTGCCGCCGCGCCCTGCCTGCGGATTTTAGGGGTGGGGCTGCCCTTTATGTCCCTGTGCACCTGCATGAAGGGGTACTTTCTGGCGGTGGATGAATCCTTGTCCACGGCCTTCTCCGACGTGATGGAGCAGGCGCTGACCATTGGGGCCACGGTGCTGCTGTTTTGGCGCCTGGCTCCCCAAAGCCTGGAGGCCGCCTGCTTTGCCGCCATGCTGTCCTCCACCCTGGGGGAGGCGGTATCCTTTTTGTGCAGCTGGGCCGCCTACCGCCGCAGCCTGCGCCGGAACACCCCCAAGGAGCGGGAAAGGGCCCAAGGGGTGCTGCGGGGGCTCAGCCACATCGCCCTGCCCTGCACCTTGAGCTCCGCCGCCCGCAGCGCTTTGAACACCGGGGAGAACCTGCTCATCCCCAGGGAGCTGCAAAAATTCGGCCTGGGATACAGCGCCGCCCTCTCCCAATACGGGCTGCTCCAAGGGATGGCCATGCCCATGCTGTACTTCCCCTCTTCCCTGCTCTCCTCCTTTGCCTCTCTGCTCATTCCCAAGATTGCCAAGGAACGGGAACTGGACCACCGCCGGGCCGTGGCTCACATCACAGGAAAGGCGGTGCGGCTGGCACTGGCTTTTGGCACGTTCTTTGCCGGAGTGTTTTTCTGTTTTGGAGATGCCTGGGGCCAGGCTTTCTATCATAGCAGCGCCGCGGGAGCCTACCTGCGGGTGCTGGCCCCATTGGTTCCGCTGATCTATTTGGATGTGGTGGTAGACAGCCTGCTGAAGGGTATGGACGAACAGTTTAACTCCATGAAGTACAACTTCGCGGATTCCTTCCTGCGGGTGGCGCTGGTGCTGTGCCTGCTGCGCTTTTTCGGCATGGAGAGCTATGTGTGCATCCTGTTTTTTAGCACCATTTTCAACGCAGCCCTCAGCCTTCACCGGCTGCTAAAGGTGACCCGTGTGCGGCTCTCCCTGCTGCGGCATGTGGCCCTCCCCCTGCTGTGTGCAGCGGTCTCTGTGATGGGAGGGCAGCTTCTCCTGGAAAGTCTTTCCTTTTCTCAGGCCCTATACCAAGCCGCTGCCCAGACCTTGGTCTCCGGCGGGCTGTTTGCCATCCTATATGCCGGAACCTGCCGTGTTTTCGCCCCGCAGGAAGAGCGCCGGGAACGGGAAAGCGAAAAAAAGCCGGCTCGTAAAGGGCCGGCCCAAGAAACCAATTAAGATTTATAAACTTTCGCCAAGGCTTTGGCCCGCTCGCGAAATTGTTCGGCAGCCTTTTTGGGAGACACCAGCCGCAGTTCCGGCCCCAGGGTGAACAACAGGCTCATCAGCCAACCGTCCAAAGGGGCCTGGACAGCCGCCCGAATTTTGTTCTTTCCCATGGTTTCCAATTTAAGTTCTCCTTCAAAGGCCGCAGCCACCTGGCCCAGCAGACGGCTGGGGAACTCCAGAACCAGGCGCTCCGGCCCGGGAAGGGCCTGTTCCCCTTCCCGGGGAAGGGAAAGAAGCTCTAGCTGAGAGAGCTCCGCTACAGGAAACCAACGGCACTCCTTCGCCTGAGAATCATACGCCAGAAGATGCAGTGCACCCCCTTGCCTGCTCAGCTGCCAAGGACTGACCGCCACTGTCTTTTGCGCCTGCTTTAAAGTGCCGCGGGAGGTGACGGACCATTCTTTCGTTTGGAAAACCACCTGCACATCCCGCTCCATGGCGCGGCGCAGCAGCGCCTCTCCAGAAGGAGAGGGACTTTTTTCTGGCTGGGGAGGCTGAAGCTCTTGGGAAAGCCGCGGCATTTGGGCGTCTCCAGCGGCAGAAAGCAGGGCATCCGCCTGATGCTTTCCCCCCAGGGCAGCTACCTTCTTAACAAGCTGGGCTGCCCTTCGGCGGGAGAGAAACCCAGCGCTGCAAACCGCATCAATCAGCAAGGCGAGCTCTTCCTGGGAAAAAGGCCGCTCTGAAAGAAAATATTCAAAATTTCGGGTCTTTCGTGTTGCAATGGGCAGCCCAAACTGCCGGAGGGTCTCCAGGTCATCGTAGAGGCTTTTCCGCTCCGCCTGAATTCCACGGGCCTCCAACCCCTCCAGCATTTGCGGAAGGGTAAGGGCGTGCTGGCTGTCCGTACCCTCCCAGAGCATTTGCAGCAGATATAAGAGCTTTAATTTTCGGTCTGACACATTGGGCACAGGCGCTCTCCCCTTCTCTTTTATTCCGCTGCCGCTGGGCCAGAACTGACCACAACCGTCACTGTGGCCCCATATTCCAGAGAATCTCCGGCCTCATAGTCCTGGTAGCGCAGCACATATCCGGCCTCCACATCCTCGCTGGCCTCATCCACCCGCTGGGGAACGAAGCCGTTCTCCGTGAGGACCTGCTGGAGATTTTCATAGCTGACCCCGGCAAATTCCGGAAGGGCCCGCTGAGAACTGCCCCGGCTCACTGTAACAGTGATGGTGCCGTCCTCAGGCAGCGGTTCCCCCGCAAAGGGATTTTGGCTGCTGATGCAGCCTTCGGCCACCGTGTCGTTGAATTCCTGGGCTGTCACCTCCAGCTGAAAGCTGTATTCGCCGCTCTCTACCTTCTGCTGGACCTCCTCATAGTTGGCATTGACCAGATTGGGAACGGTCTCTGCCGCCTGGGAAGAACTGCTCTGCTGGAACAGCTGGGTTAAGTCCTGAAACGACATGCCCCGGTCTCCCAGCCAAATAGAAGCAATGATTACCAACGCCACAAGGGTAACCACCGCTGAGCCAATAAGCCATACAAAGGGGGGCATCCCACGTCCCTGGGGGATGCTGATATCCAAGGGAGGCAGGCGGCGAATCGCCTCTGTCTGGTCCACTTCTTCTACCAGCGCGGGGGCCGCGGACAGCTCTGCTTTAAACCGCTCGAAACTGGCTGTACGCTGGGCAGGCCGAACCTGCAGCGCGTTGGCGATCGCCGTTACAGCAAACGGCGGGAGGGAATGCAGCACCTCTTTGGAGATCATCAAGCGCGGGTCCTTCATCCGGCGGGGGGCTTCCTGAGGGACCTTACCCGTCAACGCAAAGAAAAGTGTAGCGGCAAATCCGTACACATCGCTGATTTCCCCACAGGGGGCCTTTGTGCTGTACTGCTCCACGGCAGCACAGCCAGGGGCCAGTTCGGCTTCGAGGGATGTTCCTTCCCGCCGGGCCGCCTGGATCGAAAAGGACGTGATCAGCAAGCTGTTGTCCTGCGTGACACGCAGAGTATCCGGTGAAATGCCTAAATGGGAAATGCCCAGAGAGTTCATCAAGCCCAAGGCGGAAAGGACGGGCTGGAACATGCGGTTGGCCGTGTTCCAGGGGAGGGTTCCCCCGTGGTCCCCGGCCCAACGGCGAAGGGAGACGGAAGGCACATCTTCATAGACGGCATAGGCTGTATAATTCTCCTCAAATAAATCCAAAACCGAATGAACCACCGTCACTTCACGCAAACGGCTGACGTTTTTTGCCAAGGCGATAAACTCGTCCAGATAGCGGTCAAAGTCTGCCTCTTGGCCGGACGCAGGGGCAACGGAGCCATCCTCGTTCCGAACAGCCAGAGAACGTGGGAAGTATTCCCGCAGCTCCACCAGCTTTTTTGTAGTTAAATCCAGAGCAGTGTAGGTAATCCCCTCACCGTTGCTCTCTTTGACCCGGCCCACTTGGTACCGGGAGGCAACCACTGTATGGAAGCTGAGGGCCTCCGGCGGCTGCGGCTGGTTATTGTCCCAGCCGCAGACAGGGCAGGTGCCGCCGCCTGCCGGAAGGCCGGCAAAACAGTTTGTACACAGCTTGCTCTCCATCTTTTCCTCCATGCTTTGCCCAACAACGGGGCTTTTTCCCGTCTTTTGCCAGCCCCAAGGGCTGGTAAGCACAAAATAACAGATATAGTATAGCACAAAGGGTGGAAAAACACAAGAAATTTAGGCAAAACAGAAAGGGACAGTACGAAAAAACGTACCGTCCCATCTCTTTTTCGCCGTTTTCAGCAGTTTTTAGGCCTTGCCGACAGAGCCAAACAGCTCCATCTTCTCCTTGACAGTAGCCTTGATGGCTTCTGTACCGGGAGCCAGCAGCTTGCGGGGGTCGAAGCCCTTGCCCTGCTGGTCCTTGCCCTCTTCGATGTACTTCCGGGTGGCGGCAGCAAAGGCCAGCTGGCACTCGGTATTCACGTTCACCTTAGAGACGCCCAGGGTAATGGCCTTCTTCACCATTTCGGCAGGAATGCCCGTGCCGCCGTGGAGCACCAGGGGCATGGTGCCGGTCTTCTCCTGGATTTTCTCCAGAACCTCAAAATTCAGGCCCTGCCAGTTCTCGGGATACACGCCGTGGATGTTGCCGATACCAGCAGCCAGCATGGTCACGCCCAGATCGGCAATGCGCTTGCACTCATCGGGATCGGCCACTTCGCCGCCGCCAACAACGCCGTCTTCCTCGCCGCCAATGGCGCCGACCTCAGCCTCGACAGAGATGCCCTTTTCCGTGGCAATCCGGATGATTTCCTTGGTCTTCTCCACATTTTCCTCAATGGGGTAATGAGAGCCGTCAAACATGACGGAGGAGAAGCCGTCCTCCATGGCCTTCAGGGCGCCCTCGTAGGAGCCGTGGTCCAGATGCAGAGCCACAGGAACCGTGATGTTCAGGGTCTCGATCATGCCCTTGACCATGCCGGTGACGGTGTTGTAGCCGCACATATACTTGCCGGCACCCTCGGACACGCCGAGAATGACAGGAGAGTTGAGCTCCTGCGCGGTGAGCAGGATTGCTTTAGTCCACTCCAAGTTGTTGATGTTGAACTGGCCCACAGCGTATTTACCGGCCTTGGCCTTCTGAAGCATTTCTTTTGCGGAAACTAACATAAAGCGTGCCTCCCAAAATGGAAAGATTTTTGATTGATTTAATTATACCGGACATGCGTAGAAAAATCAACTCCCTCTGGGGGGAAACTTGTCCTTCCTTGGACAACACGCCGCCAAGGCACATCCTTTTCAGGGAAAACGCCTGTGTCTTGACAGCGGTTTTTCGCCGTGATAGAGTAAGGAAAATAATCTGCGGGAGGCGAGTATCATGGAGGACACTTTTCCCAAGCGCGTTTATGAGCTGGTTCGCTGTATCCCTGAGGGGCGCGTTGCAACCTACGGGCAGCTTGCCCTGCTGGCGGGAAGCCCTCGGGCGTCCCGCATTGTGGGAGCGGTGATGGCCAGGGCTCCGGCAGGGCTTCCCTGCCATCGCGTGCTTTACCGGGACGGCTCCCTCTGCTGTGAGAGGGCCTTTGGCGGGAAGGCGGTGCAGCGGCAGCTTTTAGAGCGGGAGGGCGTTCCCTTCCTTCCGGACGGCCGGGTGGATTTGCGCCTTTGCCTGTGGCAGCCTGCTGCTCCAGGCTGTGAGTTTAGAGGGGAATAAACGCTTGCTTTTTTTCTTCGTTGCCGCTATACTGAAAGCAGAGGAGAGGAGGAGTTACGATGAACGACATGTCCTTGGGCCTTCGGGTATTTGGATGGGCTGTGCTTGCCTTTGGCGTACTGTGGGGGATTTTTTTGGCCTTTTCCGGCGGCGGGGCCATTGCGCTGCTTTGGTGCGCTTTTCTAGCAGGCATCGCTTGCGGCGTACTGCTGGGGCTTTCTGAAATCATCAAGCTGCTGGCCCAGCAGGTGGATTCCTCCCACCGCATGGAAGAAAAGCTAAACCAGCTTTCCCCTTCCGAAGATACAGCACCAAAGGCGCCGCAGTTCTGCCACCGCTGCGGAACCCAGCTTCCCCCTGGCGGAAAGACCTGCCCCACTTGCCATCATGTAAATGAATAAGCCCGACAGGGGAGCGCCTGGCCGCTCCCCTTCTTTTCACGATGGGGGCCCTTTACAGAAACGCCCTTTTGTGGGCACGTTCCCGTGCTGGGATGCCGTATCCCTGCCAGGTTAAAAAAATTCAAAAATTTCGAAAAAAGGGCTTGCATTTTTCAAAATCATCCTGTATAATAGACCACGTTGTCCGGGTGTGGCGCAGTTGGTAGCGCGCTTGACTGGGGGTCAAGAGGCCGTGAGTTCAAGTCTCGCCACTCGGACCAAGGGTGAGTCCTTATGGGACTCGCCCTTTTTGTTTAGCTTAAAGGTTGAAATAAAAAAGACAGCTACGCATGTAGCTGTCTCAGCCTGTCGAAAAAGGTCACCTTTTGGTGGCCTTTTTTCTCGTATTGAGAGAGAAAATGCGGTATAATGGTGTAGGGTGATAAAAATGCTGGTAAAGAACGCAGAAAATCGAGAGCA